>DATIYE010000144.1:0-12283 GCA_035517795.1 Gaiellaceae bacterium | reverse complement strand
GGGACGATCTTCGCGTCGAGGATCGTCCCCTCTGCGTCGAGCCGGTAGCGGTGGTAGAGCAGACCGCGCGGAGCTTCACTCGCGCCGTATCCCGTCCCGGCGACAGGCTCGACCGAAACCGCCGGCGTGTCGGGCTCGTCGTACGCTGCGATCAGGCTCAAGGCCTCGTCGCAGGCGTACACGAGCTCGACGCTGCGGACGACGATGCTCCTGAACGGGTCGCGGCACTCGCGTCCGAGGCCCGCCTCGGCGGCAACCTCCCGGGCAAGCGGCGACAGCCGGTCGTAGCTCAGCGTGTAGCGGGCGAGCGGCCCGCACAGATACGTGCCCCGCTCGCGGAGCCTCGAGTGCAGGGCATTCGAGCGCTCGACGTGCAGCTCCTCGAAGTGTTCGTCGTACTCGGCGACGCCGATGTCGAGACCCCGGTCCGAGACGATCCGACCGCGCTCGATCGCGTACTCGGCGGGCTGGGAGAGTGCGACCAGCTCGCATTCCACCGTCCGCTCCGGGAAGTCGAACCCGGCCGTCCAGCGGACGGTCTCGAGGGCCGCCTCACGGGCGCGCTCGAGCGGCTCGACCATCGCCCCGAGCTCGCGGCGGGTCGGCGCGCGGTAAAAGCCGCCGACGCGGACGTTGATCGGATGGATCTCACGGCCGCCGACGAGCGTCATCAACGCGTTCCCGGTCTTCTTCAGCGCCAGACCGCGCTCGACGGCCGCCGGCGCGTCCCGCGCGAGCTCGACTGCCCCGGTGTAGCCGAGGAAGTCGGGCGCGTGGAGCATGTAGACGTGCAGCGCGTGGCTCTCGATCCATTCGCCGCAGTAGAGAAGCCGCCGGAGGATCCGGATCGGATCGGGCAGGGTGGCATTGCAGAGACTCTCCAGGGCGTTTGCTGCGCTCGTCTGGTAGGCGACCGGGCAGATCCCGCAGATCCGCGCGGTGATATCAGGCGCCTCGGCGAACCCACGGCCGCGCAGCAGCGCCTCGAAGAACCGCGGCGGCTCGAAGATGCGCAGCTCGACGTGCTCGACCCGTTCGCCGTCGAGCCTGACCGTCATCGCTCCCTCACCCTCGACCCGGGCGAGGTAATCGGTGCGAATCGTGCGGCGCTCACTCACGGCCGGCCGCCTTCCGGAACGGCTCCGACGCAGCGTTGAAGGTCGAGAACACCCGCTCGACCCCGCCCTCCGAGAGCCCCTGCCTGCGGAGGAGCGGGATCAGGGCGGCCGTGTTCGGAGTCTCCATCGGCCCGAAGCACCCGTAGCAGCCGCGGTTGTAGGCCGGGCACAGCGCGCCACAGCCGGCGTGCGTCACCGGCCCGAGGCACGGCGTCCCGTGGGCGACCGTCACACAGACCGTCCCGCGCTGCTTGCACTCGGTGCAGACGCTCGTCGACGGGATGCCCGGCTTGCGTCCGTGCAGGAAGGCGGTCACCACCTCGACCAGCTGACGCTTGTCGATCGGGCAGCCGTGCAGCTCGAAGTCGACCTGCACGTGGGCGGAGATCGGAGTCGAAGTCGCGAGGGTCGAGATGTACTCGGGTGACGCGTAGACGACGTCGACGAACTCGCGCACGTCGGCGAAGTTGCGAAGCGCCTGGACGCCGCCGGCTGTCGCGCAGGCACCGATCGTGACCAGCGCCTTCGACGAGCGCCGCACTTCCCGGATCCGCTCCGCGTCGTGGGCGGTCGTCACCGAGCCCTCGACCAGCGACAGGTCGTACGGCCCTTCGACGAACGCGCTCGTCGCCTCCCGGAAGTCGGCGAGCTCGACCGCGCCAGCGAGCGCAAGGAGATCGTCCTCGAGATCGAGCAGCGAGAGCTGGCAGCCGTCGCACGACGCGAACTTCCACACTGCGAGCCTGGGCTTCGGCGCATTCACAGTTCGCGCGCCTCCATCCAGGGCGCGATCTCGGGGTAAGCGTAGACGGGGCCGTCGCGGCAGATCAGCGTCGGACCGAGCTGGCAGTGGCCGCAGAGGCCGATCCCGCAGTCCATGTGGCGCTCCATCGACACCTGGATCCTCTCGGGCGCTACGCCGCGCGCGATGAGCGCGTCGATCGTCGTCCGCATCATGATCTCCGGCCCGCAGACGAACGCCGTCACCTGCTCCGGCCGAAGCTCGGCCCGCGAGACGAGCTTTGCGACGAATCCGACCGCACCGCCCCACTCCTCGCCGGCAGCGTCGACCGTGACCTCCACATCGATCGTCCGCCGCCAGTCGTCGAGCTGGGCTACGTAGAGGAGATCCTCCGGTGTCCGCGCCCCGTAGAGGAGGCTCACGTGCTCGTACTCCTCGGCCCGCGAGAGGGCGTGGAGCACGACGGGGCGAAGCGGCGCAAGGCCGATGCCCCCGGCGACGACGACGACATCTCCGCCGGCCGCCTCCTCGACGGGCCACGACGATCCGAACGGACCGCGCAGCCCGAGCACCGATCCCGGGTCGGAGGCGCAGATCGCGCCGCTCACCGCGCCCACTGCGCGGACCGTCAGCACGACCGGGGTCGGGACGCCGGGCGGTCCGCTGACCGAGATCGGCACCTCGCCGATCCCGAACGCGTACACCATCATGAACTGCCCCGGGCCGATGACCGGCGCGGCCCCGGCCAGAGGCTCGAGCGTCAGCGTCCACGTGTCCACGGTGTCCTGCTCCCGAGCGGCGACCCGGAAGGGGAGCGGCGTCATCACGCCGACGCCCGGGGCGCTAGCTGCGATTGCCGTCGCCATACAGGTCGAGGAGGCGCAGCCGCGTCCACTGGAGGCGTTCGATCAACACCTGTGCGAAGCGGCTCATCAGGGCGTAGCCGAGTGCGGGATCCGCATCGCACTTCCCACGCAGGCAGGCGCCGTCGAAGGCTGTCGCACGGACGGTGGTCAGCGCACGCGCGTCGAAGTGCCAGCGGTACGGCTCGAAGAGCCACGACCAGCCGATCACCTCACCGGCCTCGATCGTCTCGATCATCACCCCGCCCCGCGTGGGGACGAACGTCTCCAGCGCGACGCTGCCGTGGCGAACGACGTAGAAGGTGTCCGCGGGGTCACCCTCGCGGAAGAGGTTCTGGCCAGCCGCGAAGCGCACGTTCCCGGCGCATCCGGCAAGCGTCTCGAGCTCGTGCGAGCCGAGCCCTCCGAAGAAGGGCACCTCTGCGAGCAGGTCCTCAAGCTGCTGCATCCTGGGCTCCTTTCACATGCTGGGCTCCTTCCGTCGCGCGGATCGCCGCGACCTCTTCGGTGATGTCGATCCCGACCGGGCACCAGGCGATACAGCGGCCGCAGCCGACGCAGCCGGAGGAGCCGAACTGGTCGTGCCAGGTGCCGAGCTTGTGCGTCATCCATTGCCGGTACCGCGAGCGTCCCGACGGCCGGATGCTGCCCCCGTGGATGTAGGAGTAGTCGACCGAGAAGCACGTGTCCCAAACGCGCCAGCGGGATGATTCCTCGCCGGCGAGGTCGGTCTCGTCCTCGACCGCCGAGCAGAAGCACGTGGGGCACACGAGCGTGCAGTTGCCGCACGTCAGGCAGCGTTTTGCCACGTCGTCCCAGCGCGGATGGTCGAGGTTCCGGGCTAGCAGCTCGCGCAGGTCCCAGGCCTCCATCGTCCGCCCCATCTTCGCCTCCGCCGACTCGATGCTGGCGCCGGCGGCACGCTGGTCGGCCTCGACGGCCGGCCGCGACGGCAGCGCGGCGAGGACCTCGGCGCCCCGGTCGCTTCCGGCCTCGGCGAGAAACCGGTGCTCGCCGTCGAGGATCTCGGTCAATGCCAGGTCGTAGCCGGCCTCAACGCCGGGGCCTGTACCCATCGACGTGCAGAAGCAGGTGCCGGCGGGCTCGAAGCAGTTGACCGCGACGAGGAACGCCCCTGCCCGTCGTGCGGCGTAGTCGCGGTCGACATGGGCACCACCGGTGAACACACGATCCTGGATCTCGATCGCGTGCAGCTCGCACGAGCGCACGCCGACGAACGCGAGCGGCGTCTCGTCGAGGGGCTCCTCGGCGACGGAGCCATCTCGCTGCCCCTTCCAGAGCCGGATCCGCGGAGGGAACAGGTACCGCTTCCACGAATGCGGCCCGACCGCGTACCCGAAGCGCGCCTCGTCGGAACGGCGCTCGAGCCGGTAGCTCCCGCCGTCCTGCCTGTCCGTCCAGCCGATCGGCAGCTCGGCAGCCGAGTCGAGGTCGTCGTAGACGATCGCGCCGTCACGCACGGTTGGACCGAGGACGCGATACCCGCGCACACACAATGCATCGACCAGCTGGTCGAGTGCATCCGGCACGATCACCACCTGGCGCGTCTCGGTCAGACCATCCTCCGGTGTCGAACTCTGTCAGATCGTCGCCGCCGGCGGCGGTCACGGGCATCGTGGAAGCTCCGCGGCCGGCTTCGGCTTTCCCGCAGCCGCGCCGCGATCTCCGTGCGATCAGACGCGCGAGGACACTGTCCCTGCCCTCCGTCCCGCGTCGGTCTTCGCTGACCGTCGGGTTGGTGGTTCCCCGCACCGGCCCGTTCTCGACCTCGAGCTCAGGGGACGATCGTGACGAGCGTGCCGATCGGCGTGTAGGGCCAGATCTCGCCGGCGGTCGAGATCGGCGTCTCGACGCAGCCCACGCTCTGCGGGAAGCCGTAGGTCGCGCGGTCGAAGCCGTGGATCGCCTCGCCGCCGTTGAAGTACGAGATCCACTTGATCCCGGGGTCGACGTAGCGGCTACCGTCGGGATTCTGGCCCCGCATCGTCCCCACCGGGATATGCTCGAAGACCGCGTGCGTCCCCAGGGGAGTCGGCGCGGCGGGGACTCCGGTGTTGACGCGCGTCGTCAGGATCGTCTGACCGTCGTTCCACAGCATCAGCGTCTGCGGGACGCTCCGGCGGACGAGTACGTAGCTGTAGGAATGGGCGGTCTCCCCCTTGAGCGCAGCCGAGATCAGCGTGTGCCAGACGATCGGCCCCGGGATCCCGTCCACGTCGAGGTTGTGGTCGGACTCGAACGCCATCACCGCGCCCTGCGTCATCCTCGTCCAGCTGTTCGGCCGCCAGAGCGCCTTCAGCTCGGCGGGCGTATCCGCGTAGCGCCAGGTGAAAGTCCCGGCAGGCGCGTGGAGCGCAGCCTGCTTCTGGGCAATCGCCGTCGCCGCGACCGGGCTGCCGGACGGTTGCCAGCTGAGCGGCAGGTAGCCGAGCTGGCTCAGCAGCTGCTGGAGGCGGAGCGTCGAGCCGACCGGGATGCTCCAGGTGAGCTTCTGGAGCGTCTGCGTCTCGGTCGGCGTGAGCACTTCGGTTGGCGCCGGGAGCGTGATGGTCACGTGGCGCCCGAGCGCGAAGCCCGAGCCGGTCGGGAAGAACGTCAGCGTGTTCGGCGAGCTCACCGCCCAGGTGCCCGGCGTCGGCGGGTCGAGCTTCGGCCGCACCGCCCCGAGCACCGTCTGTACAGGACGGGAGAAGGTGAGGCGAATCGAAGTCGAGGGCTGGATCGTCGTTCCCGGCGAGGGCGCGACGAGCGCCTGCAGGTGACTCCCCGTCGGGAACCAGCTCACCTTCACCGGCGGCGAGAGCGTCTCCCAGGACCGCGCCGCGACCGCGACGGTGAGCACGCCGAACCGGTTCGGGCCGATCGCCTGCAGTCCGGTCGCGAGGACCTTCCGCGGCTTCGCGAACCGGAGGCTCTCCTGCTTGAACCCAGGCAGGTCGAGCCGCACGAGGCTCGCCGGGACGTCGAAGGCGAGATCGACCGGAGCGCCGGGCGCGAGATGGAGCAGCGTGGCCCGCACGCTCGTCTCGGGCGTGGTCAGGGTGGTCTGGATCTTCTCGGTGCCACCGACGAGCCAGGAGACCCACGAGGCGCGGCGGACCGTGGCGGAGACGTAGAGCCGCTCGCCGGCTGAGAGCTTCCCGACGGGCGTGATCTTCCCGCCCCGAAGCGTCACCGGCACCGAACGTCCCTGCGCGTTGTGCGCGGTGACGCTCTCGACCTGCTCGCCGAACGGGGCCGTCTGCAACCCCGCGAGAGCCTGCGGGTCGGTGACGATCCGGGCCGAGGGCCATTCGACTCTGAGCGCGATCAGCCCTGCGACCGCCACCAGCACGATCGCGAGCAGCGCCAGCGCCGGCGCCCGGCGAGAGCTCCTTCTCCGCCTTTGCGACGGATACTGGCTGTACGACCCCCTCCGCTTCGACACGGCTCTTAAGGGTGCCAGTCGCGGCAGCGGACGGCGAGGATCCGTCCGCGACCGCAACGAGAATCCCCGCCGTGAAGCCGTCCCTAGACTCCGCAGTGATGAGCGGGAGCGTCCCCGAGAGCGCGCCGGCGACCGCCGAGGAGCCTGCCCGGAGGCCCGGTGTCCTGCCCGCCCAGGATCTGCGCCGAGCGATCCAGGGCGAGTGGATCCGATCGGAGCTCTACCGCATCCCGCCCGACAGCGTCCAGCCCGCGAGCCTCGACCTGCGCCTCGGCGAGTACGCGTGGGCGCTTCGGTGCAGCTTCCTGCCGGACGCGGGGTCGAAGGTCGCGGACAAGATCGCCGGCATCGCCTTCCAGAAGATCGACCTCAGGGACGGTGCCGCGCTCGAGCGCGACCGCCCCTACCTCGTGCCACTGATCGAGGAGCTCGCGCTGCCGCCCGAGATCCGCGCGAAAGCCAACCCCAAGAGCTCGACCGGCCGGCTCGACGTCTTCACGCGCGTGATCGCCGACGGGAACCCGTCCTTCGACGAGATCCCGTTCGGCTATCGCGGGAAGCTCTACCTCGAGGTGGTACCGCGGTCGTACGCGATCCACGTCAAGACGGGCCTCGCTCTCAACCAGCTACGGCTCTTCACCGGCGATGCCCGGCTGCGCGACGACGACATCCGCATCGTCCACGAGGAGTTCCCGCTCCTCTACCTCGACTCGCACCCGCTGCGGGCGTGGGAGCTGACGATCTCGGACGGCCTCTTCCTGAGCGTCGACCTGAGCGGCCCCTCCGACCGTATCGTCGGCTACCGGGCGAAGCGGAACAGCCTCCCGATCGACCTGTCTCGCGTGCACGGCTACGGCTGGCGCGACTACTGGGATCCCGTCTATCCCGAGGCGGGCTCGCGGATCGTGCTCGAGCCCGAGGTCTTCTACCTCCTGCTCTCGGCCGAAGGGGTCTGCATCCCTCCGGGGTTCGCGGCCGAGATGACCGCCTACGACCCGACTGCCGGCGAGCTTCGCACCCACTACGCGGGGTTCTTCGACCCGGGCTTCGGATTCGACCCACGTGGACGGCGACACGGAACACGCGCTGCGCTCGAGGTCCGCGCGCGCGACGTCTCGTTCATGGTCGAGCACCGGCAGCCGATCTGCAAGCTCGCTTTCGAGCGGATGCTCGAGCCGCCCGACGTCCTCTACGGCGAGGATCTCGGCTCGAACTACCAGCGGCAGGAGACGATGCTGAGCAAGCACTTCGTCGAGCAGACGGCGGGCATCGTGCAGATGAGGCTTGCTTAGGAACTCCAGGCTAGCCCACAGCGCGGATCGTCGGCTCGCTCGCCCGCAGCGACCTGGCGACCGCATCGTAGAGCCGTGAGAACGCAACGACGACCTCCGGATCGAACTGCGTTCCCGCGCAGCGGCGGAGCTCGGCGACCGCTTCCGCGTGGCTCATCGCGGGGCGGTAAGGGCGATCCGAGGTCATGGCGACGTACGCGTCGCAGACAGCGATGATCCTGGCCGGAAGCGGGATCGCCGCGGCCGAGAGCCCATCGACGTAGCCCCGACCGTCCCAGCGCTCGTGGGTGGCCCTGACGATCTCCGCCACCTCGCGCAGCGACGGCGCGCCGGCGAGGATCCGCTGGCCGACGACCGTGTGCCGGCGCATGAACCGCCACTCGTCGTCGGTGAGGGCTCCGGGCTTCTGCAGGATCGCGTCCGGGAGAGCGATCTTCCCGATGTCGTGCAGCTCGGCCGCGAGCATGAGCTGCTCGAGCGATTGGCCGGTGAGCCCGAGCTTTGCACCGACGACGATCGAGAACTGCGCCACGCTGTGCATGTGCTCGCGCAGGGCCGGCTCGCGCTCGTGGAGCGCACGCAGGAGCAAGCCGTGACCATCCTCCTGGCCGTGGTAGAGGCTCACCTTCTGGGCATACAGCCGCTCGTCGGCTAGCCGGAGGGCACTCGTCGGGTCCTTTGCCTCGTCGGGAACCACGACCACGCCGTACTCGGCTCCGATGTGGAAGCCGCCGCCGTCCTCGCTGAGCGCAGCTGCACCCGCCTCGACGAGCGCCTCGAGGCGGCTCCGGTCGCCGGTGGCAAGGATGCAGAACTCGTCGCCCCCGAGCCGGAAGGCGCGCCCCTCGGGATGGGAGGCGAGCTCGAGGGCTCCCCCGAGCCGCTCGAGCAGGGCATCGCCGCTCGGATGGCCGTACGTGTCGTTGTAGCGCTTGAAGCCGTTGAGGTCGTAGATCACGAACACTGTTCGCCGGCCGTCGGTCTGCCTGAAGGCGCGGTCGAGCGCGATCATCAGGCTGCGCCGGTTGCCGAGACCGGTGAGCGGATCGGTCAGCGACTGGGTCCTGACCCCGTCGAGTAGCCGCGTGTTCTCCACGAAGCTCAGCCACGTGCGGATGAAGACCGTGAAGATCGCGGCGACGGCGAGGGCGTCGGCGATCGCGTTGTGCCGATGGAACCGCGTCCCGACGAGAACGCCGAGGGCGACCGTGCCGCAGAGAAGCGGAGTCGCCGAGAGGAAGCGGCCCTCGAGCTCGACCGCGTGCTCACGCTCGACCGGCTGCCACGCTGCGACCGCGAGCAGGAGCATCGTCGCGGGCCAGAGCGCGTCGAGCAGGGTCCCCTCCTTGTAGCCGCCGGTCGCGTTCAGGTACAGGAACAGGCTGTCGGCAACGGTGATCAGGCCGAACGCGACCGCGGAGACCGCCCAGGCCCGGCCCGGCCTCCAGCCCGAGAGCGCGAAGACCAGGATCACCATGGCGAGCAGCACGAGGTCGGCCACGGGGTAGGCGAGTCCGACCGTCATCCCCCACAGGCCGCCGTGGGTGTGGTCGAGTACCACCTGCAGCACGATCGAGGCGCTGACCGCAGACACCGCGAGAGCGGCGATCGCCCCGTCGAGCCAGACAGCCCGGTTGAATGTCGAGATGCGGGCCCGGATGAGCAGCGCGAGGGCCGCGTAGCACGCCGGGTAGAAGGAGAGGTAGAAGGCGTCGCAGACCGAGACTCCGGGCGGGCTTCCGCCGTAGAGGAAGTCGAAGCAGATGTCGCCGAGAGCGAAGGAGAGCATCCCGACACCGAGGACGCCCCACGCCGCGCGCTCCTCGCGGGCTGCCGCGGCCCGGAGCAGACAGGCGGTTGCCGCCAGGATCTCGAGCCCGTCGTACACCCACCGCTCGGCGAAGCCGTCGAGCGCGTGGCCGCCGATCCCGAACGCGAGATGGAGGACGAGGAAGCCGAAGCCCAGACTCACCACGACCCGCCAGAGGCGCATGACCGGAGCGCTGGACCACACCAGCGACGGAGTCGGTGAGGCCGCGGCCGCCATCCGCGAGTTGAATCGGCATTTGCGTTGTCGCGCTTGACGAGCATTGGAGGGGTCGCGCGCCGTCGAGTAGGATCGAGGCCGTGAGTGCTGCGACGATGACCACCAATCGAGGGAGCATCGAGCTCGAGCTGTTCGACACCGACGCGCCGAACACGGTCGCGAACTTCGTCAAGCTCTCCCGCGACGGCTTCTACGACGGGGTCGTCTTCCACCGCGTGATCCCGGATTTCATGATTCAGGGAGGCGATCCAACCGGAACGGGAATGGGTGGGCCCGGCTATCAGTTCGAGGACGAGCCGAACGGCCACTCGGTCGACCGCGGCGTGATCGCGATGGCCAATTCGGGACCGAACACGAACGGGTCGCAGTTCTTCATCGTCACCGCCGCGTCGTGCCCGTGGCTGAACGGGCTGCACACGGTGTTCGGCCGCGTCACCTCGGGGATGGACGTGGTGGACGAGATCGGAAGCGCTGCCACCGACGGAGCCGACCGTCCGCTCGACGAGGTTCGAATCGAGTCGGTGCGGATCGAGTCCGCTTCGGTCAGCGGCGGCGACGAGCCGGCCTGACTGCTCCAGCCGCTAGGTTGACCCGGATGGACGGGGGAGCGGGCCACACTGGGCGGCCGGGAGTGATCCTCGCCGTGCTTGCGCTCGCGGGCGGCGCCTACGCCCTGCTGCAGTCGCTCGTCGTGCCGGCGCTGCCGGTCCTGCAGCACGACCTCCACACGACGACGGCGGGCGTCGCCTGGGTCTTCACCGCCTACCTGCTGGCCGCGTCGGTCGCCACCCCGATCGCGGGGCGGCTCGGCGACATGTTCGGGAAGCGGCTCGTTCTCGTGATCGTGCTCGCGGGGCTCGCTCTCGGCAGCCTGCTTGCAGCGGTGGTCACCACCCTCCCGCTGATGATCCTTGCCCGCTCGATCCAGGGCGTTGGCGGAGCGATCTTCCCGCTCGCCTTCGGCATCGTCCGCGATGAGTTCCCGCCAGAACGGGTCGCCGGCGCGATCGCACTGATCTCGGGGATCCTCGGCATCGGAGGCGGCCTCGGGATCGTTCTCGCGGGACCGATCCTCGAAAACCTCTCCTACCACTGGCTCTTCTGGATCCCCTTCTTCGTCACGCTCGTCTCGACCGTCGCAACGCTGTTCCTCATCCCCGAGTCTCCGATCCGCGCGCCCGGCGACGTCCACTGGCTCGGCGCGATCCTGCTCTCGGCGTGGCTGATCGCGCTCTTGCTCGCCATCAGCGAAGCGCCGACCTGGGGCTGGGGATCGCCGAAGACCCTCGGACTGATCGGCCTTGCCGGCGTCCTCGCGGTGGCCTGGGTATGGGCGGAGAAGCGGTCGAAGCATCCGCTGGTCGACATGGAGATGATGCGGCTGCGCGGGGTCTGGACGACGAACCTGGCCGCTCTCTTGCTCGGCTTCGGGATGTACAGCGCGTTCATACTGATCCCGCAGTACGTCCAGGCGCCGAAGTCGACGGGCTACGGCTTCGGCGCGTCGGTGACCGAAGCCGGGTTCTTCCTGATCCCCTCGACGATCGCCATGCTCATCTTCAGCCCGATCGGGGGCAGGCTCTCGGGCACCGTCGGCTCGAAGGTGCCGCTTGTCGCCGGCTCCTGCGTGACGCTCCTCTCGTTCGTCGTCCTCGCGGTCTCCAGGGCCCCGGCGGGCATCTATCTCGCCTCGGCCCTGCTGGGCATCGGCGTCGGCTTCGCCTTCGCGGCGCTCGCGAACCTGATCGTCCAGGCGGTGCGCCCGGACCAGACCGGAGTCGCCTCTGGGATGAACACGATCGTCCGCACGATCGGAGGCGCGATCGGCGCGGAGGTCGCGGCGAGCATCCTCGCCGCGAACGTGCTCGCGAGCGGCTATCCCGACAAGCACGGCTATACCGTCACGTTCGCGCTCTGCGCAGCCGTGATGGCGGTCGGCGTGGTCGCCTCGCTCGCGGTCCCCGGCCGCAGAGTCCGAAGCCGTACGGGAGCGCAAGAGCCGGCGACGGCGAGGAACTAGATCACGCAGAAGAGAGCCAGCCGGCCGCGTTCCGGAAGCAGACGCCTGGACATGCTGCCGCCAGGAGTGAGATAGTCCTCCGAGGCGAGGGGGCGAGTCTCCGTGCCGGCGCGGCTCCGGATTGACGGCTTCCCCCGCGTCCGTTCGGGGCGTGAACGTGCTGCCACGGTCGGCCCCCTCGCCCACTGCCGGGGAGCTTCACCCGTGCGTCACACGGCTCTCATCACGCCGCCCCGATGATCTCCGGGCCGTCCCCTCGCGCTGGCCGTACATGGAGGACGGCCTCCAGCGCCTTCAGCGAGGTGCCCGCTAGAGCACGCAGTCTTTGAGGCCCTGCGCCTCGGGCAGGGACTCGAGCTTCTTCAGCGTGTTGTTCTCGATCTGGCGGATGCGCTCGCGCGTGACGCCGAACGCCTTGCCGACCTCCTCGAGCGTGCACGGCTGCGAGCCGTCGAGCCCGAAGCGCAGCTCGATCACGCGGCGCTCGCGCTCTGGGAGCGACGAGAGCGCCTGCTCGATGTCCGAGCGGCGCAGCGTCAATGAGGCGGAGTCGAAGGGCGACTCTGCCTGGTCGTCCTCGACGAAGTCGCCGAGCTCGGAGTCCTCCTCCTCGCCGATCGGCTTCTCGAGCGAGACGGGATGCTGCGCCATGCGGAGGATCTCGCGGACCTCCTCCGTCGTCATCTCGAGCTCCTCGCCGATCTCGTCGGGCCTGGGCTCCCGCCCGAGCCGCTGCACGAGCTGGCGCTCGAT
>DATIYE010000143.1:0-19552 GCA_035517795.1 Gaiellaceae bacterium | reverse complement strand
CCGCGGGCGCCGTCGCTGCAGGCCGAGCTCGACGAGCAACTGGCCCCCGCGCGCGGGGAGCTGGGCGAGAGCGACTCCGCCGCGGCGCTGTCGCGCGGCTCCGCGCTCTCGCTCGACGACGCCGTTGTCCTGGCGCTCGAGCTCTGCACGCCTTCCTGACGGGAGATCGCGCCTCGTGATAAGAATCGGCGGCATAACTGCGGGAGGGGAGCGGGCAATCGAGCACGTCGAGAGTCGAGCGGGGAAGAGACTGCGTGCCCGGCTGGGCGCCGGGTCACTAGGGGTCGTAGCCGCCGCCGTCATCCTCGGTGGCGGCTCCACGGTGCTCGCGCCGCCCGCGGCCGCGACGACCGGGTGCTCGCCGAGCTCGACCCAGGCCGCGCTCTTCACATCGGCGAACTACGGCGGCTCGTGCGCGAACTACTCGGTCGGCGCCTATCCGTCGGTCTCGGCGAACGGCGGCATCCCGGACAACTCGGCGACGAGCATCAAGGTTGGATCCTCGGTGGTCGCCGTCCTGCACAAGGACCCGAGCTTCGGCGGCACTACCGACGACTCGTGGCAGACGTTCGCCGCCAGCGACTCGAGCCTGACCAACAACTACTGGCAGGGCACCGACAACGATGCCGACGACGTCATCGCCGGCACCACCTCGGCGCTCTGGGTGCTCCAGACCGGCTGCACGCCCGGCGCATCGCAGGTGGCGGTCTTCGACCTGGCGAGCTACGGCGGCGGCTGTGTGCTCATCGGGCAGGGCACGTTCGCGTCGATGGTCGCGGCCGGCGTGCCGAACGACTTCGTCGGCTCGCTAAAGGTCGGCTCGGCCGCGAAGGTGCAGATCTACAAGAACACGAGCCAGGGTGGCTCGTCGTGCACCTACAACCCCGGTCAGCAGACGACGACGATCTGCTTCGGGGACAACCAGGCCTCCTCGATCACCGTCACGGCCGCGCCGCCGACCACCTCGGCCACCCTGGCGCTCACCAAGGCGGTCCCCGGAACCTCGACGACCGAGGTCGCCGGCAGCGTCACGGGCCTCGCGAACACGACCTACTCGTTGACGTTCTACGCCGACACGACCTGCGGCGCTGAGAAGAATCAGCTCGGGACGATCCAGGCGACGACCGCGGCGAACGGCTACGTCGCGTTCGACACGACCGTCGGCACGGCCGCCGCCGGCGGCTCGCTCGTGAGCGCGACCGCCACCGAGCCGAATCACACCGCGTCCACGCCTTCGGCCTGCATCACAGCAGGCCCCGACAACACCGCCTGGCCGTCTGCCCTGCCGGTCGCGCTCGACGGGAACGGCAACGGCGGCTCGAACGGAACGCTCGACCTCAGCGGGCAGGCTCGGTGGTACAGGTTCGCCGTCGCTCCCGGCGAGCACCTTCAGATCGACCTCACGAAGCTGCCCGCGAATTACGACGTGGCGCTCTTCAGCGACATCGGCCAGGCGTTCACCAGCCTCAACTCGACCTCCGACCTCCAGCAGCTGAGTGCCGAGTTCGCCCCCTCGTCGTTCGCCCCCTCGTCGTTTGCGCCGTCGTCGTTTGCGCCGTCCTCGTTCGCAAGCTTCACCGACACGAACGGCACCTACGAGGCCGCCCAGGCGACGAGCCTCGTCGCCTATTCGGCGGCCGACGGAACCGCCGACGAGCACATCGTCGCATCGAGCTGGAACAACTCGGGCAGCTTCTACATCCGGGTCACCGGCCGTAACGGAGCCTACGTCCCCGGAGTTCCGTTCACCCTGAGCGTCCACGAGGACCAGAGCTCGTGCGCGAACATCGCGCCGAGTGGCGCGCAGCTGCTCACGACTCCCGTCCCCACGGGTGTGAAGACGCTGATCCTCGCCGATTTCGAGCGGATGCCGGCTGATGGGCTGAGCACGATGGAGAGCAAGCTGCAGGCGTTCGCAGCGCTGCCGCAGGTCGGCGGGGCGATCGTGGATGTCGGGGCGGCGAGCCCGCAGGTCCAGGCGCTCTTCGCGCAGGCCGACGCCAACCCGGGCTGCGTCTACGCAGAGAATCTGGTCGCGTCGGCAATCGCCAACGTCGTCGACGCCTACCGAGCCCAGAGCGCGGGCCTCCAGGACATCGTGGTCATCGGCAACGACCACGAGATCCCGTTCTTCCGTTATCCCGATGCGTCCGGCCTCGGCACCGAGTCGAACTACGTGCCCCCGGTCGCGGACGGCAGCCCCTCCCAGGCGAGTCTGAGGCTCGACTACGTGCTCTCGCAGGACGCCTACGGCGCGCAGACCACGCTGCACATCAACGGGCTCGACCTGCCCGTCCCCGACCTGCCTGTCGGGCGGCTCGTCGAGACGCCCGGCGAGATCTCGGGAATGCTGGACGCCTACATGGACGCGAAAGGCGCGGTGTCGCCGACGTCCTCGCTCGTCACCGGTTACGACTTCCTCGCGGGCTCGGCACAGGAGGTCGCGAACGACTTCAGCGCCGCACTCGGCGGGACGCAGAACGACACGCTGATCTCGCCCGAAGGCACGGCGCCGAGCGATTCCTGGACCGCGAACGATCTCAGGGCGCAGCTGCTGAACAAGCCGCACGGCCTCATCTACCTCGCCGGCCATTTCAGCGCCGACAACGCGCTCGCGGCCGACTACTCGACGACGATGGACTCGAGCGAGCTCGCGGCCTCGAACATCAGCTTCGAGAACTCGATCGTCTTCAGCGCCGGCTGCCATTCCGGGTACAACATCGTCGACGGCGACTCGATTCCGTATGTCACCCAGCCGATCGACTGGGTGCAGGCGTTCGCCGAGAAACAGGCGACGGTGGTCGCCGGAACCGGGTACCAGTACGGCGACACCGACTTCGTCGCCTACAGCGCCAAGCTGTACGCGAGCTTCGCCCAGGACCTGGTCGCCGGCGGTACGGTCCCTGTCGGGAATGCTCTTGTCGCGGCCAAGGAGCAGTACCTCGAGGCCACGCCACAGCTGAGCGGGATCGACGTCAAGGCGCTCCTCGAGGCGACGCTGTACGGCCTGCCGATGCTCGGCGTCACGACCCCGGGTGCCGCGGTGCAGCACGCGCTGAACGTGAGCGCCGCTGCGGCGGTCTCGCCCACGACGGTCGGCAGCGACCCCGGCAAGACGCTCGGGCTGAGCTCGGCCGACGAGGACTACACGCCGACCCTCACACCGCAGAGCACGACCCTCAACCTTCAGGGCGGCGGCACCGTGACCGCTACGTATCTCGAGGGCCCGGACGGGGTCGTCACGGCTCCGGGCTCGCCGGCGCTCCCGCTTGCGGTCGAGGACGTCACCGTTCCCGGCCAGGTCCTGCGGGGAGTCGGCTTCCTTGGCGGCAGCTTCACCGCCACGAGCGGGATCACGCCGCTGACCGGAGACCCGACGACCGACCTCAGCGCGACACACGCGCCGTTCACTTCGACCACCCTGTTCCCGGAGCGTCCGTGGTCGATCAACTACTTCGGCGGGATCTCGGACGGTTCCACCTCGACCCGGCTGATGCTGACGCCTGTGCAGTACCAATCGTCGGGACCGAGCTCGACCACCGACAACCAGCTCGTGTTCTCCGACGTCGGCGTTCGACTGTTCTACAGCGCCAACACCAGCGGTTCGGCCCTCGCGGCGCCTCCGACGATCGCGCGCGTCGACGCCTCGAGCTCGGGCGGAGTCGTCACCTTCACGGTCCACGTCGTCGGCGATCCGGCCGCCGGTATCCAGGACGTCTGGGTGACCTACCTGCCTCTCGGCGGCAACAGGTGGCAGTCGCTCGACCTGACGCAGGGCACCACCGACACGACGCTCTGGACGAAGACACTGCAGACGAGCGGCCCGATCGAGTTCATGGTGCAGGCCGTGAACGGTGTCGGTCTCGTGAGCCTCGACGACAATGCGGGCGCCTTCTACCAGCCCAATCAGATCGCTCCGGCGCTCCAGACCGCGAGCACCTTGACGCCGACCAGGATGACGCTGAGCCCGCCGGCTTCGCCCGTGCCTTACGGCTCACAGGTTTCGGTGTCCGCGACGTTGCAGGCCTCGGGGAGCCCGGTCGCCGACGGAACGCCGGTGACCTTCGCGATCGGCCACGCCCGCGCAACGGTGCTGACCTCCGGCGGAACCGCCACGGCCCAGCTCCAGCTGGTCGATCTCCCCGGCGGCTACCAGGTTTCTGCGAGCTACGGCGGCAGCAGCACGCTCGCCGGCTCGTCGGACTCGGCGTCGTTCACGATCGCGTCGCTCCCGAGCACTCTCTCGCTCATGGTCACAGGATCCGGCGGCACCGTCACCGATGGGAGCGACACCGGCATCGGCGCGATGCTCGCCTCGGGTGACACGAACACGCCGCTCGGCCAGCGAACGGTGGAGTTCGTGCTGGCGCCCTCGAGCGGGACACCCATCGTCCAGACGCGGATCACCGACCCGTCGGGGTTCGCCGCGCTCGGCGTCGTGCCCCTGCCGCTGGCCGGCACCTACACGGTCACCGCTTTCTTCGGACCCGGCGGTCCGACGCCCCCGACCCTCGGCGCCGACCCGGTCTACATGGCCAGCTCGGTGTCTCCCGGCGTTGCGCTGAACGTCTCGCAGGCCTCGGTCAGCTCGATCAACCTTGTCGGCAGCAGTCCGACCAACGCCGCGTCGGTCTCGTGGACGGTCATGTTCAACGCGAACGTCTTCGGGGTGAGCAAGTCGAACTTCACCCTCGCCGGGAGCGGCCTCTCCGGGGCGGCGATCACGAGCGTCACCGGCAGCGGCAGCTCCTACACGGTGACTGCGAGCACGGGAGCCGACGGCCTGCTCGAGCTCGACCTCAGCTCGATCGGCGGCATCGCAGACAGCGTCGGCGGCGGGCTCGCAGGCACGCTCAAGGGTCAGTCGTTCCTCGTCGACAGGACGCCGCCGGTCATCACCGCCTCGGCGGCCCCGCCCCCGAACGCCAGCGGCTGGAACAACAGCGACGTCACCGTGACCTTCACGTGTTCGGACACCGGGTCGGGACTTGCTACGTCGTGTCCGCCACCCGTCATCCTTGGGCAGGGAGCGGGCGAGACTGCGACCGGCATGGTCACCGACAATGCCGGCAACCCGGCGAAGGTGACGACGGCTCCCATCAACGTCGACGAGACACCCCCGGTCGTGGCCGTAACCGGCGTCACGAACGGCGCGGTCTATCAGCCCGGATCGGTGCCGACTCCCGGCTGTCAGACCTCCGATGCCCTCTCGGGAGTCGCGACCAATGCATCGGTGACGGTCAGCGGCGGCTCGGGCGGATCGTTCACCGCGGCGTGCTCCGGGGCGACCGACAGGGCCGGGAACGCCGCCGCGACGGTGTCGGTCAGCTACCAGGTCGTCGGAACGCTCGGCAACGGAACGACGATCTGCAACGGCGCCTATGGCGGCACCGGGAGCAACGTCACCGTCCCCGCCGGGGCTGTTTGCACGCTGATCCCCGGGACGAAGGTGAACGGCAACATCCAGGTCCAGCAGGGCGGCGCCCTCAACGACCAGGGTGCCACCGTCGGCGGCAACCTGCAGGCCGCGAGCCCCGTCTGGATCAAGGTCTCCGGGGGCTCGATCGGCGGCAACTTGTCGATCCAGGGGCTGACCGGAGCACCCGCCGGTGTCGACAACTCACTCTGTAGCGCGGCGATCAGCGGCAACGTGGCGGTCCAGGGGTCCGGTGCAAGCTCGCCGATCGACATCGGCAACCTCGGAGCCTGCGCGGGCGGAGCCGGGCTGACGATCGCCGGCAACCTCCAGGTTTCCGGAAATGCCGGCGCGGTTCAGGTAGGCGGCAACACCGTGAAGGGCAACCTCACCGTGCAGGCCAACACGGGCGGTGGAACCCTCAAGAGCAACAGCTCGGGTGGCAACTGCACACTCGGAGGAAATGCGCCGGGCATTGCCGGCTCGAGCAACACGGCGAGCGGTCAGAACAGCTGCAACGCCACCGCGTAGCTGGCTCAGGCCTCGCTCGAGCGCGCCCAGATGTTGATCCCGCTCTCGGTCGCGTAGCGGTCGATCTCCGTGAGTTCGTCGTCGGTGAACCCGAGACGGTCGAGCGCCCGCACGTTCGCCTCGAGCTGCTCGATGCTGCTCGCGCCGATCAGGGTCGAGGTCATCCGGGGATCGCGCAGCGTCCAGGCCAGGGCGAGCTGGGCGAGGGTCTGCCCGCGCCGCCCGGCGATCTCGTCGAGCCCGCGGACCTTCGCCATCGTCTCGTCGTTCAGCTGCCTGGTCGAGAGTGAGCCCGGCCGGCTGGCGCGCGAGCCCTCGGGAACGCCGTTCAGGTAGCGGTCGGTCAGGACACCCTGCGCGAGCGGCGAGAAGCAGATGCAGCCCGCTCCCTCCTCGCCGAGTACGTCGAGGAGCTCGGGCTCGATCCAGCGGTTGAGGAGCGAGTACGACGGCTGGTGGATCAGGAGGGGGACGCCGAGGGCGCGCAGGATCTCCGCCGCCTCGCGCGTCTTCGCGGCGGAGTAGGAGGAGATGCCGGCGTACAGGGCCTTGCCCTGCGCGACCGCGGTCGCGAGGGCGCCCATGGTCTCGTCGAGTGGCGTCTCGGGGTCGAAGCGGTGAGAATAGAAGATGTCGACGTACTCGAGCCCCATCCGGTCGAGGCTCTGGTCGAGGCTCGCGAGCAGGTACTTGCGCGACCCCCATTCGCCGTAGGGGCCGGGCCACATGTCGTAGCCCGCCTTGGTCGAGACGACGAGCTCGTCGCGGAGCCGCGCGAAGTCGGTGCGCAGGACGAGGCCGAAGACCTCCTCGGCCGAGCCGTAGGGCGGGCCGTAGTTGTTGGCCAGGTCGAAATGCGTGATGCCGAGGTCGAAGGCGCGGCGGAGGATGGCGCGGCTAGTCTCGAGCGGGCGATCGTGGCCGAAGTTCTGCCAGAGGCCGAGCGAGATCGCGGGCAGCTTCAGGCCGCTGCGACCGCAGCGGTTGTACAGCATCGTGTCGTAGCGGTCGGGAGCCGGATCGTAAGTCGCCACACCGACATTCCATCGCATCGAGGCTGCGGCTGGCAAGCCCCAAGAGCAAGTTAGCCGCGCCGGCGTGACACGGCGTCGAGCCCGACTGCCAGCAGCAACAGCGCGCCTTCGGTGATCTGCTCGTAGAGCGGGTCGTAGCCGAGCAGCAGGTAGCCGTTGCCGATCAGCGCGATGAAGAGGACGCCGACCACCGACCGCCACACCGCCCCCTCGCCGCCCGCGATGCTCGTGCCGCCGACAACGATCCCGGCGAGCACCGTGAACGCGAGCGTCGTGTCGTCGGGAGAGGCCTGGGCGCTCAGGACGCGCGAGGTGTCGATCACACCTGCGAGACCGGCCGCGGCGCCGCTGAGGGCGAAGGTGAGCACGCGGATCCCGGCGACGCGCACGCCCGCGAGCCGCGCGGCCTCCGCGTTGCCGCCGGCTGCATACATGTAACGCCCGGCGGCGGTAGTTGCGAGCAGCAGGCCGAAGGCGATCACCACTGCCACCATCAGCCAGATCGAGGTCTTCACGCCGAGGAACTCGGTGCGCGCCAGCTCGCCGAACGCGGTCTTGTTGAAGAGCACGAGCAGGTTGCCGTTCGTGACCAGGTTCGAGCAGCCGTTGATGATGAAGGCCATCCCGAGGGTCGCGATCAGCGAGTTGATCCGGAGCGTGGTGATCACGAGTCCGTTGGCGATCCCGATCAGCAGGCCGGCGCCGATGCCGAGAAAGATCGCGAGGCCGGCGCTCTGGTGCAGCGCGAAGTGCGCCGAGACGACGGCCGAGAAGCCGTAGACCGCGCCGACCGAGAGATCGATTCCGCCGGCGATCAGGACGAGCGTGCCCGCTGCGGCGATGATCAGGGTCGCCGACTGCTGGTCGAGGATGTCGAGGAGGTTGGCGCGCGACGAGAACGGCTTGCTGGTCAAACACAACACCCCGAAGAGCAGGAAGAACGGCACGAGGATCGCGGCGCTGCGGATCCGCCTTGCGTGGACCCGCGACCGGACCGAGGACCAGACGCCGGCCGGCTCCTCGGCGACCACTCTGGTCGTCATCCCGTGCCCTCGGCGAACGACGCACCGAGGATCGCCGCCTCGGTGATCGCCTCGCCCTCGAGCTCGCTCGTGATCCGGCCTCGCCGCATCACGAGCACACGGTGCGAGAGCCCGATCACCTCCTCGAGCTCAGACGAGATCAGGATCACCCCGAGGCCGTCGGCGGCGAGCGAGGTGAGGAAGTCGTAGATCGCGCGCTTCGCGCCGACGTCGACACCGCGCGTAGGCTCGTCGGCGATCACGACGCGCGGCTCGCAGAGCAGCGTGCGCGCGAGGAGCACCTTCTGCTGGTTGCCGCCGGAGAGCTGAGCGACCGGGGCCGAGTAGCCGGCCCCGCGGACGCCGCAGCGCTCGAGCACGGCGGTCGCAGCCCGGCGCTCCCGCCTTCGACGCACCACGCCGAAGGTTGTGAGCGCATCGAGCCGGGAGATGGTGGCGTTCTCGATCGTCGAGCGCCCGAAGATCAGCCCGTCGTCCTTCCTGGACTCCGGGATCATCGCCAGCCCGGCCGAGAGGCTGCGACGCGGGCTCCGCCCCAGCCTCACGCTCTCGAGCAGCACGACCTCGCCCGACTCGACCTTCGCGGCACCGAAGATCGCTCTCGCGAGCTCGGTCCTCCCGGCGCCGACGAGCCCGGCCAGCCCGAGGATCTCGCCGGCTCGCAGGTCGAAGCCGACCCCTTCGACGCCCGCGGCGCGAAGGTCTCGCGCCCGCATGAGCACCGGTGCGCCCGCCGGCGGGAGCGATCGCGGCGGGAACGTGGCCGTGAGCGGCCGGCCGAGCATCGCCTCGACGAGCGAGGCATCGGTCTCGGCTGCGGTCGGGCTCGTCTTCACGAGCCGTCCGTCGCGAAGCACGGTGACCGTGTCGGCCAGCTCGAGCACCTCGCGCAGGAAGTGGGAGATGAGGATGATCGTCTTGCCGCTCGCTGCGAGCCCGCGGATGATCGTGTAGAGCTGCCGCGCCTCGTGCGAGCCGAGTGCGGCCGTCGGCTCGTCCATCACGATCAGCCGTGCGTCGCGCGAGAGGGCCCGGAGGATCTCGACCTTCTGCTGCTCCGAGGTTCGCAGCCGCCCCGCCGGCATCCCGCCAGGGAGGTCGAAGCCGGCGTCGGCAGCGAGCTTCGCATATGCGTTCCGAAGGGGCCGCTTCCGGATGAACCCGCCTTCCGTCGGCTCCACGCCGAGGAAGACGTTCTCCGCCACGGTGAGGCGGGGCACGACCGAGGGCTCCTGGGAGATCGCGGCGACGCCGTGCTCGAGCGCCTCGCGGGGCGACCTGAACGTCACGTCGGTGCCGTCGAGAATGACCCGTCCGCCGTCGGCGCCGAGGACGCCGGCGACGATCCGTCCGAGGGTCGACTTACCCGCTCCGTTCTCGCCGACAAGCGCGTGCACGGAGCCCTTGTGCACGGTGAGGCTGACGCGGTCGAGCGCCTGGACGCCGCCGAAGTGCTTGGCGACGTCCAGGAGCTCGAGATACGCAGGCCCGGCGCTCGCGCTCACGCCGGGGAAGCTACGCCTTCTAGCCGGGCCACTCGGCCGTGAACTTCGACGCGTTGGCCTTCGTCACCACCCCGCCGTCAGGCAGGTTGGCCAGCACGTCGATGCCGCCACAGCTCTTCCCGCTCTTGATGGCCGTGATCAGGCACTGCATGCCGAGCTTGCCCTCGGTCGCCGGGCGCTGCATCACGGTGCCGAACCAGGCGCCCGAGGCGACCGCCTTGAGCCCGACCCCACCGCCGCCGTACCCGATCAGCGTCACGGACTTGCCGTTCAGCGCCTGCTGGGCGCCGGTCGCGCCCTGGTCTGCGCCGACGATGACGTTCAGGTCGGGCTGGGCCTGCAGCATCGTCTGAGAGGCCTTCAGCGCGTCGGCCGGGTTGTAGAACGTCTGACCCTCGGTCACGACCTTGACGCCGTGGCCGGCCGTCGCCTGGTTGAAGCCCTTGCGGATGGCGCTGTCGAGCGAGGACACCTTCACCGAGTAGAGGTAGCCGACCTTGCAGGGGTTCGCCTTCAGCGCTGCGCACGCCTTGTCGACCAGCTGCCCTTGCTTGGTGCCGATCTCGGTCTGAACGAAGACCACATTCCCCGAGAGGCCCTTGACCGGCGGGGCTGCCGTGCTCGGGTTCGTCCCGAGGATCTGGTCGATGTTGACGACCTTGATCCCCGCCTTGATCGCCTGCTGGATCGTCGGGATCAGCTGCGGCCCGAAGATCGGCTGGACGATGATCCCGTCGTACTGCTTGGACGCGATGACCGTCTGAAGCTCCGAGAGCTGCTTCTTCGGGTCGTTCGCGGCGTCGAAGACCGTCACCGACGCGCCGCCGCTCTTCGCCACCGACTTCGCTGCGGAGAGCATCGGAGCGTCATAGCTGTTGGCGACCGCGAACGACAGGTAAGCGATCTTCGGGCTCTGGGTGCTCGAACGGGATCCGCTTGCGCCGCCGATCACGACTGCTGCCGCGATCGCGACGAGGACGGTGGCGGCTGCCGCCGAACGACGCCAGGACACTCGAGACATGGTGTTCACGTGCGTTGTCCTCCTTCTTGGAGACTCGATTCGCTGAGGCAGGCGCCGTGGACGGGCTTGGGGGAAACGTCCATTGCGTGGCCCTCGGTCACGACCGCGCGAGTGTATGACCGCTGCACGAACGAGTCAAGTGTGGGTACACACGGCGGCTCAACGGGAGCGAGCGGCGGGCGCAGTCGCGCCCTGGACCCACTCCGACCGGATCGTCGTGTGGCCGAGCAGGTAGTCGAGCGAGCTCGCTGCCCGGTCGCGCGCACCGTGCAGGTCGCCTGCGAGGAGCCGGCCGTCCTGCTTGACCAGCGTGCCCGCGACCATCACCGTGTCGATGTTCCTCGTGTCGGCCTGGTGCACCACCGTCGAGACCGGGTCGATGATGGGGTAGGTGTTGGTTTGGTCGCACCGGAGGACGACGAGGTCGGCCTGCTTCCCCGGGGTGAGCGAACCAGTGCGCTCTTCCAGCCCGCAGACCCGTGCGCCTTCGATCGTGGCGAACTCGAGCACCTCGCGCGAGGTCAGGAGCACGGGCTCCTCCTCGTTCCCGGCGGCGAACGCCGCCTCGTGGGCGAGCAGGCGGGCCGAGGCGAAGAGGAACCGCATCTGCGTGAACATGTCGCCCGGCACGGTGGTGACGACGTCGATGCTGAGGCTCGGACGAAGCCCGTGCGCGAGCGCCCTGGCGGTCGGCGGAGTCCCGTGGCCCATCGCCATCTCGACCGAGGGGGAGATCGAGACCTTGCCGCCCGAGTCGGCGATCAGCCTGAACTCGTCGTCGGAGAGGTAGTTGCAGTGGATGTAGGTGGTGTCCGGCCCCAGCAGACCCAGGTTGTTCAGCTGCGAGACCATCGAGAAGCGGCCGGCGTAGGGCCCCATCCCGACATGGACCGAGATCGGTGCGCCGACGTCGCGCGCAAGCTCCCAGTCGTGCCTGACGACCTCGGGTGTGCAGAACCCGGGGCCGCGGGTCCCCATCGCGAGCGTGAGCAGCCCTTCGTCGCTCGAGAAGTACCGGTCGCGCACGCGGCGGATGTCCTCTGGTGCCTCGAGCTCGCTCGTGTACCACCACGCGGCAAGCGACGTGTTCGGGTTCCCGTAGCAGTACACGGCCCGGAGCCCGGCCTCCTTCAGGCCGCGGATCGCCTCGTCGGCGTGGTCCGGCGTGTTCGAGATGTGGGACCAGTCGAGCAGCGTCGTGATCCCCGCATCGATCGCCTCGAGCGAGCCGAGGTAGTTGCCGGCGTAGACGTCCTCGGCCCGATAGGCAGGCGCGAGCTGGTCGAGCACCAGGTCGAAGTAGCCGGCGAGGCTGACGTCGGGCGCGATGCCGCGAATGACGGTCTCCCACGTATGTCTGTGCGAGTCGACGAAGCCCGGGATGACGATGCAGTCCGCGAGGTCGATCACCTCGGCGTCGCCTCTCTCGATCGAATAGCCGACGGCAGCGATTCGGTCGTCTTCGACGAGGAGATCGCCACCGTGGAGATCGCCCACCTGCGGATCCATGCTCAGGACATGGCCGCCGCGGAACAGAACGCGCTTGGGCACTGCTCCTCCCTTCTGCTCGGTTGCTCGACCGTCCAGACACGCTGAACGAGTGTTGCGCGAGTCTTATCACCTTGCCGGCCTTCGGGCAAGATCGGCAATTTTGCTGGGCTGGAGCCCGCTCGGCGAAGTTGACTGTGACTGTACGAGAGAACTATCGTTGCGTCGTGGCGCGCGGAGCAGTGGTCATCGTCGGCGGAACCTCGGGTCTCGGCCTCCATCTGGCAGAGACGTACACCGCCCGCGGGCGGGACGTCTTCATCACGGGTCGTAGCGCCGAGCGATGCGCGCACATCGCCGCCGGTATCGACGGGCCGGGAGGCGTGCGGTTCTGCGCGTTCGACCTCGCCGAGCCCGAGACGATCGCCGCGCAGCTCGAGCCGGTCGGCCAGGTCGCCCATCTCGTGCTGGCTGCGATCGAACGCGACTACAACTCCGCGCGGGAGTACGACATCGGCAAGGCCATGAGGCTCGTCACGCTCAAGCTCGTGGGCTACACGGAGGTCGTCCACGTGCTTGCCTCGCGGCTCGCCCCCGACGCCTCGATCCTCATCTTCGGCGGGCAGGCGCTCCAGCGGCCGTACGGCGGCTCGACTACCGTCACGACCGTGAACGGAGGAGTCGTCGGGCTCGTGAGGACGCTCGCGGTCGAGCTCGCTCCGATCCGCGTCAACGCGCTTCATCCGGGAATCGTCGGCGACAGCCCCGAGTGGTCGAGCAAGCCGGCGGTTCTCGAAGCCGTCACGTCGGACACGCCGATCGGACGGCCGGTGACGATGAACGAGATCGCCGACGCCGCTATCTTCCTGCTCGAGAACGGCGGCGTGAACGGGGTCTCTCTGGAGGTTGACGGAGGCAGGCAGCTGTGGTGACCGGGCGCCCGACCGTCGCGGTCGTCGGCCTCGGGAAGATGGGCCTCGCGATCGCCGAGCGCCTACTGGACTGCGGGTTCCCGCTCGCCGTCTTCAACCGAACGGGGGCGCGCGCAGAGCCGCTCGCAGGCCGCGGCGCAAACGTCCTCGATACCGCCTCGGACGCACTGCGCGACGCCGAGGTCTGCATCACCATGCTTGCCAACGACGAGGCCCTCGCCGAGGTCGCCCTCGGAGCCGGCGGGATCATGGAGGGTGCGAGGCCGGCCACGACGTTGATCGACATGAGCACCGTCTCGGTGGAGGCCTCCCGGGAGGTCGCGGCACGCGCGGCGGAGGCCGGCGTCCAGTACCTGCGCGCGCCGGTCAGCGGGAACCCCGGCGTCGTGCGGTCGGGCAATCTCACGATTCTCGTCTCGGGGCCCGAGCGTGCGTTCGAGTCGATGGACGAGTTGTTCGGCGCGATCGGCAAGACCGTGCTCTACGTCGGTGAGGACGAGCGTGCCCGCGTGGCGAAGCTGGTCCTCCAGGTCCTCATCGGCGGCACGGCCGAGTTGCTTGCGGAGGCGGTCCTGCTCGGGGAGGCCGGCGGGATCGAGCGCGGGAAGCTGGCCGAAGTGCTGGGCGCCTCGGTCATCAACTCGCCGTTTCTCGCCTACAAGAGCGAGCCGCTCTTCCGCGACGACTTCTCGGCGACGTTCACGACTGCGATGATGCTCAAGGACGTCGACCTCGTTCTCGACCTCGCCCGCGAGACGCGAGTGACACTTCCGTTCACCCAAGAGCTTCGCGGACTGCTCGAGCAGACGATCGAAGGAGGCCACGGGGACGTCGACTTCATGGCGCTCTACCTCCGGCTTCGCCGGCTCGCCGCCGCGGAGGCGACCAGAGCGGGGGCGACATGACAGAGACCACGAACCTGGGGCTGCCCGACCGGAGCCTGAACATCGCGTCGCGCGGAGCGACGATGGGCGTCGACTGGGAGCAGCGGGTCGACTTCGCACGGCTGCGCTCCTACCGGCTCTCGCGTGCGAAGGAGATGCTCGCGGCGTCCGATCTCGGAGCGCTGCTGCTCTTCGACCCGAACAACATCCGCTACGTGACGAGCACCCACATCGGGGAGTGGGCCCGCGACAAGAACGCCCGCTGGGTGCTGCTCGTGCGGGGCGACGATCCGATCCTCTGGGATTTCGGCTCGGCCGCCAGGCATCACCAGCTGTACGCGCCGTGGCTCCCGGCCGAGAACTTCCGGGCGGGGGTCGCGCCGATGCGGGGTGCGATGCCGGCCGAGACGGGGATCCCCGACCGACTCGCCTCGACGATCTCCCACGAGCTGCGCGAGCGCGGGCTCGAGGGCGAGCCGCTCGGGATCGACATGGCCGACCTCGTGAGCATCGAGGCTCTCGGCCGGGCCGGCCTCCATGTCACCGACGGCTCGCGCGTGATGCTCGAGGCGCGGAAGCTCAAGAGCGTCGACGAGGTGGCGCTGCTCGATCACGCCTGCGGGATCGTCGATGCGGTCTACGAGGAGATCTACCGGATGCTCCGTCCCGGCGTGCACGAGCACGAGGTCGTCGCGCGGGCGCAGCAGCTCCTGTTCGAGCTCGGCTCGGAGCAGGTCGAGGCGATCAATGCCGTGTCCGGAGATCGCTGCAACCCGCACCCGCATGTCTTCTCGGACCGGCTGCTCCGTCCGGGCGACCAGGCGTTCTTCGACGTGATCCACTCGTTCATGGGCTACCGCACCTGCTACTACCGCACCTTCAACGTGGGCGGCATCTCGCAGCCGCAGCTGGACGCGTACAAGCAGTGCCGCGAGTGGCTCGATGCTGCGATCGATCTCGTCCGGCCGGGCTCGACCACGGACGAGATCGCCTCGGTGTGGCCGACCGCCCAGGAGCTCGGCTTCCCGAGCGAGGAGAGCTGCTTCGGTCTGCAGTTCGGCCACGGTGTCGGCGTCGGGCTCTACGAGCCGCCGATGATCTCGCGCGTGCACTCGCTCGAGTGCCCGATCGAGCTCGAGGAGGGAATGGTGTTCGCGCTCGAGACCTACTGCGCGGCGACCGACGGCCGCTCCGCGGCTCGGATCGAGGAAGAGGTCGTTGTCACCAAGGACGGCAACCGGATCCTCACCAGGTTCCCGGCCGAGGAGCTCCTGGTCGCCGGCAAGACCTACGTTCGCGGCGCGGACCTACTCGACGCGTCGCTCTCGCCCACATGAAGCGCTACCGCCTCATCCGCAGCGAGGAGATCGAGTTCGTCCCGGGACTCTCCGGCCACTCGAGCGGGCTCAGTCGCGCGATCCTGATCGGGGCCGAAACCGGCTCGACCCACACCGGGCTCCTGCTGGTCGAGCTCGAAGACGGCCACGTCGACGTGCACGTGCACTCGTTCGAGTCGAGCTTCTACGTGCTGTCGGGAGAGCCGGTGCTCTGGCTCGACGGCCACGGAGTGACGCTCAGACCCGACGCCTGCGGCGCGATCCCGGTCGGAGTGCCGCACGCCTGGCGCTGCGAGGCCAACGCCCGCTGGATCGAGATGGCTTCGCCCCGACCGCGGCCGAGCGATCAACCGCCGGACACGTTCTTCCTCGGCCCGGCGCCGGACGATCCCCCGGCGGAGCTCGATCTACGCGATCCGCGCAACCGCAACCTCTTCCATCTGTCGGCGGCCGACATGGACGTCGGCAAGCTCGGACGCGGCTCGAGCCTACGCGCCCCAACCGTCTCCGCCAGCATGGCGACCGCGGCGCTTCTCTACAGCGGCATCACGGTAAAGATGCTGGTGGACAAGCGTCTGGACGCGCAGCTCCATACGATGTTCATGGTCGCCTACCAGCCCGGCGCCGTCGCCCACCCGCACGACCATCCCTTCGAGGAGTCGTACGTCATGCTCGAGGGGGAGGTCGAGGTCGTGGCCGACGGCGACCGCTACACGCTCCGACCCGGCGACGTCTTCTGGACGGGTGTCGGTTGCATCCACGCGTTCTACGAGACCGCCGGAGGCAGCGTCAAGTGGCTCGAGACCTCGGCGCCGGGGCCGCCCGACCGCCACTCCTACCGCTTCGAGCGGGACTGGGAGTACCTCGCAGAGCGTCTCGGCGAGCGCGTCGGCACATGACCGCGTCGGCCGACGCCGACGTACGTCTCGACCCCGAGCTCTACCTCGGGCTCTACCGCCGGATGCGGCTCATCCGCGGCTTCGAGGACCTGATCCAGTCGCTGTTCCTGCGCGGCGAGGTCTACGGGACCACCCACCTCTACTCCGGTCAGGAGGCGGTTGCGGTTGGCTTCGCGAGCGTCCTCGAGGATCGAGACCGCGTCGCCGCCACCTACCGGGGCCACGGTCACGCACTCGCACTCGGCGTCGACCCGCAGGCCCTGCTCGACGAGATGCTCGGGCGCGCCACCGGGATCAACGGCGGGCTCGCCGGCTCGATGAACGTCACCTCGCCGAAGGACCGTCTGATCGGGAGCTTCGGGATCGTCGGCGGGAGCATCGCCGCCGCCACCGGCGCCGGGCTGGCGCTGCGGCGCTCGGGCGGCGTCGCGGTCGCCTACTTCGGGGACGGGGCGACGAACCAGGCCTACTTCTTCGAGTGCCTCAACTTCTGTCAGGTGCTGAAGCTCCCGGTGGTGCTCGTCTGCGAGAACAACGGGTACGGGGAGTACACGGCCTTCGAGGAGGTGACCGCCGGCCCGATCCGGGCGAGGGCGGAGGTGATGGGGGTTCCCGCCGAGACGATCGACGGGATGAGCGCGTGGACCGTCCGCGAGGCGGCCCAGCGTGCGGTCGGGCACGCTCGTTCGGGCGAGGGGCCGTACTTCGTCGAGGCGATCACCTACCGCTTCGTCGGGCACTCGCGCAGCGACCCGGGCGCCTACCGGCCCGAGGGCGAGCTCGACCGCTGGCGCGGGCGCGACCCGCTCGTCGTGCTGCGCGATCGGCTCGGGTCGGACGGCGTGGAGCCGAAACGGATCGACGAGCTCGACCGGTCCGTCGCCGACGAGCTCGCCCGGATGGAGGAGCAGGGCCTGGCCGCGCCGTTCCCCGAGCCCCGCCCGACACCCGAGTTCAAGGCCTGACCGTGGCTCGAGAGCTGAAGATGCCGAAGCTGTCGGACTCGATGGAGGACGCGACGATCCTCCGGTGGCTGAAGCTGCCCGGCGAGCCGTTCGTGCGCGGCGACGCGCTCGCCGAGATCGAGACCGACAAGGCGACTGTGGTGATGGAGGCCGAGTCCGACGGGACGATCGTCCGCCTCGTCGTCGAGGAGGGCGGCACCGCCCGCGTCGGGGAGGCGATTGCGGCGCTCGACGGCAAACCCGGCGCCGTCGCCAAGCCTTCGTCGGAGCCTCGGGCCCGACCGGCCGTCTCCGGCGCTCTCCGCGAGCTCGACTTCCGCGCAGCCGTGCGCGAGGCCCTCGACGAGGCGCTCGCTGCCGACGAGCGCGTGATCTTCTTCGGCGAGGACGTCGCGGTCGCCGGCGGCGTGTTCGCCGTCACCGGCGGCCTGCTCGAGAAGCACGGTTCCGACCGGGTGTTCGACACGCCGATCTCGGAGCTGGCGCTCGCCGGCGCGGCGTTCGGCTCTGCCGTGACCGGCCTTCGCCCGGTGGTCGAGATCATGTTCGGCGACTTCCTGACGCTGGTCATGGACAGCATCGTCAACCAGATGTCGAAGTACTGGTTCCTGACTCGGGGCGAGGTCAGCGTCCCGGTCGTGATCCGCTCGGTGGTCGGCGCGGGTGGGAGGTTCGGGGCGATCCACTCGCAGATGCCCGTCTCCTGGCTGATGGGAGTGCCCGGGATCAAGATCGTCGCGCCGTCGACGCCCGCAGATGCGAAAGGCTTGCTGCTGGCATCGATCGCCGACGACAACCCGGTGCTGTTCTTCGAGCACAAGCGGCTCTACACGCTGCAGGGCGGCGTCGACGGGGCCCCGGTGAGGCTCGGCGAGGCCGCGGTCGTACGCCCCGGCCGCCACGTCACCATCGTCTCGGCGATGCGCGGAGTCCACGAGAGCCTGGCTGCGGCAGACATCCTCGCCGGCGCCGGCATCGAGGCCGAGGTGGTCGACTTGCGGACGCTCCGGCCCCTCGACTCGGCGACGGTGGCAGAGAGCGTGGGCAGGACGACGCGGCTCGTCGTCGTCGAAGAGGGACCGCTTACAGGCGGCTGGGCGGGAGAGGTGCTCGCGCGTGCGACCGAGGAGGCGCTGGGCGATCTCGACGATGCCTGGCGCATCGCCACTCCGGATTCGCCGATTCCGTACAGTCCGCCGCTCGAAGACGCGCATCTCCCGGGTGCCGAGCGAATCGCCGCCGAGATCTCGAGGCGATTAGTGTGAGTGCCAGGACGACTCCGATGACCGAACCGGCGTTCATCAACCAATCGGACCTCCTCGAGCCTACGCACATCGGTCCGCGCCTGCGCGCCCAGCGCGAGCAGCTCGGTCTCAGCCTCCGGGAGATCGCGAGACGGATCGGCGTCTCGGCGAGCCTGATCTCGCAGATCGAGCGCGACAAGGTCAATCCGAGCGTCAGCACGCTGTGGGCACTCGTGCGCGAGCTCCAGATGACGATGGGCGACCTGTTCGCCGTCGGCGACGCGCCGGTCGCGGTGGCCTCGCCGGTCAGTCCGAACGGCTCGGGCTTCGTCGTCCCGGCCGATCGTCGCGCTGTGATCAACCTCGACTCGGGCGTCATCTGGGAGCGCCTGACCTCGGCGAGCGACCCGAGCGTCGAGTTCCTCCGCCTCACCTACCAGGTCGGCAGTGAGTCTTGTCCGGAGGACTCCCTCATGCGACACAGCGGCAAGGAGTACGGGTACATCCTCAGCGGCAGCCTCGGCGTCCAGATCGGGTTCGATCGCTTCGAGCTAGGCCCGGGTGACGCGATCTCCTTCGACGGCAGCGCCCCGCACCGGTTGTGGGCGATCGGAGACCGGCCCGCCGAGGCGATCTGGGCCGTCGTCGGCCGGCAGGGCGAGGGCCGGGGCTAGAGAGAGGTCTCTCTACTACCCCTCGAGCCGCGGATAGGCGGCGAGGGTGAGGAACTCGGGCACCCGCTCTCCGAGCGCGACGTCGGCGAAGAGTCCCCTGGCCTCAGGTGCCGCCTTGACGGCGGCGATCTCGCGCTCGACCTCCTCCGAGACGAAGCGGCCGGCGTTCACCCAGCTCCAGACCTGGGCCCGCGAGATCTCGGCGGTGGCGACGTCCTCCATCAGGTTGTCGATCGCCGCGGCGCCGGTGCCGCCGAGCCAGGCGTCGAGATAGCGGGCTCCGACCGAGACGTTGGCGCGGAGGCCGGCCGGGGTGACCTCACCGCCCGGGACGTCGAAGTTCACGAGGGCGGCCGCGTCCGGGACGACGTCCTCGCGCAGGCGGTCGACCTGGTTGGGGCGCGAGCCGAGCACGTCGTCGAAGACCTCGGTCGCGGTGGGCACGAGGTCCGGGTGGGCGACCCAGGTGCCGTCGAAGCCGTCGCCGGACTCGCGCAGCTTGTCGTCGCGGACCTTCGCGAGGGCCGCCTCGTTCACGTCGGGATCGCGGCGCGACGGGATGAACGCGGCCATCCCGCC
>DATIYE010000142.1:0-7924 GCA_035517795.1 Gaiellaceae bacterium | reverse complement strand
GCGCGCCGCGGACTCCGACGAGAGCGAATGGCAGAGCTCGCAGATCGCGCTCACGGTGGGCGCCTTACGGCTCTGGAGGTGACCGATGAAGTGCCAGCGGAACGCGTCGCCGTAGACTGCGTGTTTCGCCTCGAGATCCTGCGCCCGGTTCTCTCCAACCACCTCGACCCCGGCCTCCGCGAGGATTGCCATGTCCGCAACGTTCACGTACTTCGTGGCCGCGACCACTGTTACTCCGACTCCGACCTCGGCCCGCACCCGCTCGTACCGGCTGCGCACCTCGTCAGGCGACAGCGCCGATCACCCCCTGGGCTCCACGCCTGGGCCCGGTGCGCCGGTGCGAAAAGAACGTCCCCGGGTTGCACCGGGTGCAGAGGTCGACCCGCTCGACCGAGCGTACGCCGGCACCCAGGAGCGCCCGCTCGGCGGCGGTCCAGAGATCGAGGGTCCCGTCACGGCTGACATCGTCGTCGAAGCGTTCGGACACCTCGGGTCCGACCTCGTAGCAGCACGGGCCGATCGACGGCCCGACGATCGCGTCGGTCGGCGCCGGCCCGAGCGCGGCGACGCCTGCCTCGACGACTCCCGCAGCCAGGCCACGCCAGCCGGCGTGGACGACCGCGAGCGCCGGCCGCCCCTCGGCCGTGGCGATCGCGATCGGCACGCAGTCGGCCGCCAGCGCAAGGATCGGGACACCCGGATCGTCGGTCCACAGCGCGTCCCCGATCTCCTCGGCGCCGGCCCTCGCCCGGTTGGCCCTGGCCGTGTGACGCTGCCTGTTGACCACGAGACGCGACGCGTCCAGTCCGAGCCGCTCGCAGGCGATTCGACGATTCTGGGTGACTCGAGCCTGGTCGTCATAACGGCTGCCGAGGTTGAGCGAGGCGAACTCCCCCTTGCTCACTCCGCCCTCGCGGGTCGTGAACGCCACCACGTACGGGCCGGGTGCTTCCCATCTGATCACCGGCCCAGCAGCTCCTCCGCGCGCGCCAGCAACTGCTCCCGACGGTTGAGGCTCGGGTGCTCGACGACCTCGTCGAGCAGCTCCTGCAGCGCGCGCCCGAGCGCCGGTCCGGGCTCGTAGCCGAGCACGATCAGGTCGGTGCCGTCGACCGCGAGGTCCGAGAGCCGGTGCGGGCTTCCGAGCTCCTCCGCGATTACCTCCCGGAAGAGAGCCAGGCGCTCGAGCTTGTCGAGCACCTGGTCGTGCTGGTCGCGCCCCTTCAGGTCCGCGTGCCAGTGGTCGAGCAGATCGAAGGTCAGCCCCTCGCCGTACTTCGCGAGCATCCGCCGTCCCTCCCGGGCATCCCCGTCGCCAAGCAGGAACGGGTGGTGGCGGACGATCGCGAAGACCCGCAAGCGCAGCTCGTTCGGGTACCGGAGCCTGCGCATGGCGCGGTCTGCGATGGCTGCCCCGAGATCGGCGTGATCGTCGCCCTTCTTCGCGATCGGCTTGCCCAGATCGTGGAAGAGCGTCGCCAGCCTGACCCGCGGCGCCGAGCCCGCGTCCGCTGCCGCCTGCACGACGGCGAAGGTGTGCTCGTCGACGGTCATATCGTGGTCGCGAGATCCCGAGTTGAAGCCGACCACAGGCTCGAACTCGGGCAGGAGCGCGACGAGGACGCCCGTGTCGCGGGCGAGCCTCAGCGCCTTGCGCGGCTCGCCACCGAGCAGAAGCTTCGTCAGCTCTCCCATTCCGTCGGTCGCAAGCCCGCCGCCGATCCGCTCACCCGACACGATCTCGACGAGCGCGGCGTGCTCGTGCATCTGCGCCAGGGTCTCGTGGTCGGGGTCGAGGTCGAGCTGCGAGACGAATCGCAGGCCCCTGACCAGACGTAGCGGGTCCTCGGAGAAGCTTCGCGGGCCCACCGAGCGAAGCACGCGCCGCTCGAGGTCCTCACGCCCGCCGAAGGGGTCGACGAGCTCTCCGTCCGAGAGTCGACGTGCGATGGCGTTGATCGTGAAGTCGCGGCGGCCGAGATCATCCTCGACGCCCGCCGACGGGTCGATCACGATCTCGAAGTCGTGTCGCCCGGGGCCAGTCGAGCGCTCCCGCCGCAGCGGTGCGAACTCGATTCCCGCCGGCGCGAGCTCCCTGACCGAGGGGTCGTGCGGGTAGAGTCGCATCCCGACCAGCTGCCGCGCCACGGTCAGCCCCTCGACGCGGCCGTGCGGGATGAGCACGGCATGCAGGGCGTCGGCGTCGACTCCCGGGACGAGGAAGTCCGCGTCCTTCGACTCGCGCCCGAGCAGCTCGTCCCTGACCGCGCCGCCGACGAGATAGGCGTCCAGCCCTAGCGAGCGGACGTAATCCTCGATCTCCTTCACGCGTTGTATTCCAGCACGGAGGCACGCAGCCTCCGGGAACGGTCATGCCAGCGCGATCGCCTCGATCTCGACCAGCGCGCCCGCGGGCAGCCGGCCGACCTCGACGGTCGACCGTGCCGGCGGCATTGCACCGATGTGACGCGCGTAGATCTCGTTCATCCCGGTGAAGTCCTCGAGGTCGCGCAGGAACACGGTCGTCTTCACGACCCTGTCGAGCGACGAACCCGCAGCCTCGAGGATCGCCCGCAGGTTGGCGAACACACGCTCCGTCTGGGGGGCGATCCCGCCGTCGACGACAACGGTCGCTCCGGGCTCGAGCCCCAGCTGCCCGGCAACGAAGACGAACCCGCCCGCGACGGTCGCCTGGTTGTAGGGCGCGCCCTGGAACGGCGCCGGCGCCTCTTCGGTACGTACGACCTGCTTGTCGCTCATGGCTTCCCTCCTTCCGGGGTTCGGCATGCCTGGCCGAGCGCGGCACCGAGTGCCTTGAAGATCGCCCGCAGGACGTTCTGCGAGTCCTTCCCCTCGAGCACGCGGATGTGGACATTGAGACCGGCGCCGCGGACCAGCTCGTCCAGGAAGACCGCAACGACGTCGCTCGCCAGGCCGCCCACACCCGAGAAATCGACGTTCGAGGCGATCACCGGTCGGTCCGAGACCTCGATCACGGCCCCGGCCAGAGCCTCGTCGGACGGTAGCCAGGCGAATCCGTGGCCCGCCGCACCGGGCTGGCGAAGCAGCGGCGCGAGCTGCTCCCCTAACCGGCGACCGGCACCCGCGACGGCCGGATCGACTGCGCCCGGCGCCACCTCGAGCGCGAGCTCGAGCCTGGCGCAACGCGCGAGCTCTCCGATCAGGAAGTCGAGCACCGTGAGCCCGGTCGAGACGACGGCGTCCAAGCCGGCCCCGAGACCCACGCGCACGCTCACCTGAGCCTGGTCTGCCCCTGCCGCACTCATGCGCTGAGCGTATCCGACCGGACCGTTGCCTTCCGGAGGGCTCGCGCTAGACGCGCTCGATCGAGGCTCCGAGCGCCCGCAAACGCTCGTCGATACGCTCGTAACCGCGGTCGATCTGGCCGATGTTGCCGATCACCGAGACGCCCTCTGCACATAGGGCGGCGATGATCATCGCCATCCCGGCGCGGATGTCGGGACTCTCGAGCCTTGAGCCGTGGAGCTTCGCCGGCCCGCTCACGACGGCGCGGTGAGGGTCGCAGAGGATGATCCGCGCACCCATGCGGACGAGCTTGTCGACGAAGAACAGGCGGTTCTCGAACATCTTCTCGAAGATCAGGATCGTCCCCTTGGCCTGGGTGGCGACCGCCAGCGCGATCGAGGTGAGGTCGGCCGGGAACGCAGGCCAGGGGCCGTCCTCGATCTTCGGGATCTGGTCGCCCAGGTCGTCGCGGATCTCCAGCACCTGCCCGGGAGGGACGCGCACGGACGATTCGCCGAGCTCGACCTGAATCCCCAGGCGCTCGAAGGCGTGCAGGATCGAGACGAAGTCCTCGGGCTCGATGTCCTCGACAGTGACGTCCCCGCCTGTCACGGCCGCGAGCCCGATGAGGCTCGCGGCCTCGATGTGCTCCGAGCCGAGGCGGTGCTCGCCGCCCCCGAGCTCCGAGACGCCTTCGATTTTGAGGACGTTCGAGCCGATCCCGTCGATGCGGGCGCCGAGCGAGACGAGGAAGCGGCAGAGATCCTGGACGTGCGGCTCGCAGGCAGCGTTCACGAGCATCGTGTCCCCCGCCGCGAGCACGGCCGCCATGACGGCGTTCTCGGTGCCCATCACGCTTGCCTCGTCCAGGAACACCCGCTTGCCGCGGAGACGCGCGGCCCGCAGCTCGTAGCGACGGCCGACCGAGACGTCGGCGCCGAGCTCGCGGAACACGTGCACGTGGGTGTCGAGCGGGCGACGGCCGATGAAGTCGCCTCCGGGCGGCGAGAGCAGGGCGTGGCCGAAGCGGGCCAGAAGCGGGCCCGCGAGCAGGAAGGAGCCGCGGATGCGGTCGGAGAGCTCCTCGTCGACCTCGGTCTTGCCCACTCCGGCCGCGTGCAACCGAACCTCGTTCTCCCCCTGCCACTCGACGTCGGCGCCAATGTCGGCGAGCAGCGCGAGCATGGTGTCGACGTCGCGGATGCGCGGCACGTTGCGCAGAACGACGGGCTCCTCTGTGAGGAGGCAGCCGGCGAGGAGAGGGAGAGCGCCGTTCTTGTTCCCGGCCGCCCGGATGCGCCCGTTGAGCGGTCGGCCCCCCTCGATCACGAACGACTCCACGACGGCCTCTCTGGCGACGGTAGTCGACAAGGCGGGCGGTATCGTACCCGTCGCCTTGAACCCGACCCGGCAGCAGGCGTGGGAGACGCTCACCGAGTACACCAAGGGCGAGGCCCTGAGGCGGCATGCGCTCGCAGTCGAGGCGTCGACAGCGTTCTACGCACGGAAGTTCGGCGAGGACGAGGAGCAGTGGCGCGTCGCTGCCCTGCTGCACGACTTCGACTACGAGATCCACCCCACGCTCGACCGGCACCCGCAGGACGGCGCGCCGATCCTGCGGGAGCTCGGCTATCCGGAGGAGATCGTCGAGACGGTGCTCTCACACGCCGAGCACCTGGCGATGCCGCGCGACACGCCGCTCAAGAAGACGCTCTTCGCCTGCGACGAGCTATCGGGCTTCGTGCACGCCTGCGGGCTCGTGCGGCCGACGGGGCTAGACGGCCTGGAGCCGAAGTCGGTGCGCAAGAAGCTGAAGCAGCCGTCATTCGCAGCCGGCGTCCATCGTGACGAGGTCTACGCAGGAGCGGAGCTGCTCGGCCTCGAACTCGACGAGCACATCGCGAACGTCGTCGCCGCCTTGCAGCCGATCGCGACCGAGCTGGGACTGCGGACCGCAGCCGACGCTGCCTGACTCGAGCCCGTGCTCGTCGCGAGCCGGGATCGACGGTAAGCTCCTGCAAATGCTTGGCGTGACGGCACGGGTACGGGCTGTGAACCAGCGCGTGCGGAAGCTGGTGGCGCTGAACCTCGAGCTCGCGAAGCTGGAGGCGAAGCAGAAGGCGACGGCGGCCGGGATCGCGCTCGGTCTCGGCGTGGTCGCCGCGGTCCTCGTTCTCTACGCGATCGGCTTCGGGCTCGCGGCGGCGGCGGTCGGCCTGAACGAGACCGTGGAGCTCTGGCTGTCGCTGCTCATCGTCGCGGGAGCGGTTCTCCTCCTCGCGGCGATCCTCGTGCTGCTGGCAGCCCACTTCGCGAAGAAGATCTCGCCTCCCCAGCCGTCACAGGCGATCGAGGAGGCACAACGGACGGTGAAGGCGGTCGAAGGCCATGTCTGAGCGCACCACCCAGGAGATCCGGGGCGAGATCGCCGCAGAGCGGCAGCGCCTCGAGGACGACCTCGACGCGCTGCACGGCGAACTCCGCCCGCTCGTCCTCGTGCCGTTCCTGGTTGTGGGCGTCATCGGGGTCGGGATGCTGCTGCGCGGCAGGGGCTTCAGAACGGGCGCCAAGCTGGTCTTCAGGTTCCTCTAGGCCTCAGCCCTTCGGCCGCAGCTCGACCTGGACCTCGACCGGAGCGTGGTCGGAGAGCAGCTTCCCGTTGTAGACACGCTCCTCGTCGGGCCAGACGCGCACCGAGGTAGCCACGGCGCGGCGCAGGAGCACCTGGTCGATCTGTTCGCCGTAGCTCGTCCACCGCGACTCGATCGGGGCGTTCACGAGCTCCTGGACGGTCGTCGAGGCATCGCGCGTGATGTTGAAGTCGCCGGCGACAATCAGGGTCTCCTCGAGCTCCGAGGAGCGGATCACGAAGTTCATGCCGCGGCGCAGCTCGGCATCCGGGAGGCGCAGGTCGCCCGGTCGGCTCGTCGCGTGGAGGTTGCCAACCAGAAAACGCAGCCGGTTCGGAAGCTCGTACTTGACGAGATGGAGCACACGGCGCTCCTTCTCCCACGCCACCATCTCCCCGGCGGAGAGCCCGAAGAGCGAGCCGCGCTCCTCGCAGAAGGGATTGGTGTTGAGCGTGATCGACTTGTCCTCGCGCACCTTCGCCTCGTTTGGAAACAGGATCGCGTTTCCCTGACCGGCGAACCCCGACCGCGCCAGGCCGTGGTGCGGGGCGGTGAGCGCTCTCCCGAGCACGGCGGGAATCGGGAACGGGCCCAGCTTCGACCGCCTGGCCCGGGCCCAGACCGACTGCATCTGCCCCCATTCCCCGACGCGCGGAAGCGCCCAGGCCGGGATCTCCTGCAGGCACACGACGTCGGGCCTGTCGGCGGTGATCAGCTCGACCATCTCGCGCAGATAGCCCTTCCGCGACGACGGGAAGCTGTTGCCGTGGAACAGGTTCCAGGTCCGGACGACCACTTGGCTCTACTGTAGGCCAGCCATGCGTGTCGTCATCGCCGATCCCCCGGCGTACACCCCCTGGTACGACCATGAGCTCGCGAGCGCGCTGGCCCGGCTCGGGGTGGAGGTAGAGCTCGCGACCTCCCGGTTCCGTTTCGCCGACCTGCCGCCCGCCGACGGGTACCTGCGTACCGAGCGCTTCTACCCGCTCTCGTCGCGGCTCTTCAGGCGCTCGCGGGCCCGGCTGCCGCTGAGGGCGACGGAGCATCTGGGCGTGGCGGCCTCGCTGGCCCGCATCCAGGCCGACGTGCTGCACCTGCAGTGGCTCGCACTGCCCCAGGTCGACGTTCACGTGCCCTTCCGCTGCCCGTCCGTGTTCACCGCCCACGACCTTCTACCTAGGCGCACCGCCGAGAAGCTCGACCTCTGGAAGCGGCTGCTCTCACGCTTCGACCGCGTGGTTGTCCACACCGACAAAGGACGCGAGGCGCTGCGCGACCTCGGGTTCGAGCCGACGGTGATCTCCCATCCCGTATACCCCAGCGCCGCGGTTTCCAGCGACGACGGCGCGACGATCCTCGCGCTCGGCGTAATCCGTCCGTACAAGGGCCTCGCCGACGCGGTCGAGGTCGTCCGCCGGCTCGAAGGCTCCCGGCTGCTCGTTGCGGGCGACCCGTCGATGCCGCTCGGTGAGCTGCAGGACGCGCCGCGCACCGAGTGGCGACTCGGCTACCTGACTCCGGTCGAGCTCGACCGGGCGCTCTCGGACACCACGATCGCGATCTTCCCCTACAACGCGGAGCTCGACCAGTCGGGCGCCCTCCTGCAGGCGCTCGGCGCCGGCGTGCCGGCGGTTGCCTACGACGTCGGCGGCCTCGCCGAACCGATTGCCCGTTACGGCGCCGGCCGCGTCGTTCCGGCCGGCGATATCGAGGCCCTGACCGAGGCCACCCGCGACCTGCTCGACGACCCCGATGCGCTTCGCGCCGCCCGCGCGGGGGCGGAGCGGGCCCGCTCCGAGCTCACCTGGGACGCAGCCGCGGAGCGTCACCTCGAGCTGTACCGTGAACTCGGGTGATGTTTCGCCGTGGTCGCTTCTCCGACGTGATCAACACGCAGCTCGACCTGTTCGAGCGCGAGCACGGCGACGTGATCGAGGAGGCCGCGGACCGGCTCGCCGCGTACAACCGCGCCGACCGCGACGAGGCCGAGGAGCTTTACGGCGACTTCGTCGACGTCGTCGAGACGG
>DATIYE010000141.1:0-24086 GCA_035517795.1 Gaiellaceae bacterium | reverse complement strand
GTCCTCCGCCGCGGCCACCAGCGTCCGGCGCCCCTCGTCGTCGAGCGCCGCGAGCACCGGATCGGTCTCGTTCGGCTCGTCGGGGAAGTAGAGCCGCGTGAGCTGATGCCGGAGCAGGCCGCGGGCGAACACCCAGACGTCGAATCGCGGTACCGAACCGGGTGCCGGCTCGGGCTTCGTGACGGTGAAGCCGAAGCGCCCCTCCGAGTCGGTGCCGCTGCGGGCCCAGCGGGCTCCGTCCCAGATCTCGATCATCCCGTCGCTGATCCCGACCCCCTGACCGTCGAGGAGGCGACCGACGAGGGTCAGAGCGGCAGGATCGGTCCGCGGCGCGAGAGCGCTCTCGTCGCGGCGCGAGAGCCCGATCGCGAAGTAGGGCCCGACGGTCTGGGACGGCGTCCTCACGGCGACCCTTCGAAGGGAGTTGTCCCTCGCCCGCCGCGGCCGAGCACGATGTCCCATTCGTAGGCGAGCGCCCATTCCGGCTGGGTCTCGTCGATGTCGAAACGGGAGACGAGCAACTCGCGCGAGGCCGGGTCGCGGACGGCGTTGAAGATCGGGTCGTAGGGGAAGAGCGGATCGCCGGGGAAGTACATCTGGGTCACGAGCCGCTGCGTGAACAGACGCCCGAAGACCGAGAAGTGGATATGCGAAGGCCGCCACGCGTTCTCGTGGTTGCCCCAGGGGTAGGGCCCGGGCTTCACCGTGACGAAGCGGTAGCGGCCGTCGGCGTCGGTCAGGCACCGGCCGGCGCCGGTGAAGTTCGGGTCGAGCGGCGCCGGGTGCTGGTCGACCTGGTGGTGGTAGCGCCCGCCGGCGTTCGCCTGCCAGACCTCGATCAGCGCCCCGGAGATCGGTCGGCCGGCCTCGTCGAGCAGGCGGCCGTGGACGATGCTCCGCTCACCGAGCGGCTCGCCCGCGTGCCCCTGGGTGAGGTCGGCGTCGAACGGGTCGACGGCGTCCTCCCCGAACACGGGCCCGGCAAGCGAGTGGAGCTCCTCGGGAAACGTCACGAGCGGGCGCGACGGTGCGCGCCAGCGCGTCGAGCGGTAGCCCGGATAGTCGATCTGTGCTTCGGGACCGAACGACGGATCATCCGGGAGGACGACCGGGCCTTCGTACGGGTCGACACTCATGAGCTCCCCTTCGTACGCAATGAGCGCAGCACCGCCAGCTCGGCGTCGGTCGGCGGCTCGGACTCACCGAGGTCGTCGGCGACGCGGAGATCCCAGCCGGTCGCCTCCTGTGCCTCCTCGACCGTGACGCCGGGGTGCAGCCGCGTGAGCGTGAGCTCGCCGTCGCGCGGCTCGAGCATTCCGAGATCGGTGACGACAACCCGCACGCGGTCGCCGAGGCTCGTGACGAAGTCGAGCTGCTCCACGAATGTCCGCGGCGACTGCCGCAGCATCACGAACACGTCCCGAACGCCGAGCGCGATCTCGGGCGCTCCTCCACCGCCCGGTAGACGCACCCGGGGATGGTCGTAGTCGCCGATGACGGTGCTGTTGAGCCTGCCGAACCGGTCGATCTGCGCCGCGCCGAGGAAGCCGACGTCGATCCGGCCGCCCTGGAGCCAGTAGGCGAACATCTCGGGCACGGGCACGACCGAGTCGGCGGTCTCCGCCAGCTCGCCGTCTCCGATCGAGAGCGGCAGCTCCGTCGGCTTGGCGCCGATCGTGCCGCTCTCGTAGATCAGCACGCACCGCGGAGCGTGCGTTCTCCGGGCGAGGTTCGCGGCCAGGCTCGGAAGGCCGATGCCGACGAAGCACACGGTGCCGTCGTCGAGCCGCCGGGCGGCTTCGACGGCCATCATCTCGTCGGCCGTGTACGTGAGCGTGGTGCTCATGCCGCCACGTGCTCCTCGAGGCTCGCGCGGTACTCGGCGACGTCGGCGGTCTCGAGCACGTGACGCTTCATCCAGGCGAGGAAGGTCTCGCGGTCGCGGCTGATCGCATCCCAGGCGACGTAGAAGTCGTTGTCGCGGTCGTAGTAGCCGTGGGCATACGACGGGTGCGCCCCGCCCGGCGCGAGGCAGACGGCGTCGACGACCCAGCTCGGGAGCACGATGCCGCCGGGAACGAGCTCAAGCTCGTCGACGACCTCCTCGACCGTGACGATCGACGTCCGGGAGGCGAGCACCGTCTCCTTCTGCACGCCGAGGATCCCCCAGATCTGGACGTTCCCGCGCCGGTCTGCCTGCTGGGCGTGAACGATCCCGACGTCGGGGCGGTGCGCCGGTACGGCCGCGAGTTTCTCGCCTGTGAAGGGGCATTCGATCGTCGCGACCCGCGTATGCGGCGGCAGATCTCCGCCGCGATAGCCGCGCAGGACGCCGAACGGGAGGTTGGCCGCGCCCGCAGCGTAGGCGGCGGCCATTCCCGCATGGGAGTGCTCCTCGAGCTCGAGCGGGGCAGGCCAGCCGTTCTCGACCGCGTCGCGGAGGCGGTGCAGCGAGCCGACGCCCGGATTGCCGCCCCACGAGAAGACGAGCTTGCGCGCACAGCCCATCCCGATCAGCTGGTCGTAGGCGAGGTCCGGGGTCATCCGGATCAGGGTCAGCTCGCGTCTGCCCTGCCGGATCAGGTCGTGCGCCGCCGCGTGGGGGATCAGATGGGTGAACCCCTCGAGAGCGACGGTGTCGCCGTCGCGCACGAAGTCGCTCACCGCGTCGCTGAGCGGGAGGATCGGCACGGTAACGTCGCTCAGAACGGGAAGGGGTGGCCCTCTCCCCGCATCGTGATCCAGCGTAGCTCGGTGAACTCGTCGACCACCGCCTGGCCTCCGAACCGGCCGAAGCCGCTGTCCTTGACCCCTCCGAACGGCATCTGCGGCTCGTCGGCGACAGTCTGGTCGTTCACGTGGACGATCCCCGAGTCGATTCGCTGGGCGAGCGCGAACCCGCGCTCGCGGTTGCTCGTGATGATCCCGGCGCTCAGGCCGTAGCTGGTCGCGTTCGCGCGCTCGACCGCGGCGTCGGCGTCGTCGACCACCTCGATCGAGGCCACGGGGCCGAACGTCTCGTGCCTCGCGAACTCCGAGTCCGGCGGAACGTCGGTGAGCAGCGTCGCCTGGTAACAGGGACCGACCGCCTCGCCTCCGACGAGCAGCTTCGCCCCGCCGGCGACGGCCTGCTCGACACGCCCCTTCACCATCGCGAGCGCTGCCTCGTTGATCAGCGGCCCGATCACGGTGTCGTGCTCCTTCGGATCGCCGCTCTTCAAGCCCTTCGTCTTCTCGACCAGCCGCTGGACGAACTCGTCTGCGATCGGCCGCTCGACCACGATCCTCCTCGTCGACATGCAGATCTGGCCCTGGTGCAGGAACGAGCCGAACGCACTCGCGTTGACCGCGTACTCGAGGTCGGCATCGTCGAGGACGATCAGCGGGTTGTAGCCGCCGAGCTCGAGCACGACGCGCTTCAGCTGGCGACCGGCCGCCTCCGCGATCATCCGGCCGACGGCGCTCGAGCCGGTGAAGTTGAGCCGGCGCACCGCCGGATGCTCGATCAGCTGGGCGCCGATCGGACCAGCGTCTCCAGGCGCGTGCGTGACGATGTTCAGCACCCCTGCGGGGAGGCCGGCCTCGGAAAAGATCTCCCCCCAGAGCAGCCCCCCGCTCCAGGGCGACCACTCGGACGGCTTCAGCACGACCGTGTTGCCGAGCACCAGCGGAGCCGCGATCGAGCGTGCCGAGAGGATGAGGGCGGCGTTCCAGGGCGCGAACGCGCCGACGACGCCGACCGGCTTGCGGAGCCCCATCGCGAAGGCGCCGACGTCCGACGGGATGATCTGGCCCATCGGCGCATAGGCCAGCGCCGCCGACTGCCGGAACAGGTTCGGGACGAAGAACGACTGGAACATCCCGAAGCCGAAGGTGGAGCCGGTCTCGCGCGCGAGCATCGAGACCACCTCGTCGCGGCGCTCCTCGAGCAGGTCGGCGGCCTTGAGGAAGATGCGCTGACGCTCGGCCGGAGGGGTCGCCGACCAGGCCTCGAAGGCGGCCGCGGCACTCTCGATCGCGTTGCGCGCGTCGTCCGGGCCGCCGGCGGCCACGGTTGCGACCACCTCGCCGTTGAACGGATCGCGGTCCTCGTAGGTTCCCCCGCCCTCGGCGCCGACCCAGGCGCCGCCGACGAACTGATTCAACTCGAGTGCTGCGGCTGTGGCCATCGTGGCTTCTCCCCTTGCTGGATCGTGGGCGGCACGGGCTCGCTCATCACGCCGGAAAGGCTCCTGGCATCGGCGAAACGGCGGGCTGCTGCGACAGTAGATATGCAGACGCGAGCCTGTCAAGAACCGTGTTCCGGCAGTTCGAACACGGTTCTCTCATCTCGTGGACGGGTCAGGCGTGGAAGTCGGGCTCCGGGAAGACGACCGCTTCGAGCAGCAGCGGCTCGTCGCGCTCGCCGAGGGTCGGCACGATCTCGTCCAGTGCCCGGTGCAGCCCCTCGTAGTCATCGACGCGGCGTGCCGGACAGCCGAACGCACCGGCGAGCCCCTGGAAGTCAAGATGGCCGAACGAGGGCCATGGCGCGTCTCCCCCGTGCTGCTTCGCAAGCGTGTTCATGATCCCGTAGCCGCCGTTGGAGAACACGATGAAGAGGGCACCACACCGGTACTCGACCGCACTCCAGAGGGCCTGGATCGAGTACATCATCGAGCCGTCGCCGATCAGGGCCACGACGGGGAGGTCGGGCCGTGCCAGCTTGACGCCGGTCGACGCCGGTAATGCAAATCCGAGGCCGCCCATGGCAGGACCGATGTACCCGAGCGGCGAGACGGCAGTCATCCGGCGGATCAGCTCCGGCCTGCCGGAGGGCGACTCCTCGAAGACGACCGCGTCGGGCGGCAGGCGGGCGGCGAGAGCGTCGAAGACGTGGGCGGTGGAGAGCGACTCGCCGCTTCCCGGCGCCGGAAGCGGCTCAGGCCGCCAGGCGGGCGGCGGATCTGCCTCGCGGGCCGGCACCCTGCCCGCGAGCTCCCGGCAGACCTGACCGGGGCGTGCGATCAGCGCGAGCTCGGCTGCGCTTCGGTGGGCCTCGGCCGGATCGGGCGTCACGACCGCAACGCGCAGGCCCGGGCTCGCAAACCGCCCCTCGCCGTAGCCGTACTGTCGGAACGCGGCCGCCCCGAGGCAGACGACGACATCGTGGGCATCGAGGATCGGCCGCAAACGGGCCCGGTCGGCCGGCAGATGGCCGGCGAAGAGCCGATGATCCTGCGGGAAGCCGGGACGGGCGCCGAACGACTCCTGCCACACGGGCGCCGACAGCCGCTCGGCCAGCTCGACGATCCCGGACCACGAGTCGAGGTCACTCCCGAGCGCACCCACGACGAGCGCAGGCCTCTCGGCCGCGGCGAGCAGCACGGCTAGGTCGTCGACCGCGCCCGCGTCGGCGGCGGTCGCCTGGAGCACGCGATCCGGCGCAGCGGGCTCGCGCTCGGTCTCGGCCGGAGCCCCCCAGTCGTCCATCGGCACGATCACCATCGCGGCCCCGCGGTGAGTCACGGCCTCGTGCTCCGCCCGGCGCACGGCATCCGGGACGTTCTGGGCGCGGGCAGGTTGCTCGACCCAGACCGGGTAGTCGCCGGCGAGCCCGGCGAGCCTCCCGGCGAGAAACGGCTCGAACGGTAGGTGGCGGCGATCTTGCTGGCCGACGACGATCACGAGCGGGACGCGGTTCACCCGCGCGGTCGCGATCGCGCCGACCGCGTTGCCGAGTCCCGCCGTGGTATGCACGATCGCGAGCGCGGGCGCGTCCCTGCCGAGCGCGAAGCCGGTCGCCATGCCGACGACCGACGACTCGTGCAGGGCGAGCACGAACCGCAGATCGCCGGGAAGCCCTGTGAGCAGCGGGATCTCGGTCGAGCCCGGGTTCGCGAACAGCGTGGTCAGTCCGCGCTCGCGGAGCACGTCGAAGAAGGCGTCGCGAACGGTCGGCGCGGCCATCGCGCGGAGCCTACTGGCCGAGCCCGAGCAGCTCGATCGCGTTGTCCTTGAGGATGAGGGGTCGCACCTCGTCCTTGAAGGCTGCCTGCTCGAAGTCGGCGAGCCAGCGGTCGGGCGTGATCAGCGGAAAGTCGGAGCCGAAGAGCACCTTCGTCTTCAACTGCGAGTTCGCGTACTGGACGAGCTGCGGCGGGAAGTAACGCGGCGACCAGCCGGAGAGGTCGATCCAGACGTTGGCCTTGTGCAGGCAGATCGAGATCGCCTCGTCCTGCCAGGGAAAGGACGGGTGGGCGAGCACGAGCTTGAGCTCGGGGAAGTCGGCCGCCACGTCGTCGAGGCACATCGGGTTCGAATACCTGAGCCGCACCCCGCCGCCGCCGGGCAGCCCGGTGCCGATGCCGCTGTGGCCGGTGTGAAAGAGCGCCGGCAGCCCTGCCTCAGCGATCACCTCGTAGAGCGGATAGGCCATCCGGTCGTCCGGGAAGAAGCACTGGAGGTTCGGGTGGAACTTGAACCCGCGGACGCCGTGATCGGCGATCAGGCGCCTGGCGCGCTCGACGGCGTCGGGCCGGGCCGGGTCGATGCTCGCGAACGGGATGAGCACGTCCGGGTTGGCGCGGGCAGCCTCGGCGATCTCCTCGTTCGCGACCGGCGCAAGGCCGCTCTGCGACTCCCAGTCCACCGTGAAGACGACCGCTGCGATCGACCGCTCGCGGTAGTAGGCAGCGACGTCGTCCACCGTGGGCAGCCCCTGCTTGGTGCCGAAGTAGCGGGCGGCAGCCTCCCGCAGCTCCGCCGGCATGGGATCGTGTCCGTCCCGGCCGAGCTCGGCGTGGACGTGCACGTCGATCGCGGTGATTGCGGCAAGGTCGATCACTGCGCCGATCTTCGCACGTTCGGCGGGGCACGTCCGCAGGCCACTGCTATACAGGCGCGATGGCGTCTCGCGACTCCCCGCCGTTTCGCGCTGACCACGTCGGCAGCCTGCTGCGGCCGCCGGAGCTGCTTGCCGCCCGCGAAGAGCTCGCCGCCGGACGGATCGACGCGGCCGAGCTGCGAGTGATCGAGGACAGCGCGATCCGCGAGGCGGTTCGCCTCCAGGAAGAAGCGGGGCTGCTGGGCGTGACCGACGGGGAGTTCCGCCGCGCCTCGTGGCACATGGACTTCATCTACAGGCTCGACGGCATCACCAAGGAGGCCGGGCACCTCTCCGTCAGGTTCTACAACCCCGAGGGCGAGATCGAGTTCACGCCCGCCGCGCTGCACGTGAACGGAAAGCTCGGCCTGTCCGAGACGATCTTCGGTGACGACTTCCGGTTCCTACAGGACGCCGTGACGGCGGGCACGCCCAAGTTGACGATCCCCTCGCCGAGCATGATCCACTACCGAGGCGGCCGGGCCGCGATCGACGAGTCGGTCTACCCGGAGCTGGACGAGTTCTGGGACGACCTCGCGGCCGCGTATGCCGAGGAGGCGAGGCGGCTCGGCGAGCTCGGCTGCACCTACCTGCAACTCGACGACACGAGCCTCGCCTATCTCAACGACCCACACCAGCGGGAGTACGTCGCCTCGATCGGCGGCGATCCAGATCGGCAGCACGTCGAGTACATCCGGCACATCAACGAGGCGCTCGCCGGCCGGCCGGCGGGGATGGCCGTCACGACGCACCTGTGCCGGGGCAACTTCCGCTCCTCCTGGGCTGCCGAGGGGAGCTATGACTTCGTCGCCGAGGCGCTCTTCAACGATCTCGACGTCGACGGCTTCTTCCTCGAATGGGACGACGAGCGCTCGGGCGGGTTCGAGCCGCTCCGCTTCCTGCCCAAGGGGAAGGTGGTAGTGCTCGGCCTCGTGACGACCAAGCGCGGCGAGCTGGAGCGCAAGGACGAGCTGAAGCGGCGGATCGACGAGGCGAGCAGGTTCGTCGACGTCGATCAGCTGTGCCTCTCACCCCAGTGCGGCTTCTCCTCGACCGTCGAGGGCAATGCGCTGACGGTCGACGAGGAGATCGCAAAGCTGCGACTGGTCGTCGAAACCGCCACCGAGGTGTGGGGTTAGGAGGTCTTCCGCGGGCCGATGAGATCGAGTGTCGCCAGGCCGCGGATGTCACCCCGTGGCTTCCATGTCGGCGGACGCTCCGGATCCAGCTCGAAGTCCGGAAAGAGCTCTGCGAAGCGCTCGATCATGATCGTGAGCTCGAGCCGCGCGAGGTTCGCCCCCAGGCACAGATGGCGGCCGTGGCCGAACGCGAGATGGCGGTTCGGGCGCCGGTCGAGGATGCATCGGTCAGGGTCGGGGAAGGCGCGCGGATCGTGATTTGCCGCCCCGTAGGCAAGCAGGACGACATCGCCGGCGGGTACGCGCTTGCCGTGGAGGTCGAGGTCATGTGCCGCGTTGCGGCAGAAGACCTGCACGGGCGACACGTACCGGAGCAGCTCGTTCACCGCGGAGTGTGCGAGCCCTCCGGGATCTGCGAACAGCTGCGCGCGCTGCTCCACGTGCTCTGCGAGGTGCATGAGGCTCAGGCCCATCGCGCCCGAGGTCGTTTCGTAACCGGCGAGCAGCATCAGCACACCGAAGGCGCGTACCTCGAGCTCGCTCAGGCTCCGGCCTTCGACCTCCGCCTCGAGGAGCATCCCGATGAAGTCGTCGCGCGGCTCTTCCTTCCGCTCGGCGATCAGCGCGTCGAGATACGCCTCGACGTCTCGCACCGCTTCGCGCTGGTCGTCCTTGTCGATCAGCGCACCTCCGAACATCCGCTCCACCCAGTCGAACCAGCGCTCCTCGTCCTCCTCCGGCAGGTTCATCAGACCGGCGAGTGCCCCGAGCGACATCGGGATCGCGAACTCGGAGACGACCTCCCCGCCACCGTTGCGTGCAATCGGCTCGAGCAGCCGGCTCGCAAGCGCCTCGAGCTGCGGGCGCAGCGCATCGATACGCGGCTTCGTGAAGAGCGCGTTGACCAGACCGCGATACTGCGAATGCCCGGGAGGATCGAGCTCGATCGGAAGCAGCGGGTAGCTCCGTGGCTGCGACGGGGGGATGATGGTCGTACCCACGACGCTCGAGGTGAACGAGTCGTGGTCGAGCGCAGCCTGCGTAACGTCGTCGTAGCGGGTGAGGAGCCAGAAGCCCCCGTAGAGGTCCGAATGAAGGAGCGGCTCCTCCTCGCGAATCGCCCCGATCACGCTTTCGGGATCCTCGACGAACCGCCGGTCGTGATGGTCGAAGCTCACGCGCTCATTCTCCCGCTTCGACATTAACGCCACGAGCCGCCTCTGTGAAAAAACCCGCTGTTCCCAGCGGGTTTCATCACCGATCCGAAGCTACACCTTCAGGAAGACTACGTCTGCGGCACCTGGAGGCCGTCGCGAGTCGTCGTCTGGTCGGGCGCCGTACCGAGTAACCGGTCGAACAGACGCCGGATGCGCCTTCTCATGTGTCGCCTTCCGCTCGTTGCTCCCTCGTTGTCGAAGCCGCGGGCTCGTGCGGGAGCGGAACACGCGGACGCTCGCGAAAGCGTACCGGCTCCTGCATCGGAGCGCTTAGCGCTGGTTCCGGCTCTTAGAGCGGAGGCAGCTCGGGGTCCTCGGCTGCGCCGAGGTCGAGGCCGTTCACGGACTGCTTCTTGGCGAGCGCCGCAGCGAGTTTCTTGGCAGCCTTCCTCTCCCGCTTCTCCCTCAGCGCCTGCTCCCTCGCACGCTTGGCGGCCGTCTGCGGGTTTCGCTTGGCGCTCAGCGCGTCCCCCCGGTCCGCCTCATCGCCTCGCCGAGGTCACCTCGGCTGAGGACGGTGACGGCACAGGCTCCGAGGTGGATGGTCAACTGATCGGGTCCCGGACTGAAGGCACGCTCGAACTCGTCCGGGCGGAGCACGAACCCGGCTTGTCGCGAGCCGACGTGGAAGAAGAGCGTCTCGACCGGCGCAGAATCTGCGCGCAGAAGAACCTCTTGGAGGCGCTCGTCGAGCTCTCCCCGGTCGAGCCGCCCGGAGACGACACCAACCACGAACGGGCTCTCCGCAGTACCGGAGAAGAGGACGAGAACCTGCCGTCCCACGAACGAGAGCAGCACGGCCAGTGTCTGCTCGTAATCGAGCGCCACCGCTCCTTCCCGCTCGCGGCTACCTCGAAAGGAGTTCACCGGCTCAGGTCGCGCACCGGTCGCACAGACGCCCGGGCGGAAGGAGCGGGAGCAGCATCTTCATACGGTACGGGTCGGGACGTTGCTCCGGTGCCGGTAGACGATCCGCCCTCGGGTGAGGTCGTACGGTGACAGCTCGACCCGGACCTGGTCGCCGACCACGATGCGGATACGGTATTTCCGCATCTTGCCGGCGGTGTAGGCGAGGACCTCGTGCCGGCCGTCGACGGAGACGCGGTAGTTGCCGCTCCGAAGGGCCTCGACGACCTCGCCGTCGAGCTCGATCTTCTCTTCCTTGACGGCTATGGCATCTCCCTTCGATGCCCGAGCCCCGAATGGGCTGCCGCGATCGGCGCACATCCGGGGCTCGGAGTGGGGTCAAATGACGGTGACCGTCTTTGCCTGAGGGCCCTTCGGGCCGTCCTCGGCCTCGAACTCGACGTTCGCCCCTTCGGGGAGCGACTTGAAGCCGTCACCGGCCACTGCGCTGAAATGGACGAATACGTCCTTGCTTCCATCAGCGGGGGTGATGAACCCGAATCCCTTCGAATCGTTGAACCACTTCACGGTTCCAGTTGCCATAAAAAAACACCTCCTCCTGCCAACTCAAGAACGGGCAGAGGAGGCGCACGATGCGCAACCGATACTCGCTCGACTCGCCCAGTAGATTAGCACGCCGCCGGTTCACGGCCGCGCTCGCTCGGTTCACAGGCCGAGCCCACTGCCCTCCCGCTCCAGGATCAGCTCGGCCTCGTCGGAGGACGCCACGATGCGGGCCCGCCAAATCAGCTCATCGCGTCCTGTCACGAGCCAGTTGGCCGCGCAGACACGCTCTGCCGAGCGCGGGTAGCGAACCCGGGCGCGCACGAACACCGCCTCGTCGGCCCCGAGCAGCTCGAGCTCGTACTCGTCGACCGCGAACATCTCACCCGCAACGGCAAATCGCATCGCCTCGATGGTGTGATCCGGCCCGGCGACACCCTGCGCGGCGATTGACTCCAGCCGGGCGCCGTCATCGAGGAGCGTGCGCATCTCCGGCCAGCACTCGCGCAAGCGCAACCTGCAGAACAGGTCGACGATCCCGGCCAGGTCAGCGACCGCCGGCAACCCCACGAGCCTCGTGCGCCGGCTCGGTCCGGACCGCAGAGCCGCAACGCCGGGCGGCCACACCAACCTGATCCGATCCGCCGACGATCGACCAACCGACGATGGAGCCATCAACACCTCCTCCGGATCGAGCCCAGACCCGACGCAACTCATGAAGAGCGCAGAAGCGGAAGGAGCGAGCTGTGGTCGCCCGACTCTATCACCGCCGATCGCGGAGGCGCCCCTCGCGCGGCCGCGGTGGTACCCTGAGTGGTCCAGGGTACGTGTCGCCTGGATGAAATCCCGAGCGCGTACCGGTCGCGGCTTTCACGCGCCTCCCCTACCGTTCCTGACGCGAAAGAGGGTCCGATTGGCGCCTCCTACCGCCCGTCTCCGGTTTGCAGGACGTTCCCGATGAGCAGTACCGCGAGCGCCATCTCCCGGTCCGACGTCGATCCGACGTTCGAGGTCGGGGCGTTCGTCGTCTACGGCAGCCACGGCATCGGCCAGGTTTCCTGCAGGCAGGCCAGCGGCTCGGGTCGCACACGCCGCGAGACGGTCGTGATCGACTTCCCGAAGGGGCTCTCGGTGACGCTGCCGCTCGAGCGGGCCTGCGAATGCTTGCGACCGCTCTCCGGAGATGCGGAGGTCGCACTGGCGCAGGACACCCTGCGCTCCTACGAGGCCGGCGACGACGACTCGTGGCAGAATCGAACGAGGAGCGCGCGGAGCAAGATCAACACCGGTGGCCTCGTCGCCCTCGCGGAGGTCGTGCGGAACGCCGCACGACGAGACAGCCAGGCAGCTTCCGGCGGCGGAACGGCCCGCCTCTCTGCCCGCGAGCGCGAGCTCTACCTCGAAGCACGTCAGCTCCTCGCGACCGAGCTCGCCCTCTCGCAGGGAACGAGCGAAGCCGCCGCCGACGCCTGGATCGAGCAGCAGCTGAGCGGCAGCGGCGAGCTGACCGTGACCAGCGCGCTCTAGCATCACACTTCCGCGCTTCAGGCTCGGGGACCGGACCGTCGCTAGGCCCGACCGGCCTGGTAGCGGCTCTGTGCCGCACGTGATGAGTAGGTGATGACGTCGAGGAAGACGCCCACCGCGACCACGAACCAACCGACACCCGAAACCCCGTTGAGGGGACCCCAGGCGAGGGTGTACATGAGCGCCGTCCAGGGCGCGAAGATGATTCCCAGGACCGGCCAGATCCACGACGAGAAGGCCGCGTTGACCCTGGACGAGTCAAAGATCCAGAGTAGGAAGTACGCGAACCGCGGGCCGATGAAGGCCATCGAAAGGGCGAGGCAGCACATGGAACGCGGATTCTGTTGCCAGAACCCGCGGTTGTCAACCGACTGCCGCTCCCCTGTTAGGGTCGAAGCATCGATGCCGCACGTGACCCGTCGAACTCAGGAGCCGATGAGCACGGCCCCCAGGCAGTCCGGCGCGCTCAGCAGGAAGGAGCGCTTCGCCTTGCGCAGGTCGGCGTAGGCGAGCGCCAGCGCATCCGGAATCCGGAGCACGCTGCCATGGTCGGCGTCGGTTCCGTCGACCACCGCCGCGGTCAGTGGTACTTGACCCCGGGGCCTTCGGGATCGTGATCGCGGCCTTCTTCTGGATCATCCTCACCGGGACGGTCCTGATCCTCGCCGCTGCGCTCTCGCCCGCCCTCGCCCATCGCCGCGACCTCCACGCGGCCCGAGTCTAGGAGCGATCCCACATGACCCGCGTTCTTCTCCTCGAACGACAGATGGCACGGTTCCTGCGAAAGCCCGTGACCGTGCGCAGCGCCGCGAGCGTCATCGTCACCACGACCGCACTGATCGTTGTCGCAAGCGGCGTGCTGATGAGGGTGCTCGACCATCGCGAGTACCGAAACATCTTCATTGGCATGTGGTGGGCCATTCAGACCGTGACAACCGTCGGCTACGGCGACGTCACGCCCAGGGCCGTCGCCGGGCGCATCGTGGCAGCGATCGTCATGCTCGAAGGAATCGCGTTCGTCGCAATCGTCACCGCCGCGATCACCTCGACGTTCGTCGCTCGGGCCGAGCATCTCCAGGACGTCGCCGCCGCCGCTGACGATGCCAGGAGAGAGGCGAGCATCCAGACGAGCCTCGCCGAGGTAAGCCAACGCCTCGAACGCCTCGAAGCGATGATGCGCACCCTCACAGAGCACTGACTCCCGGAGGTCCGGACGCGCACGCCGTCGCTGCCGACCCCGAGAACAGCCCGTCGCCCCGTCTGTCAGCGGTCGGCTGAGCCGGCGATTTGGGGCCGGTCGGGCGTTGCCGTCCAGCTCGCGAGCAGGTTCAGCGCCTGTTCGGACTTGGAGCCGGGTTCAGCGGTGTAGACGAACATCGTCAGCCCCGGGTCGGCGACGAGCTCCATTGCCTCGAAGTTGACGGTGAGCTCGCCGACGATCGGGTGATGGAACCGCTTGGTGCCGGCGTCGTGTCGGTGCACGTTATGGGTCGCCCAGAGCGTCCGGAACAGCTCACTGCGGGTCGAGAGCTCTCCGACGAGGTCGGAGAGCTCGCGGTCGTAGGGGTCTCGGCCGGCTTCGGCGCGGAGGATCGCGACGGCGTCGCCTGCGACGCGGTCCCAGTCGAGGTAGAAGCTCTTGGAGCGTTCGTCGAGGAAGACGAAGCGGGCGGTGTTCGTCGGCTGCCCGGGGCTGTCGAAGTGCTGGGAGTAGAGGGCGCGGCCCAGTGCGTTGGCGGCGAGGATGTCGAGCCGGGCGTTGCGTGCGAACGCGGGTACGCCGGACATCGCGTCGAGCATTTGCTGCACGCTCGGGCGGATCTGTCTCGGCTGGCGTCGACGTCGCCGCATCGGCGCCGGGTGGGTCGCGCGGGCGAGGTCGAACAGATGGGCGCGCTCGGTGTCGTCGAGTTGCAGTGCGCGTGTGATCGCCTCGAGCACCGTCTCGGAGGCGCCGCTGAGATTGCCGCGCTCGAGCCGGGTGTAGTAGTCGACGGAGACGCCGGCGAGCAGCGCTACCTCTTCACGGCGCAGCCCCTTGACGCGCCGCGGGCCGGTGCCGAACGTCGGCAGCCGCGCCTGCTCGGGCGTGATCCGGGCGCGCCGCGAGGTGAGGAACTCCTGGATCTCGCTCTTCGTGTCCACGGCAGCACGGTAGCTCGACCCGGTTTCGCCTGAGGGGTACTGCCAATACCTGGATCAGCAAGGTCAGTCACCGCTCGAGAACCCCTGCTTCAGTGTCTCCATGAACACGCGTCCCGTCTGGGCAACTGACGAACTCGAAGCGATCGACGATGCGGAAGAGCTGACGCTCGCCTCCGCGAGACGCGACGGAACGTTTCGCCGGCCGGTGACGATGTGGGTCGTGCGCGTCGGCGACGACGTGTACGTCCGCTCGGTCAACGGCCGCGGTTCGTCATGGTTTCGCGGCGCGCAGGCGCGCCACCGTGCGCAGATCCGCGGTGGCGCTCTCGAAAAGCAGGTCGAACTCGTCGAGACCCACGAGGCCCGCGACGCGATCGATGCCGCCTACCAGGCGAAGTACGGCCGTCGGTACTCGAGCATCGTGCCGTCGATCGTCGCGCCGCGGGCGCGTGCGGCGACGCTGAAGCTCGTCCCGAGCTGAAAGGAGAGACAGATGCAGACACGCAGACTTGGCGAGCTCGAGGTTTCCGCGCTCGGGCTCGGCTGCATGGGCCTGAGCCAGGCCTTCCCGCCGTTCCCGCCCAAGGAGGACGGGATCCGGCTGATCCGGCAGGCCGTCGAGCTCGACGTCACCTTCTTCGACACCGCGCAGGTCTACGGGCCGTTCACGAACGAGGAGCTCGTCGGCGAGGCGCTCGAGCCGGTGCGCGACCGGGTCGTCATCGCGACGAAGTTCGGCTTCGACCTCTTCGGCGCCGGCCGGGAGTCAGGCCTCGACAGCCGGCCGGAGACGATCCGTGCGAGCGTCGAAGCCTCGCTGCAGCGGCTTCGCACCGACCGGATCGACCTGCTCTACCAGCACCGCGTCGACCCGGACGTGCCGATCGAGGAGGTCGCCGCCACCGTCAAGGAGCTGATCGTCGAGGGCAAGGTCCGCCATTTCGGGCTCTCCGAAGCGGGAGCGCAGACGATCCGCCGCGCCCACACGGTGCAGCCCCTCACCGCGCTCCAGTCCGAGTACTCGCTCTGGTGGCGCGAGCCAGAGGACGAGATCGTCCCGATGCTCGGAGAGCTCGGGATCGGGCTCGTGCCGTTCAGCCCGCTCGGCAAGGGCTTCCTCACCGGCGCGATCAGCGAGACAACCGAGTTCGCCGCGGGCGACTTCCGCAACACCGTTCCGCGCTTCACCGACCCCGAGGCGCGCAAGGCGAACCTCGCCTTCGTCGAACTGCTCCAGGAGATCGCAGCCGGCAAGAACGCGACTCCCGCGCAGGTCGCACTCGCATGGCTGCTCGCGCAGAAGCCGTGGGTCGTCCCCATCCCGGGCACAACCAAGCTGCACCGCCTCGAGGAGAACATCGCCGCCGCCGACCTCGAGCTGACCCCGGACGACCTGCGTGCAATCGAGGCGGCACAGATCGACGCGCGCGGCGAGCGCTACCAGCCCCGGCAGCAGCAGATGATCGACCGCTAGGAGGCACCCATGCAGATGACGCGCAACAGCCTCGAGACCGGGCGCGGCCCGGCGGACTGGTTCACCGGCGAGGTCTACGTCGACACGATCGCCGCACCGTCCGCGGGCTCGCGCCTCGGCGCCGCCCTCGTCCACTTCACCCCGGGCGCGCGCACCGCCTGGCACACCCACCCGCACGGGCAGACGATCTGGGTCAGCGAAGGCGTCGGCGTCTGCCAGCGCGAGGGCGGCCCGATCGAGTTGATCCGGGCCGGCGACCGCGTCTTCTTCGAACCCGGAGAGAACCACTGGCACGGCGCCCACCCAACCCGCTTCATGGCGCACGTCGCGATGCAAGAGGCAGATGCCGGCGGCAGCCCCGTCACTTGGGGCGAACATGTCAGCGACGAGCAGTACGCACAAGTACCCCCGATCAAGGACTGACGAGAGACTCGGATGAAGACCGCGACAACGATCCCGACCGTGACGCTGAGCGGCGGCGTCGAGATGCCGATCCTTGGCTTCGGCGTCTTCCAGATCCCGCCCGAGCAGACCGAAGCCGCCGTCAGCGAGGCGCTCGCCGCCGGCTACCGCTCACTCGACACCGCGGCCGCGTACCGCAACGAGGAAGGGGTCGCCAGAGCGATCTTGGCGAGCGGCATTCCGCGCAACGAGCTGTTCGTCACCACGAAGCTGTGGATTCAGGATCGCGGCGGCGAGACCGCGAGGCGGGCGTTCGAGGCCTCATTCGAGCGGCTCGGCCTCGAGTACCTCGACCTTTACCTGATCCACCAGCCGTTCGGCGACGTCTACGGCTCCTGGCGCACGATGGAAGAGCTGAAGCGCGAGGGCCTCACGCGCGCGATCGGCGTCTCGAACTTCTATCCCGACCGTCTCGTGGACCTGATCGAGCACAACGAGCTCACCCCGGCGGTCAACCAGGTCGAATGCCACCCGTTCTTCCAGCGCACTGCCGACCAGGAGCTGATGCGCGAGCGCGGCGTCCAGATCGAGTCGTGGGGCCCGTTCGCCGAAGGCCGCAACAACCTCTTCTCCGATCCGACGCTGTCGACGATCGGCGCCACGCATGGCAAGAGCGTTGCCCAGGTCGTCCTCCGCTGGCTCATCCAGCGCGCCGTCGTGGTGATCCCGAAGTCTGTTCGACCGGAGCGGATGCGCGAGAACCTCGACGTGTTCGACTTCGAGCTCAGCGAGGACGAGATTTCCCGGATCGGGACGCTGGACACGGGCGCTTCGCTCTTCATCGACCATCGCGACCCGAAGGTCGCCGGCGGGCTCGGCGCGACCCGTCTCGAGGACGGTGATCGTTGATGCGCGCGACAGTCATGCACGGGGCCGGCGACGTCCGGATCGAGAGCGTCCCCGAACCGAGGATCCAAGACACGACCGACGCGCTTGTGCGCGTCACCCGCGCCTGCATCTGCGGCAGCGACCTCTGGCCATACAAGGAGCTCCGACCGGGTGAGCCGTCGCGGGTGATGGGCCACGAGGCAATCGGGGTCGTCGAAGCAGTCGGAGACGACGTCCACACCATCAACCGTGGCGACCTGGTCGTGATGCCGTTCGCGTTCTCCGACGGCACCTGCGACTACTGCCAGCACGGACTGCAGACCGCCTGCACCCACGGCGGCTTCTTCGGCAACCCGGAGGTCCCGGGAGCGCAGGCCGAAGCGATCCGCGTCCCGCTCGCCGACGGGACGCTCTACCCCCTGCCGGTCGGCGAGGACGACACGCTGATGCCGTCGCTGCTCACGCTCTCCGACGTGCTCGGCACCGGCCACCACGCCGCCGTCAGCGCCCGCGTCCGGCCGGGAGCGGCGGTCGCGGTGATCGGCGACGGCGCCGTCGGCCTCTGCGGCGTCATGGCCGCCAAGCGGCTCGGCGGCGACCAGATCATCCTTCTCGGCCGCCACCCCGACCGGATCGCGCTCGCACGCGACTTCGGGGCAACGGACGTGGTCCCCGAGCGCGGCGAGGAAGCGGTCGAGCGCGTCAGGGAGCTCACCGGCGGCGATGGCGTCCACGCCGTGCTCGAGTGCGTCGGCACAGACCAGTCGATCAGCACCGCCGTCGAGATCGCCCGCCCGGGCGGAGCAATCGGCCGCGTCGGCGTCCCCCACTACGACGCGATCCCGCAAGCGCAGCCGAGCTTCTACAAGAACATCATCGTCGGCGGCGGCCCGGCACCTGCCCGCGCGTACATCGACGAGCTCCTGCCCGACATCCTCGACGGCACCATCGAGCCCGGCCGCGTCTTCGACCGCACCGTCGACCTCGACGGTGTCCCCGACGGGTACCGCGCGATGAACGAGCGCGAATCGATCAAGGTGCTGGTGAAGCCTTGATGCGCAAGAGAAACGCGCGGCGCCGCGATCGCACCGACGCCTGGCCGCCACCGCCAGGCTCTGAGGGGCGTCGGTGCCGTAGGGAGCTGAAAGGCGTGATCGCGGGCCGTCCGGGATAGGCTCGCGACTGTGAGGTCGCGAGCGTCGGACGGTACGGACGTTGAGCAGGGTCTTCCTCTTTGCGCTGACGGCGGCACTGAACCCGACACTGCTCGCGGCCACGACGGTGATGCTCCTGCTGCCGAACCCGAAACGCCTTCTGCTCGGCTACCTACTCGGGGCGTACACGACAGGCATCTCGGTCGGCCTCGCGATCGAGTATTGGCTGCACGGGTCGGGCGTGGTCAGCACGACGAAGCACACCGTCGCGCCCGCAGTCGACATCACGCTCGGGCTGCTACTGCTCCTCGTTGCCTTCGTCGTCGGTACAGGCCGCTCATCACGGCGGAGCGCGCGGAAGAGCACGGGCCAACCGAAGAAGACGCCGCGCTGGCAGCGAACGCTGAGCCGGGGAACAGCCCGATCGACATACGTCGTCGGTCTCCTGCTCAGCTTCCCCGGCGCCTCCTACCTGGCAGCGCTGACCGAGATCGACAAGCAGAACCTCACCGCTGCCGAGACCGTGCTGACCGTGATCGCGGTCAACATCGTCATGCTCGTACTGCTCGAGCTACCCCTCATCGGGTACACGATCGAACCCGCATGGACATCCGCTGCAGTCGAGAGGCTCAAGAACTGGCTCGCCCGTAACGGTCACCGCGCCCTCGTCATCGGCGCCACTCTCATCGGCCTCGCCCTCATCGCCCGCGGCGCGATCCAGTACGCGGGCTGATCGAGGGAGGTAGCCTCTCTCCGCGCCGCCCAACCCCGGGAGCAGGGATGCCGACATACAGGCTCGAAACCGACCAGGGCCGGCGACTCACGGGTATGCGCCTGGGCGCGTTCGACTGGAAAGCAGGCGACCCGGGCTACTCAACGGCGAGGAGGTGGCGCGCGAGGAAGTAGCCCATCAGGAGACCGAAAGGCAGGAGGAACCAAACGAGGAAGGTCAGATTCTTGATGCGGTAGCGCGGCCCGAGGATCAGCAACGGCGCGAGCAGGCAGCTGCCGATGGCGAGACCGAAGAAGAGGGTGAGAAGCGTGGCCGTCACACGTGCGACCTTAAACCTTCGTGAGGGCCATTACAAGCCGTACGCAGGCAGCGGGGCGCGTGGCTCGCAGGTCACCCCCCGCCCGTGCCGTACTCCACGCGGCCGCGAAACGCTCGAAGTGATCGAGGTGCGCGAGGGCTGAAAAGCCCGGATTCATGCGCGCCGATCATCGGAACGACCCCGGCGGTCGTCGTGCGCTGGTCGCTGCCTGATCGCACTTCCCCCCGGGCGTCTAGTCGGACAGGTCCGAAAGAGGGGCGCGTGCAGGGCGAGAGAGAGGAACCCTGAGAGTGGCCGGGCGGCGGTGGGTCGATCTACGTACTAACGGCGCCGCCCGGCCTCTTCACTCACGGCCATCACCGCGTCGCCGTCAGGCCCGACTCCACGTCTCACGACTCGCCCTGGCATGCAGGCCCCTCGAGAAGACCTTTGCAGTCGTTATCAGACTGCTATCTCGGTGACGCCATCTTCGGTGTCGCGCATCGGCGGGGCGTTGATCCTGCCTAGCGCTCTACCGCCGAGGGCGGTGACGGCGACGACGGCGACCACGAGCAGCGTAAGGGTCCGCGGGAGGCCGGCTCGGTCGGAGAGAACACCGATCACAGGCGGGCCGATGATGAATCCGGTGTAGCCGAGGGTGAACGCTGCCGCGAGCGAGGGTCCGGGAGGATCGATTCGTCCTGCAGCGCTGAAGAGCAGAGGCACCGCGTTTGCGATCCCGAGGCCACAGAGGGCGAAGCCGATGACGGCGGGAATGGTCTGGCCGATCAAGAGCACGCTGCCGAGCGCGATTGCGACCAGAGCCATCCCGACGCGGAGCAGCCTCTCGGCGCCGATCCGCGTATTGATGAAGTCGCCGCCGAGTCGGGCGATGGCCATGCCGAGCGAGAATCCGGTGAACGCCGTCGCAGCCGCGGCGGAACTCGCCGCGGTGTTGTGCCGGAGGTAGATGCCGCTCCAGTCGCCGATGGCTCCCTCGGTCAGCATCACGAGGAAGCAGAGGCCGCCGATCAGCATGACGGGCCTCGTCGGGAGCGCGAACCCGTGTCCGGCCGAGGATTGAGCGGACGCGGCTCCCAGCCGGCCGGTGATCCAGAGGCTCAGCAGCCACAAGCCGACGCCGACGATCAGGCTCTCGACGCGCGGATCGAGTCCCGCCGCAGCTGCGAGGGCGACAAGTCCGGCGGCGACGAATCCACCGACGCTCCAGCCGCCGTGAAATGACGACATGACCGGCCGGTCGAGCTTCTCCTGGATCGCGACCCCGTGGGCGTTCATCGCGACATCCATCGCGCCGGTGCTCGCTCCGAACACGAACAGGATCGCCGCGAGCATGTACGGGCTCGCGGCAAGCAGAGGGAGCGGCAGCATCAGACAGAACACGAGCGTCGTCCACCTGGTGACCGATCCGCTCGGACGACGGTTGAGGACGTGACCGGTCAAAGGCATCGAGACGACTGCTCCGGCCGCCATACAGAGCAGGCAGACGCCAAGCGTCGCCTTCGAGATGCCGAGATGATCCTGCAACCACGGGATGTGGGCCACCCAGGTCCCGATCATCGCCCCGTTGACGCTGAAGACCAGAAACGTCGCGAGCCGCGGGCTCATACCGCCAGGCCCACGCCGGCCGCTGCGAACGCGCCGCAATTTCTGCCGACGTCACCCGATTGGTGGGTCGGCATGTGTGGAGCTTAGGCGAGTACGCGCTCCTTCGCGCGCGTGAATTCCTCGTCTGTGAGCACGCCGCTTTCGCGCAGCGAGCCGAGGTGGTCGAGCTCTTCGGCCGTTGAGCGGTCGTCATGGGTCGGGACGGTGGAGGCCGGCTTCCGGGAAGCGTGGACGCGGCCGGCGGCGGCAGTCAGGGCGCCGAGGGGGCTGCCGACGGCACCCGTGTCCGGGAACTCGCGCATGCTTTCGCGGCGGAACGCGACGACGCCGATCGTGAGGAGCCCACCGAGGATGAGGATCCCGAACGGCGTCCGGAGGGCGTGCGTGCCGCCCCACATGATGAGGAGGAGGTAGACGAAGGCAACTGCCGCCGCGGCGATGCCCGGGCGGTCGTTGACGGTCGGGGCGATCCAGCGCCGCACCGCCGTCGCGGCTCTCGTCGGGCCCGCGAGCACGGCGCCGAAGACGCCGATCGCGCCGTAGAACACGGTGGCCCAGCCGATCTCGCCGAGCGTCGAGGTGCCGATCACCCAGATGTGGTTCGCCGGCCCGCGATACTGGATCGGGGACAGGGACGTGACGGCGTAGTTGCCGATCTGGTTGCGGGCGACGACGGTCAGGATTCCGACGAACACGAACGCCCAGCCGATGTTTCGCAGCGTCCGGCGGCGGATCCCGGTTGCCAGATACAGCGCGAGCCCGAACATCGCCATCACGAGCACGAACAGCCAGATGCTGAGGATCCTCAGCGCGCGGAAGCCGGTCTGCGCAGCCGAGAGCTGGTTCGAATGCATGACCGTGATCACGCCCGTGTCCGGCGGGATCTTGTCGAGCGCCGACGACGGAAGCCCGAGCTGGGTGCCGAGATCCTTGACGAGCGCGCTCAGGTCGAGCGTCACCGTCCCGTTCCCGGTCTGAATGCCAGCGCCGGTCTTGTTCTCGAGGACGTTGACGAGCTCCTTGTGGGCCAGCGCGCTCGCGTCGACGAAAGCCTGCTGCACCCGTGGCCTCGCGAGCAAGAAATCAACACCCTGCGCAGCCGGCTGACGAAGCGCCGCCGCGGCCGGCGCCGCCAGCGGCCTGAGATTGGTCGGCAGACGCTGCTCCAGCGCTCCGGCCACGTTCACGTTGTCATAGAGCTCGTTCACGAGGTACACCGAGAGCGCGCTGCGAACCTGCCCATCCTGGACGATCTGCGTGCTCGTCTTGTTCCACGAGCTGTCGCTCACCATCTGCCGGTTGACCCACGTGGCGAGAACCAGGAGCAGGCCCAGCAGCGACGCGGCGACGATCAGGCCCCAGACAGCCCAATGGCGGCCGCGGCTCAGCCTGGCTACGTGGGTAGGAGCGGCGACCGGGCCGGAGGCGCGCGCTGTGGCTTCAGCGGCCATGCCCGTACAAAACAGCAAACCGGGCCGGGCACGCATCGGCCGAAATGGCTGAAGCGGGCGAGCTCAGCCGAGCAGATAGATCAGGCCCCTGACCAGCAGCCAGGCTCCGGCGATCGCCGTGGCGACGACAACGAGCTTCCGGGAATCACGCGAGAGCCAGGCCTTTGCCCGCTCCAGCGCCCTCGGCGTCCAGGTCGGCGCAACGATAAAGCTGACCAGCGGCACCAGGATCAGCGTCAGCTGGGCGACACAGATCAAGACGACGAGGAGCACCGAGGCCACAGTGCCCGCGTTCAGCTTGATGATCTCGTGCATCACTCCGAGATAGAGCACGCTCGGCATCGCCTCATACACCGCGCCGACACAGAACGTCAGCCGCGGCGAGCCCTTGGACAGAGCGCGGTCCATACGGGACGGCCCCTTGTCCTTGGGGGGCCCCCGCCGCTCCGTCCGCCGCTCTTCCCCACGTGCTTTCAGACGCTCCCAGAGCCCGGTCCCGACCACAACGGAGACCACGAGCAGCACACAGCCAAGAACGATGTCGAGCACCGGGTCGACCGTGTGCTTCGTCGTGCTGACAGCCTTGCTCTTGTCCTGAAGCGAGAACACGATCACCAGACCGAGAGGGATGCTCGTCAGCAGGGCGCCGAGGACAAAGCCGAGCATGAGCTTCTTCGGACCCGGCATCAGCAACATCACCCCCGCCGCGGCGAGGAGGACCGGGTCGACGACCGCGATCAGCGAGAGCGCCAGGATCTGCTGCATCTGTCCTAACGCTCACTCATGGTCTGACCTCGGGTCCTCCCCGCCGCAGGCCCGCGATGCCCTGGGCCGGCTTCAGGGGGTTGGGAACTAGGCGACGCCGGTTGGGGCCGCCTTGGCCGCCCCGATCTTGACGTGCTCCACGCTGCTTCTATCGACCTCGTGCTTCGAGACATTGTCGGCCTTGGACAGCGCCTTCTTGGCCTCCGCAACCCAGCGCTCGTCGAGCAGCACCACGATCCCGGAGCTGCCGACCGGAAGGTCGTTGGCGACCTCGGCCTTGATCTCCTTCTTCTCGAGATGGGAGACGAGCCCGCCCACCCCGGCGCCGGCGCCGGCGCCGGCGGCCGTCGACGCGACGAGTGCAGGCGGGAAGATCAGGCCGACCAGGAAGCCACCGGCCGCACCCAGAACGGTTCCGACGCCGACCAAGTGAGCGTTGTCCTTCTCGTGGATCTTCCCGTCGGCGTCGCGGCTGACGACCAGCAGCGCTTCCACCGTGATCACCTTTTCTTGTGCCAGCTCGCTGATGACCTCCCATGCCTCCTGGGCGGCGTCCGGGTCGGAGTAGGCCGCGATGATGAGGTGGACGGGAACGTCGCTCTCGGATGCCATGGTGTCTCCCTTCGCTGGGGTGTGCTCAGAACCTCCGCCGCGCACGACGCCGACTTCGCCTGCGCACCCCGCACACCGAGACGGGCGAGAGCGGCCGACCGAACGGGTCGATGAACAACGTCACCGGTCCCGCCTGCGCCGGAACGGTTCCCTCCAGCACCTCGATCGTGTAGGCGAGATTGCCGGCGCCGTCGAGGTTCGGCTCTTTGAGAACGATCACGGCGTCGTCCGGCACCTCGCCGCCGGGCTCCAGAAACGCGAGCACCGCGTTCGGCGGGTCGGTCTCGAAGCTGTTGTCGCCGATCGCCCACAGGTCGACGAAGTCGGTGGTCGTCATGTGCCCGACGTCCCGCTTCGGCCTGTCGGCGAAGTAGAGC
>DATIYE010000140.1:0-3441 GCA_035517795.1 Gaiellaceae bacterium | reverse complement strand
CGCCGCCGGCGGCGCGCTCGAGGGCTACCTCCAGTACTCGGACGACCCGCTGGTCTCCACCGACATCAACGAGTCGCCGTACTCGTGCATCTTCGACAGCAAGCTGACGATGGCGCGGGGCAACCTGGTGAAGGTCTTCGGCTGGTACGACAACGAATGGGGCTATTCATGCCGGCTCGTCGATCTCGCGAACAAGCTCGCCACATCGGTCTGAGAACGACACGTTGCGACTTCCACGCTCCGTCAGCGAAGCAGACGTCGAAGGGAAGGTCGTGCTCGTCCGGGCCGACCTCAACGTGCCGCTCGAGGGCGGCCGGGTGGCCGACGATGCCCGGATCCAGGCCTCGCTCCCGACGCTGAGGCTCCTGCTCGAGCGCGGCGCCGCCGAGGTGCGGGTGTGCTCTCACCTCGGTCGGCCGAAGACCGACGAGGATCGCGCAAAGTACGCCATGGCCCCGGTGCGCGAACGGGTGGCGGACCTGGTCGCAGACGACCGCGTCTCGGTGCTCGAGAACACGCGCTTCAACCCCGGCGAGACCTCCAACGACGAAGGCTTCGCGCGCGAGCTGGCGGCCGGCTGCGACGTGTACGTGAACGACGCCTTCGGCTCCGCGCACCGCGCGCACGCCTCGACCGAGGCCGTCGCCCGCCTGCTGCCGGCGTACGCCGGGCTGCTGCTCCTCGCAGAGCTCGAGAACCTCGGGCGGCTGCTCGGTGAGGTCGAGCGGCCGTTCGTGATCATCTCCGGAGGGGCCAAGGTCGAGGACAAGGTCGCCGTGCTTTCCCACCTCGGCTCGCGTGCCGACCACGTACTCATAGGCGGCAAGATGGCCGAGGATGTCCGCGCCTCGAACCCGTTCCCCTTCGACGTCGTGCTCCCTTCCGACATTGTTGCGGCGCAGTCATTCGACGCTGAGGCCGAGGCGCAGATCGCTCCCTACGACGACCCGCCGTCGGGTTGGCTCGGGCTCGATATCGGCCCCGCTGCCCGCGAGGAGTTCGCGTCGGTGATCGCGGATGCGAGGACCGTGTTCTGGAACGGGCCGATGGGCGTGTTCGAGTGGCCGCGCTTCGCCGAAGGGACCTTCGCCGTAGCCCGCGCGGTCGCGGATTGCGACGGCTTCACCGTCGTCGGCGGCGGCGATTCGGTCCGGGCCGTCAACGAGGCGGGCGTCGCCGACTCCATCTCATGGATCTCGACCGGTGGCGGCGCCTCGCTCGAGCTGCTCGAGGGCAAAGAGCTGCCCGGCGTCGCCGTGATCCCCGAAGCCTGAACATGCTCATTGCCGGCAACTGGAAGATGTTCAAGGGGCCGGCCGAGGCGGGTGAGTTCTGCCGCGTGCTCCGGGATACCGACCTCGGCTCGGTCGATGTGGTCGTCTGCCCGCCGTACGTCTCGCTGGGCGAGGCCGTCCAGGTGCTCGCCGGGACGGAGATCGGCGTCGCCGCGCAGAACGTGCACTGGGCCGCCGACGGCGCGTTCACGGGCGAGATCTCGGCGCCGATGCTGCGGGAGCTCGGCGTGTACGGGACGATCGTCGGGCATTCCGAGCGGCGCCAGTACTTCGGGGAGACCGACGAGAGCGTGGTCAAGCGCATCGCCGCAGCGATCGAGCACGGGCTGCACGTGATCGCGTGCGTGGGGGAGACCGAGGCCGAGCGCGAGGCGGGGGAGACCCGGGCGGTGCTCAGCCGTCAGGTCGGCGCGATCGCGGACGGAATCCCCGAGACCGACGACCTCGTGATCGCCTACGAGCCCGTCTGGGCGATCGGGACGGGGAAGACCGCCACCCCCGAGATCGCCCAGGAGGCGCACGCCTTCGTCAAGACGCTCCTCGGCGTTCCGGTGCTGTACGGCGGCTCGGTCAAGCCCGAAAACGCGCGCGAGCTGGCGGCCCAGCCCGACGTCGACGGCGCTCTCGTCGGCGGCGCCTCACTCGATATGGAATCGTTCGCGACGATTTGCCGGGAAGCTTCGACCTCGTCGCTCTGATCATCCTCGACGGCTGGGGCTGCGCGCCCCCCGGTCCGGGCAACGCGATCTCGCTCGCCGAGACACCCGTGTTCGACGACCTCCTCGAGCGCTTCCCACACACGACCCTGGACGCCTCGGGCGAGGCGGCAGGGCTGCCGCCCGGTCAGATGGGGAACTCGGAGGTGGGGCATCTGACGATTGGCTCCGGGCGTCGGCTCTACCAGGACCTGATGCGCGTGAACCGCGCGATCGCCGAGGGCTCCTTCGGGGCGAGCCCGGTGCTCCGGGCCGCCTTCAACCGCGGTCGGCGCGTCCACCTGCTCGGGCTCGTCTCCCAGGGCGGCGTGCATTCTCACATCGACCACCTGCGCACCCTGCTCGAGCTCGCCCCCGAGGACACCTGGATCCATGCGTTCACCGACGGCAGGGACGTCTCGCCTCACGCCGCGATCGAGGACCTCGCGACCTTGCCACAGGACCGCGTCGCCACCGTCGCCGGTCGCTACTACGCAATGGATCGCGACAATCGCGCCGAGCGGACGCAGAAGGCGCTCGATGCGCTGATGCTCGGCGTCGGCGGCCATGCGGCGAGCGCGATCGAGGCGGTGCAGGCGAGCTACGACGCCGGGATCACGGACGAGTTCATCGAGCCGGTGGTGATTGACGGGACGCCCAGGATCGAACCAGGAGACACGGCGATCTTCTTCAACTTCCGGCCCGACCGGGCGCGCCAGCTGTCCCGGGCGCTGCTCGCAGCCGGGGTCGATCTGACGAGCATGACCCGCTACGCCGATGACATCGACTCGCACGTGATCTTCGAGGAGCAGAGGGTTGACGACACGCTCGCGGAGGTGCTCTCGCGTGCCGGGGTCAGGCAGCTCCACGTGGCCGAGACCGAGAAGTACGCGCACGTGACGTACTTCTTCAACGGTGGGCGGGAAGAGGAGTGGGCGGGCGAGACGCGCATCCTAGTCCCGAGCCCCCGTGAGGTCGCGAGCTACGATCTGAAGCCCGCGATGTCCGCAGATGAGGTGGCCGAGCGCTTCTGCGACGAGGTCGGGAACGGCTACGGCTTTGCGCTCGTCAACTTCGCCAACCCCGACATGGTCGGTCACACCGGGGTGATTCCGGCGGTGGTCGAGGCTGTGGAGACGACCGACCGCTGCCTGGGCCGACTGGTCGATCGCGTCACCCGCCTCGGCGGCGTCTGTCTGATCACCGCCGACCACGGGAACGCGGAGCATCTCCTCGACTCCGACGGCGTCTCGCCGCACACCGCGCACACGACGAATCGCGTCCCGCTGGTGATGACGGCGCCCGGCGAGCTGCGCGACGGCGGCGAGATCGCGGACATCGCGCCCACGGTGCTCGCCCTACTCGGTTTGCAGGAGTCGAACGCGATGAGTGGTAAAGATTTGTTGAAACCGGTCCGAGCGTGAGGTTCCAGCTGAAACCGGGGGGCTAGA
>DATIYE010000139.1:0-4007 GCA_035517795.1 Gaiellaceae bacterium | reverse complement strand
CAAACTCACCCTCCACCTCGAGCACGCCGGTGCCCTCGAGCACCACGTACACCTCGTCGTCGGCATGAGGCTGCTGGCGGTCGGGCTCGGGGGCGACGAGCACGTAGACGCCGATCTCGAGCCCCGCCGAAGCGTGCACGATCTCGTAGCCGCCGCCCGACTGCGCCAGCCGCGTCCTGGCCCCCTCGATGTCGAACGGGTGCGCCGGCGGCAGCGCCCGCCCAGCTCCGGTGTCCGGCTCCCCGCCCATTCAGCCGTCGAGCAGACCGTTCGCGATCGCGTAGCTCACGAGCTCGGCGCGGGTGGCAAGGCGCAGCTTCTGCATCACGTGCGCCCGATGGGTCTCCGCCGTGCGTACGGAGATGAAGAGCTTCCCCGCGATCTCCTGATTCGTGAAGCCGTGGGCCAGCAGTGTGAGCACCTCGCGCTCTCGCTCCGAGAGCGGATCGGCCTCGGCGCGCCTCAGCGCCTCGGTGTCGGCGGCAACCAGCCGTGCCCCGAGCTCGGGGTGGACGTAGCGACCTCCGCCCGCGACCTCGCGAATCGCTGACACGAGCTCGGCGTCGGCCGCTTCCTTGAGCACGTAACCGCTCGCTCCGGAGGCGAAGGCCTCGCGCACGTACCGGGGGTCGTCCTGCATCGACAGGATGAGGATCCTGAGCTCCGGGTGCTCGTGGAGCAGCTTCGGCACCCCCTCGAGCCCGCTCTCGCCCGGCATCACCACGTCCATCAACGCCAGGTCGGGCCCCGTCGAGCGTGCCTCGAAGATCGCATCCCTGACCGATCCAGCCTCGGCCACCGTCTCCATGTCCTCCTCCGCGTCGATCAGCATTCGCAGGCCGGCGCGGACGACCGCGTGGTCGTCGACGATCAGAACGCGGATCACGCCCCGGGCACCTCAACGACGAGAGTCGCTCCCGATCCGGCATGTGACTCGACCTGGATGTTGCCGTCGACGAGCTTCACACGCTCACGCATCCCCTGGAGAGCGGAGCCCTCGCCCACCGACCCGAAGCCGAGCCCGTCATCCTCGATCACCGTGACCACACGTCCATTCTTGCGCGTCAGGAGGATGCTCACATGCCGAGCCGACGCACGCTCGACCACGTTCATCAGAGCCTCCTGCACGATTCGGTAGACGACCGTCGCCGCGTCACCCGAGATCTGTGCGTCGTCGAGACGGGCGGCGAAGTCGACCGAGATCCCCGTCTGCGCGCCCCAGGTCTCGAGCAGCCGCTCGAGCGCCGAGACGAGCCCGAAGTCGTCGAGAGCCTTCGGATGGAGGTCGACCGCCAGACGGCGCACGTCGCGCAACGTCGCGAGCGCAAGCTCGCGAAGCCGCGCAAGCGCCTCGTGCGCCTCGCCCGGATCGGTCACGAGCTCGAAATTGCGAAGCCCGAGCAGGATCGAGGCGAGCGCCTGCCCGGTCTCGTCGTGAAGCTCGCGAGCGAGACGCCGCCGCTCGAGCTCCTGGGCCGCGACGACCCGGCGCAGCGAGTCTCGGGCCACGCGCTCGGAAAGGTCGACGGCGACGGCGGCGCGACTCGCAAACGTCTCTGCAAGGCGAAGGTCGTCGTCCGAAAAACGGCAGTCCGGCGCGGCGACCTTGTCGTGCGCCGCGAGCACGCCGATCGCCTGGCCGCGCGCGATCAGCGGCACCCAGAGACCGGTTCGGGCCCCGAGCTTTCTGGCGACGACCGGATCGACGTCGGGGTCGTCGAGCACGGAGTCGAGCCGCTCGCTCCGCCGCTCGGCCAGAACCCGACCGGCCTTCGAGCCCTCACGTCGCAGCCTGGTTCCCACGAGATCGGCCGCATGCGCGCCGGCAACCGCCGCAAACCGGAGCTCGTCCGGGCCCGAGCAAAGGAGGACGTTCACCGAGCGCGCGTCGAGGAGCTCGCGGAGGCGGCGGGCGACGAGATCGAGCAGCGTGTCCAGATCGGTCTCGGTGGCAAGGGCGTTTCCGATCTCGTTCAGCGACTCGAGTCGCTCCGACCACTCGGTTGCAGCCTCGTAGAGTCGCACGTTCTCGATCGCAACGGCGGCCTGGACGGCAAGCAGGCCGAGCAGCTCCTCGTCCTCGTCGGTGAAGTCGACGCCATCCTCTTTCTCGGTGAGATAGAGGTTCCCGTAGACGACGCCGCGGAGCACCACGGGAACGCCGAGGAACGTGTGCATCGGCGGATGACCCGCCGGCAAGCCGACCGAGCGCGGGTCGTCGGCCAGGTCGTGGAGGCGCAGAGGCCGAGCGTCGTCGATGAGCGCCCCGAGGACGCCCAGTCCCTCCGGTGGCGATCCGATCGCCTGCCGGACGGCGTCATCCACGCCATGCGTGAGAAATCGCTCGAGCCGCGAGCCGCCGGGCCCGAGCACGCCCAGGGCGGCGTAGCGAGCCCCGGTCAGCTCCGCGGCGAGGTCGACCAGCCGGAGCAAGAGGGCGTCGAGCGAACCCTCGGAGGTGAGTGCGATTCCTGCGTCTACAAGGGCTCGCAGCTTGCCGGCTGCCTCCATCCTTCCGAGCGTAACGGCGGCGGCGCACCCGGCCTGTCCGTGCACCGACGGATTCGGACTGCGGCTTTCCCGCAACAGCCACGCCCTGCTACGGAGAACCCGCGCGAGCGATCCGCAGGCGCCCCGATGGCCGGCGCCCCCGGCCCCGCCAACATGAACGCGACCGTCGACATCCCGAAGCCTGGAGGGAGGAGAGCACGATGAGCGTCGTCGACCTTGCCCAAGAGCTCGCGGACGAACACGTCGTCGACTTCGAGCTGATCCGCCATCGGCACACCGAGTCGGCACGGGCCGAGGCCGCCGAGATCGGCCTCCCCGGCGAGGAGGTCGGCAAGACGATCGTCCTCGTGGGAGACCACGGGTTCGTTCGCGCCGTGATTCCGGCGTCCGAGCGACTCGACCTGCACAAGGTGAGGCCGCTGATCGGCTGCGGCGCCTGTGCGCGCCTCGCCACCGAGGAGGAGCTCGCCGGCGCCTACCCGATGTTCGAGCTCGGCGCGGTGCCGCCGTTCGGCGGTCCCACCGGGGATGCGGCCATCGTCGACCACCGGCTGGCGCTACTCGAGAGCGTCGTGGTGGAGGCAGGCACCCACGAGCGTTCGGTCCGTCTGCCGATGAGGGACCTGATCCGCATCGCGGAGGCTCAGATCGCGGACATCTGCGAGAGCGGGTCTAATGGGTGCTGAGCGGTAGGTTTCAAGCGGTTTCAGTCCTCCGAGATCGGCTGAGGTCGGATCCGTCGGCTAGAACTTTCTAGCTCGCCGAGCCGCCGCCGCTCGTGCGCCTCGGCCTCCGCGCGGAAGACCGTCCCGACCAGGTGCAAGCAGATCTTCGCGGTGCTCATATCGGTGTGTCCGGCCTTCGCCATCGGCGCGGGCACGCTTGCCCAGTCCGACGCGGTGGAACGCATGTCGGCGGTAAGCACCGGGTTGCCGAGTGCTCTGCCGGTGCGGTTCTTCCCTAGGCGAGGGCGAACATCACCACGGTCGTTAGAGCAAGCCAGACGATCCCGATGAGCGGTGCGGCCGAAAGCCGGTTGCGAGCACGTAGCTGGACTGCGCCGCGATGAACGCGGCGAGCAGCACGAACGCGATCCCGATGATGCGCAACGCTCGCGCGTCACGGCCCTGCGCTACGCCTCTGAGTTGCCAGACGACTACGAGCGAGGCGACGATCTCGATCAGGGAGTCGAGTCCGAAACCGGCTAGCGCGACCGACCGTGCGAGCGCAGCGGCAGTGAGCACAACGACGCTGCCAACGACGTTCCATCCGAGCGTCACGTATTCGAGCCGCCCGCCCAACCACGCGGGTCCTGCTCGGATGGCTCGACAGTCGCTTGCCCACCCTCATGCGAGTGCAGATCGCCGATGAGCCGCCCGACTATCGCCTGGTTGAAGCCCAGCATCGCATCGATGTCGAGTCGGATGCTTCCACTCGCCTCGCCGCTCCACGGCCCCTCTCTTGAAACGGCTCTAACCGGGCTACCCAACCAAGGC
>DATIYE010000138.1:0-28228 GCA_035517795.1 Gaiellaceae bacterium | reverse complement strand
CTCGGGGCGAGTCACGTTGCTGATGTCGTCGACCCTCGAGATCGCCGCCTCAGTCGAGCAGGCCGACCTGGTGATCGGCGCGGTGCTGATCCCTGGTGCGCTCGCGCCCAAGCTCGTCACCCGGCAGATGATCGCCGGGATGAACGATGGCGCGGTCGTCGTCGATGTCGCGATCGACCAGGGCGGCTGCTTCGAGACCTCGCGTCCGACGACGCATTCCGATCCCGTCTTCGTGATCGACGGGGTGATCCACTACTGCGTGGCGAACATGCCCGGCGGGGTGCCCATCACCTCGACCATGGCGCTCACCAACGCCACGCTCCCCTACGTCGAGGCGATCGCCGACCGGGGGCTGCGGGAGGCAGTGACCGCCGATCCGGCCCTCGCGAAGGGGGTCAACGTGCTCGGCGGCAATGTCACCTACGCAGCGGTCGCCGAGGCGCACGGTCTCGACTTCACCCCGCTCGAGGACGTCCTCGCGCTCGCCGGCTGATGCACCGGCCGCGTACCCTACGACTTCGGCGAGGGGCTGACTCTGACGACCAGCCACGTCACGCCGGCCGCGAGCGCGATCGTGCAGACGATGAAGATCGCAAAGCCGATCAGACCGAGAACGTCCTTCACGAGATCGTAGGATAGCCGCGTGGCGCGAGCATGCGTGATCGTCCTCGATGCGGTCGGGGCAGGAGAGCTGCCCGACGCCGCCGACTTCGGGGACGAAGGCTCCGACACGCTCGGCAACGTGGGCAGGGCCGTCGGCGGCCTCGACCTGCCGACGCTGGAGGCGCTCGGCCTCGGCAACGTCGAGCCCCTCCCGGGATGCCCGCCGCAGCCGGGCGCACCTGCAGTTGCGGGCAGACTCCTCGAGCGCTCGCGCGGCAAGGACACGACGACGGGGCACTGGGAGCTGATGGGGATCCTGACGCCTCAGGCGATGCCGACGTATCCGCACGGCTTCCCGGACGAGGTCGTCGACCCGTTCATGAACGAGACCGGGCGGGGAGTGCTCGGGAACGTTCCGGCGAGCGGGACGGAGATCATCCAGGAGCTCGGCGAGGAGCATCAGCGGACGGGGAAGTGGATCGTCTACACCAGCGCCGACTCGGTCTTTCAGCTCGCGGCGCACGAGGAGACGATTCCCCTCGAGGAGCTGTACGAGGGCTGCCGGGTCGCCCGGAGGCTCCTGGCCGGAAAGCATGCAGTGGGGCGTGTGATCGCACGCCCGTTCATCGGTGAGCCGGGTAACTACACCCGGACTGCGAATCGCCACGACTTCTCGCTCGAGCCGCCGCGCCCGAATTACCTCTCGCTGATGCGTGAAAAGGGGACGAAGGTGTACGGAGTCGGAAAGATCGGCGACATCTTCGCCGGGTGCGACATCGACGAGTCGTTCCCGACGAAGTCGAACGTGGAGGGGATCCAGCGGACGGAGGAGCTCCTGCGGACGATCGACGACGGGCTCGTGTTCACGAACCTCGTCGAGACCGACATGCTCTGGGGGCACCGGAACGATCCGGTGAACTTCCATCGCTGCCTGCAGGATTTCGATCGCCGGCTTCCGGACCTGCTCGATGCGCTGCATGAGGGCGACATGTTGATCCTCACCTCCGATCATGGTTGCGATCCGACGACGGCTTCAACCGATCACTCCCGCGAGTACGCGTTGCTGCTCGCGTACGTGCAGGGCCGGAATGCCGCGGGGCGGGTGTACGAAGACGGTGAGTTCGGCGATGTGGGGGCCACGGTGCACACCTGGCTCGGAGGCGGGCAAGTCCCGAGAGGAGTGCTCGGAAAGCCGTTCCTCGAGCCGTGACCGCGGCCGCAGAGCTGATCCAGCGGAAGCGGGACGGCCGTGAGCTCGATCCTTCGGAGCTCGCCGACCTCGTCCTCGGGTACGCCCGTGGCGAGGTCCCGGACTACCAGATGGCCGCCTTCTGCATGGCGGTTTACTTCCGCGGGCTTTCGGCGCGGGAGACGTTCGCGCTCACCGACGCGATGATCAGGAGCGGCGAGACGCTCGACCTCGCTTCCGCGCTCGGCCGCAAGGTGGTCGACAAGCACTCGACCGGGGGCGTGGGCGACAAGACGTCGCTCGCGGTCGGCCCCATCGTGGCCGCCTGTGGTGTCCCGTTCGGGAAGATGAGCGGCCGCGGCCTCGGCCACACCGGCGGCACCCTGGACAAACTCGAGTCGATTCCGGGGTTCCGGGTCGAGCTCACGACCGAGGAGCTGATCGCGCAGCTGCGCGGCGTGGGCCTGGCGATCGTCGGTCAGACGGCCGAGCTCGTCCCGGCCGACCTGATGCTGTACGGACTTCGAGACGTGACCGCGACGGTCGACCAGCTGTCCCTCATCGCCGCCTCGATCATGTCGAAGAAGATCGCCGCCGGGGCGCAGGCGATCCTGCTCGACGTCAAGGTCGGGAGCGGAGCCTTCATGAAGACCCTCGACGATGCGCGCAGCCTCGCCGAGACGATGCGGGCGCTCGGCGAGCAGGCCGACCGGGAGGTGGTCTGCCTGCTGACCGACATGGAGCAGCCTCTCGGCGACGCCGTCGGCAACGCCCTCGAGGTTCGCGAGGCCCTGGCGACCCTCCGCGGCTGCGGGCCGGCCGACCTGGTCGAGCTTGTGCTCGACGCCTGCTCCCGCTTGCTCGCCCTTTCCGATCTCGGAATCGGCGTCGACGAGGGCCGCGCCCGCGCCGAGGCTGCGATCGCCGACGGCTCCGCCGAGGCGGCCTGGGTGAGGTGGATCGAGGCCCAGGGTGGAACGGCGGACGAAGCCGCGCTCCCGACCGCGCCTTTCGTCTGCGAGGTCGTCGCCCCGCACGCAGGAGTCATCACCCAGCTGGATGCGATCCAGGTGGGGATGGCCACGCTGCATCTCGGTGCAGGCCGCCGACTCAAGGGCGAGCCGATCGATCATGCGGTCGGCGTGATCTGCCGCCGCAAACGCGGCGCCCAGGTCGAGGCGGGAGATCTGCTCGCGGAGATCCACGCCCGGGACGAGGTCACGGCCGTCGAGGCTGTCCACGAGGTGGCGGCCGCCTACGAACTCGCCGATCGGGACGTGCCCGAGCGTCCTGTGTTGCTCGAGGTCGTCGGGTAACGCTCGGGGACGGTGACCGCCTCTGATCCCGCCGCCACTCGCCGCTAGCGTGTCCCCGTGCCGGAGCTACCCGAAGTCGAGAGCGTCCGACGCCGTCTCGCACCCGTTCTCGAGGGGCGATCGTTCGAGCGGGTCGAAATCAGGGACGCGCGGCTAACGCGTCCGTTCGATCCCGACCTAGTTGCCCGAGAGCTCGAGGGGGAGCAGGTCGAGAGCGTCGACCGCCGAGGCAAGTATCTGATCGTCCGGTTCAGGTCGAGAAGGGTTCTCCTGGTTCACCTCCGGATGACGGGATCGTTGCGACATGCGCCGGCCGGATCACTGCCCCCCGACCCTCACAGACGAGCTGTTGTCAGGCTAGACGACGGATCGGAGGTCGCCTACCGCGACGTGCGGAGGTTCGGCACCTGGCTCCTGCTCGAGCCGGGCAAGCTCGAGCCGTACCTCGCCGACAGGGTCGGCCCCGAGCCGCTCGACCGGGGATTTCGCGCTCGCGATCTCGGTCACCGCCTCGCGAAGCGCCGTGCTCCGGTGAAGGCGGCGATCCTCGACCAGCGCACCCTCGCGGGTGTCGGGAACATCTACGCGGACGAGGCGCTGTGGCGGGCCCGCATCCATCCTCTGCGCGAGGCTCGGAGCCTGGAAGCCCGTGAGCTGCAAGAGCTGAGACGGGCCATTCGTGATGCTCTCGAGCGGGGGATCGCGCGGCAAGGCTCGACCCTCCGCGACTATGCGCTTCCCGACGGCGGCTACGGCGGGATGCAGAACGAGTTCAAGGTCTACGGACGGGGCGGCGAGCCGTGCGACCGGTGCGGGACGCCGATCGAGCGGATCCGCATCGCCGGTCGCGGCACGTGGTACTGCCCCACCTGCCAGCCGGCCCCCGGCGCCGTGGAGGACCGCCGCTCGTCCTAGACTGAACCCGTGGCCGGACGCACCTACAAGACGGAGGCGATTGTCCTGCGCTCGCTGCGCTTCTCGGAGGCCGACCGGATCCTGCATCTGTACACGCGCGACCGGGGCCGCATCGGGGCGATCGCGAAGGGGATCAGGAAGACGAAGTCGCGCTTCGGGGCGCGGCTCGAGCCGCTGTCGCACGCGGAGCTCTTGCTGCACGAGGGCTCCGGAGAGCTCCAGACGGTGACGGGAGTCGACCTGGTCGCCTCGCACCGTGAGACGCGGGAGAATCCCTACCGCCTGGGGGCCGGGCTGATCGGCGCCGAGGCGATGCTGCGCCTGTTCGCCGAGCCCGAGGCGAACTCACGGGCGTTCGAGGCGCTCGCCCGGTTCCTCGACCTGCTCGACGAAACGCCGCCCGACGACGGAGGCACTCGTTCCGAGCTCGACCCGCTTGTGCTCTCGTTCCAGCTGAAGCTGCTGTGGCTTTCCGGCTACCTGCCTCATGTCACCACCTGCGTCGAGTGCGGCGCGCTCGACGACCTCACGGGCTTCTCGGCGCGGGTCGGGGGAGCAGTCTGCCGCGCCCACGCGGCCGGCTCGTTCGCCCTCTCGCCGGAAGGACTCGCCGGAATCGAGCGGCTGCTCTCGATGCCGTTCGCGGATGTGGCCGCCGCCGGCCTCGGAGACCGGACGAGGCGTGAGGCGCTGGCCGTCGTCACCTCCTGCTACGAGGAGCACGGCGGCTTCCGGCTGCGCAGCCTCTCGGCATGAGGCGGGAGCTCGGGGACGGGTACGAGCTCGACGACGATCCCGACCGGGTGGATGTCGCGGCCGTGCACCGGTTCATCTCGGACGAGTCCTACTGGGCTCCCGGTCGTGACTTCGAGACCCAGGAGCGGCTCGTGCGCGAGGCCACGCGTGTCGTCGGCCTCTACCACGAGGGCGAGCAGGTCGGCTTCTGCCGTGCGGTCACCGCGTTCGGATTCCCGGCCGTCTACCTCGCAGACGTCTACGTGCTCGACGTCCATCGCGGTCGCGGTCTTGGCACGGCGCTCGTCGAGGAGATGGTCGAGCGGGGGCCCTTGGCAGATCGCGCGTGGCTCCTGCACACGGGTGACGCGCACGAGCTCTATCGGAGGTTCGGTTTCGGCGCGCCCGGCGAGAGGCTGATGGAGCGGCCGCCGCCGAGCGCGGGCGGCGAAGCTCTTACCGCGCTTCGTTAGAGCGGCTGGAGCTGCCAGTCGATGTTGAGCGAGTCGCAGACGCGCGCGAGCTCCTCGCGCAGCTTCACGAGCGGCGTCTCGCTCGCCACCGCGATCAACAGGTCCATGGAGAACACCGGCGCTCCGGTCACCGGCGCCGCCTCGAGCGTCGTGCCCAGGCTCTCGATGTTGACGTCGAAGCCGCGAAGCAGATTCGCGATCTCGTGTACGAGCCCGGGCTGGTCGAGCGCATGGCCCGTGAGGCGGAACGGAAGCCGCGGCGAGCCCATCTCGGCCCTCCCGAGTGCAGGCGTCAGCTGCGCATGGAGTGCCGATCTCGAGCCCAGCGCGGCCAGGTCGGCAGTGAGCGTTTCGATCGTCTCCTGCGTCCCGGCGACCAGCATCATGATCGCGAACTGACCCCGCAGGTTCGCCATCCTGCTGTCCTCGATGCTCCCGCCCCGTTCGAGGACGAACTCGGAGACCTCCTCGACGAGCCCGGGTCGGTCCGCACCGATCGCTGTGAGCACCACGTGCTGGGGCACGGCCCAACGCTATCGACTCCCTCCGGCAGAATCACGGCCGAGAAGCTCCGATGATGCGGTCCCGCACGGAGTCGAGCACTGTCCGCGCTCCGACGCCGGCGCCGAGGTGCTCTTGATCGAGCCCGCCGGGACGGTGAACACCGGTGATGCCCCGCCCGGCCCTCTGACCACCGGCGAGCGGGAGCTGCAGACCCAGGCTCCTATCGATTTCACAGCCGCTGTTCAGGCTGCTGTAACGGGTAGGGCGGAGACTGCGTCTGATGTCAGTCGCTACCGCACCTGTCTCGACTCCCGCCGCGAACCCGGACGGCGCCGGTGCGCACGACTCGCCTGAGGTCGAGATCGTCGTTCCGGTGCACAACGAGGTGCAGACGCTCGCAGGCAGCATCGGCAGGCTCGGCGGCTACCTGGCCGAGAGCTTCCCGTTCTCGGCCCGGATCACGATCGCCGACAACGGCAGCACCGACGGTACCTGGAAGGTCGCAACGGCTCTTGCCGCCGACCGCCGCGAGGTTCGCGCGATCCGGCTCGAGGCGAAGGGAAGAGGTCGCGCTCTGAATGCCGTCTGGTCGGGCAGCGACGCGAAGGTGCTCGCCTACATGGACGTCGACCTCTCGACCGGCCTCTCGGCGCTCCTGCCGCTCGTCGCGCCGCTGCTCTCGGGTCACAGCGATCTCGCGATCGGCAGCCGACTTGCCCGCGGTGCGCGCGTCACCCGCGGGACGAAGCGCGAGCTGATCTCGCGCTCCTACAACACGATCCTCCACCTCGCTCTCGGCACCCGCTTCTCCGACGCGCAGTGCGGTTTCAAGGCGATTCGCGCCGACCGGGCCAGGCAGCTTCTGCCTCACGTTCGCGATCGTGCCTGGTTCTTCGACACCGAGCTGCTCGTCCTTGCCGAGCGCGCAGGGCTGCGGATCCACGAGGTGCCTGTCGACTGGGTCGACGATCCCGACTCCCGGGTCGACATCGTCTCCACGGCCCTCGCCGACCTCCGAGGAGTGGCGAGGCTCCTTGCCGATTTCCGGGCCGGGCGGCCGCCGGCCCGGAAGCCCATCGGCACCGGGATCACCTTTCGCCGTCAGGTGAGTACGTTCGCCGCGATCGGAGTCCTCTCGACCCTCGCCTACGCCGCCCTCTACCTCGCGCTGCGGCCCGTGCTCTCGGCCCAGGCCTCGAACGCCCTCGCGCTCCTACTGACGGCGGTCGCCAACACTGCAGCCAACCGCAGGTTCACGTTCCTCGTCCGCGGAGCCGCCCACACGGTACGCCACCAGTTCCAGGGTCTCGTCGTGTTCGCGCTGGCGCTGGCGCTGACGGCGTCGTCCCTGCGGCTCCTTCAGATGATCGACTCGAGCCCCTCTCGCGCGGTCGAGCTCGCTGCCCTGATCGCGGCGAGCGTGCTCGCAACGGTTCTCCGGTTCGCGCTGCTGCGCACCTGGGTCTTCCGCTCCGAGCGGGCTGCCCCCGAGGTGGGCTCGTGAGCACCACCACTGCCGGCTCTCTCGCGCCGGTTCGCACAGCACGTCCCGGAGATCGCGTGCGCTCGCTCCTCCGGGGCCGCACCGACGATCCCGCCTGGGCGCGCCCCGCGCTCATCGGGCTGCTCGCCGCCACGGCCTTCCTGTATCTCGTCGACCTCGCGGCCAGCGGGTACGCGAACTCGTTCTACTCGGCCGCAGTGCAGGCCGGGTCGACGAGCTGGAAGGCGTTCCTCTTCGGCTCGTTCGACTCGTCGAACTTCATCACCGTCGACAAACCTCCGGCCTCGTTGTGGGTGATGGACCTGTCGGCCAGGGTCTTCGGAGTCAGCTCGTGGAGCATCCTCGCCCCTCAGGCGCTGGAAGGGGTGGCGGCGGTCGGGCTTCTCTACGCGACCGTCCGGCGGCGGTTCTCGGCGCCGGCAGCGCGTCTCGCCGGCACGGTCTTCGCGCTCACACCCGTGGCGGCGCTGATGTTCCGCTTCAACAATCCCGATGCGCTCCTCACCCTTGTGCTCGTGGCGTCCGCCTACGCGCTCACGCGCGCGCTCGAGGACGCACGAACAGGCTGGCTGCTGCTCACGGGCACGCTCATCGGTGTGGGCTTCCTGACGAAGATGCTGCAGGCGTTCGTCGTCGTGCCCGGGTTCGCCGCGGTCTACCTGCTCGCCGCCCCGACGACGCTGCGGCGGCGGCTCGGTCAGCTGCTCGCGGCCGGCGGAACGCTGATCGCCGCAGCCGCATGGTGGGTGGCGACGGTTGCCCTCTGGCCTGCCTCGAGCCGGCCGTACATCGGCGGCTCTCAGTCGAACAGCATCCTGGAGCTGATCTTCGGCTACAACGGCTTCGGCCGGATCACCGGGAACGAGACCGGGAGCGTCGTCGGCGGGCGGGCGCTCGGCGGGGGCCAGGGCGGCGGAGGCATGTGGGGACCGACCGGTGTCACGCGCCTGTTCGGGGCCGAGATGGGCACCCAGATCTCGTGGCTGCTCCCTGCGGCGCTCGTCTTCCTGGGCGTGCTGCTCTGGGGTATGCGCCGGAAGCCCCGGACTGACGGCAGGCGCGCCGCGGTGCTCGTCTGGGGATCCTGGCTGCTCGTGACCGGAGCGGTCTTCAGCTTCGCCAAGGGGATCATCCACCCCTACTACAACGTGGCGCTCGCGCCCGCGATCGGTGCGCTTGTCGGGATCGGCGTCGTGTGGACCTGGGCGCGACGAGACGCTCTCCTCTACCGGCTCGCGCTTGCCCTGACGTTCGCGGGCACCGCCGCGTGGGCGTTCATCCTGCTCGACCGGACGCCGTCGTGGCATCCTGCGCTCCGGTTCGGGGTGCTCGTCGGCGGCATCGCGGCCTCCGTGGTGATCGTCGTGGGGCCCGCCGCATGGGGTGCGGAGCGCACGGCGACGCGCGCGGTGCTCCTCGTCGCGCTTGCGACAGCGCTCGCTGCTCCGGCGGCCTACTCGGCACAGACGGCGTCGACGGGCCATTCGGGCGCGCTTCCGACCGCCGGACCGAGCGGTTCGGTGGGCGGGCCCGGAGCCGGCAGGCCCGGAGCCCGCGGCGGCTTCGGCCCGGGCACCGGGACGGGGCCCACCGGCTTCCTCGGCGGTGGTGGCTCGCCGCCTGCCGGGCTCGCACCCGGCGGCGCCGGCTCCTTCCCGGGTGGCACGCGGCTCGGCGGCGCGGGTAGCAGGGCCGGTGGGCTCGGCGGACTCCTCGACTCGGGCACTCCGAGCAAGGCACTCGTCTCGTTGCTCGACGAGAACGCCTCGCCCTACCGCTGGGTTGCCGCGATCGTCGGGGCCAACAGCGCAGCCGGCGTCCAGCTCGGAACCGGTCATGCAGTGATGGCGATCGGCGGCTTCAACGGCACCGATCCGGCCCCGACCCTCGCCGAGTTCGAGGCCGATGTCGCTGCGGGCAAGATTCACTACTTCATCGCGTCCGGTGGGGGAGGTCCCGGCGGCGGCGTCGGAAGCTCCTCCAGTTCGAGCGCGATCGCGAGCTGGGTCGAGTCGCACTTCACCGCCAAGACGGTCGGAGGGTTGACGGTGTACGACCTGACCGCCTCCTGAGCTCTGCTGCGCGGGGAGTGCGTTGTCCTCTTCGCCAACGGCACGTCCTTCGACTCGATCTCCCGGTCAGGGACAGCCTTGCGGGCGGGGAAGTCAACCCGACGGCGGCCCTACCGGCCGAGATCCGACCCGGGCGAGCGCAGCTTGGGCATTCCGGACGTACGCGATCGCTCCCTTGCGCTCGTAGCCCTCGATCGCCTGCTCGAGCGCCCGCGCCGCCTCCTCGCGCTCCCCTGCGAGCTCGAACACGCCCGCGACGTCGAGGAGCACCCTCCCGGTGACGAGGACGTAGTCGGTGGACTCTGCAAGCTCCCGGGCCTCGAGGGCGAGCCGGAGCGCGGCCTCGAGCTCGCCGCGACCCGCGAGCAGCTTCGCTCGCACGCGCGTCAGCCCGATGCGCGCATCCATGTCGTCGTCGATGACCCCCTTCGCCGCACGCTCGATCCTCTCGCCGATCTCCTCCCCGAGGCCCTGCGCGAGCAGTGCGTCTGCGAGACACGGCACGAGGCTGCCGTAGTGGCCCCAGTCGCCCGCCCGTTCGAGGGCCTCGCAGCTCGGTCCGGTCTCACGCTCCGCGGCCGCCGGGTCGCCCGCGAGCAGCTCGATCTCCGCGATCACCCGCCCGACGCCGATCGCGCGGAGGATCGTCAACCCCAGCTCCTCGGCGAGCTTCGCCGCCTGTCCGGCGAGCTCCCGGGCCGCGTCGATGCGGCCGAGCATCGCCTGCAGGTAGGAGCTCTGGGCAAGCAGCACCACGTCCGCCCGGCTCGTCCCCGTCGTGAGGGCAGAGAGCTCCTCGGCATGATCCAGAGCTGTGGCTATCGGCGTCGGCCCCTCGACCATGCCGGTGACGGCGCGGCCCATCAGATCGATCTCCGCCGCCGAGAGTCCGGCCCGGCGCGCGTGCACGAGGCCCTGCTCGCAGCGCTCGAGTGCGAGGGCCGTGTCGCCGCGCCAGAACGCGAGCGACGCCGAGAGCCTGAACGCATTCGACAGCCCCTCCGCACGGCCGGAGGTCTCGAGAACATCCGACAAGCCTGCGAGGGTCGCCTCGATCTGCCGATGGCTGACGGAAAGCATCGTGTGGAGCCTGAGCTCGCAGAGGTCGACGGCGACCTCGGCCGCGAGCCCGGCATCTCGCGCGTTCGCGGCGCCCTCGGCCGCTTCCGAGAGAAACCCCTCGGCCAGGTCGAGGCGGCCGGTTTCCGTGAGCGCGCGACCGAGCAAGGCGAGCTGTTCCAGCCGGTCGGGATCGTCCTCCGGGAGCAGCGCCGTCGCCCGCTCGAGGAGGTTCGTCGCGGCCCGCATGTCGTTGCGGCGGAACGCACGGCGACCGGCAGAGCCGAGCCAGTCGGCAGCCTGCACTCCGAGCGAGCGCGTCTCCTCGTCGATCAGGCCGAGGTCGACCCGGCACCGGTATGCCTGCTCGAGGTGGTAGCCGAGGAGCTCCGCCAGCTCGACGAGCTGGGTTCCGTGCCCCTGGAGCCAACCGGCGAAGCGCGTGTGCAGGTCGGCACGCGTGGACTTCGGAAGCGCGTCGTATGCGGCGTCGCGGATGAGGACATGTCGGAATCGGAACGCGTCCTCCCCGGCGAACTGAGGCTTGTCCGGTCGAACCAGCTCCTTGCGAACGAGCGCGGTCAGCCTTGTCGCCACGTGCGGCTCCTCGGGTGCGAGGGCCTGCACTGCCCCCTGGTGGAAGATCCTGCCTTCGACTGCGCCGCGCTCGAGAACGACTCGCTCGGCATCCTCGAGCTGCTCGAGCCGGGCGCTCAGGAGCGCCTGGATCGTCGGCGGAATCGCCACGACGTCGCCCGTCGAGTCCTCGACCAGCGCCACGATCTGCTCGACGAACAGCGGATTGCCCTCGGCCACCGTGAGGATCCGAGCGCGAGTCTGCTCGTCGAGCTCGGCGATGCTGGCGATCATCGCCGCGGCTTCGTCGGCGCCGAGCGGCTCGAGCAGGACGCTGGTGCTGTTGACCTTGCCGCCCGCCCAGTCCGGCCTGATCTCCAGGAGCTCGGGCCGCGCGATGCAGAGCAGCAAGATCGGCGCATCGCGCGCAAGGTCGGCGACGTGCTCGACCAGCTCGAGGAACGTCGCCTCGCCCCAGTGGACGTCGTCGAAGACGCAGACGAGCGGCCGGTCGGCTGCCACGGCCTCGAGCAGCTTCCGAACCGCACGCGCGATCTCCTCCTTCGAGATCGCATTGTCCTCGCCGAGCAGCGAGCGGAGGCCCAGATCGGCAGCTGGATCGACGTTCACACCGGGGAGCTGCTTGACGACCTCGACGACCGGCCAGTAGGTGATGCCCTCGCCGTAGGGGAGGCAGCGGCCGCGGACGATGCGTGCGGCCTCGAGCGAGGTCAGGAACTCGGCGGCGAGACGCGACTTGCCGACCCCCGCCGCGCCGAGGATCGTGAACAACTGACAGGAACTGTCACCCGCTGCCTGGTCGTAGGCGTCGCGTAGCCGGCGCAGCTCCGTCTCGCGACCGACGAGCGGTGTGTCGAGCTTGCGGGCGAACCCTTCGTCCCCGTGCACCGCGAGCAGGAGATGTGCTGCGATCGGGTCGGTCTTGCCCTTGACCGCGAACTGCGAGACGGCCTCGACCTCCGCGGCATCGCGGGTCAGGCGGAGAGTCTCCTCGCCGATCAGGATCTGGCCCGGCTGCGCTGCCTGCTCGAGCCGTGCAGCGACGTTGACGGCATCGCCGGTTGCGAGCCGCTCGTCCGTGCCCGTGACGACCTCGCCGGTCATGACGCCGATACGTCCCTCGACGCCGAGCTCCGGCAGGGCGTCTCGCATCTCCACTGCTGCGCGCAGGGCTCGGAGTGCATCGTCTTCGTGAACGACCGGGACGCCGAACACGGCCATCACCGCGTCACCGATGAACTTCTCCACGGAGCCGCCGTGCCGCTCGATGATCGCCTGCATGCGCTCGAAGTACCGGGCCAGGAGCACGCGAAGCGCCTCCGGGTCGAGCCGCTCGCCGAGCTCCGTCGAGCCCGTGACGTCGCAGAAGAGAACCGTGACGACCTTGCGGTGCTCGCGCGCCGGCGCCGCCGCGACCGCGGCGCCGCAGAACGGACAGAAGGCGAACTCGCCTTGCAGCTCCTTGCCGCAGCTCTGGCAGGCCGGCATGCGACGAGTCTACGGCGCTCGAAGCGTCGAGTTACTAGACGCTCTGCGAGATCCGCGCGCCGAAGAAGACGCCCGCGATGCCGCCGATCGCTGCGAACAGCAACGACGAGAGCGACATCTGCGAGCTCCCCCAGAGATCGGGCACGAAGCTTCCTACGGTGGCGCCGACGAGCGAGCACATTCCGATCACGGAGCGTCCCACGGGACGAAAATCGGCAATCGATTGCGCCGGCAGCATCCCTCGACTGCGTCCTCGACCGGGGCTACGATGAATCTCGGTATGGCCCGCCGGTTCGCGTGGGCAGGCATCGTCGCGGCGGCGCTTGCAGTCGCCGTTGCCGGCGGATCGCATGCGGCGACGAGAGCCGCTTCCTGCAGCACCAACGGCCTCTCGGTCTCGTCGGTTCGCGTTGTCGTTCTGCGCGCCGAGGGCGTTTCGTGCACGGCGGCGAGAAAGGTCGCAGGCAGCGTCGCCGTCGACGTCGCCCACGGCCGGACGATCTCGATCGCAGGCTCGATCGGCTTCGGGATGAGCGAGCAGTCGTGCACCGGCTGCAGGACGACGACGAAGGTGTCGGTCACCTACCCGCACGGGAGCATCACGGTCGGCCTGAGTGGCGGCTCGGGGCCGAGCGAGCCGCCACCCGAGCCGATCCCCTCGTTCGGCGGCGGCTCCGGAGCCGTCGTCTAACGCGCGAGGCGCTCGGCGAGATACGCGAGGCTGAGCGGGTAGCGCCAGGACGTGTTGCGGTGCGTGCCCTCGAAGAGCTCGAAGTGGACGATCTCGCCGGAGACGCCCGCGGCGTCCACGGCCTGCCTGAAGGCGGTCGCGCCAAGATCGGCGAAGTACTCGTCGTTGCGCCCGGCGTCGATCCAGATCCCCCGTGCGGCCCGCAGCGCTTCGGCGTGCGCGGCGGCGAGCCTGACCGGATCCCAGGCGAGCCAGCGCTCGAAGACCTCCGGCACGAGCTCGCCGGTGTCGATCCGGAAGGGCAGGTCGATCGACCCGTCGGGATTCGAGGAGTATGCGGCGGCACAGGCGTACACCGACAGGAGCACGTGGTCGGTCGGGCGGCCGAACGCGGGGCGGCCCGAGCGGAAGTCGGCCCAGAAGGCGTGGAACTCGCCGTCGTACTCGTTCCGGAGCGCCTGGGCTGCGGCCGGAAACTCGAGGGCGAGCGTGACCTCGAACAGGGCGTCGCCCGCGTGCGTCGCGAACGCCCCGAAGAGATCGGGCCGCAGGATCCCCCAGACCATCGCGCCGAACCCACCGGAGGACTTGCCCTGGATGCCGCGGTGCGCCGCCTCCGGCAGCGTGCGGAAGTGCTCGTCCACGAACCTCACGACGTCCTCGCAGAGATAGGTGCCGTAGGCTCCGATCGCCGGTGAGTCGACGAACTGGGAGCCGCCGAGTGCCGTGAAGGCGTCGACGAGCACGAGCAGCGCCTCGACGCCGACTTCGTCGACCACCGCGGGAAGTGTCTTCGCGAACGGCGAGACGTTGAACCAGGCGCGTGCCTGGCCCGTGAATCCCTGCAGCAGGTAGATCGAGGGGAACCTGCGGTCGGCCTCGGTGTCATAGGCCGGCGGCGTCCAGACGAACAGCGGGCGGGTCGCCGGGTCGCCGAGCGCGTTTCTGCCCAGGGCCCGGCTCTCGATCTCGAGCTCGTGCCAGCCCACGTCAGCTGCGGGGCGTCCAGGGCTCGCCGAGGCGCTCCTGGAGCAGCCGGACGGCCCCCGCGATCGGGATCCGCGCCTGGCTAAGGGTGTCGCGGTCACGGATCGTGACGGTGTCGTCCTCGAGCGTCTGGCCGTCGATCGTCAGCGCCCAGGGCGTGCCGATCTCGTCCTGGCGGCGGTACCGCTTGCCGATCGAGGCCGAGTCGTCGTACTCGGCCGACATCGCCGCGCGGAGCTCCTCGTACAGCGTCCTCGCCTTCCCGACCATGCCCTCGTCCTTGCCGATCAACGGCAGCACGGCGGCCTTCACCGGCGCGAGCCGCGGATGCAGCCGCAGCACCGTCCTCTGGTCGCCCGAGACCTCTTCCTCGTCGTAGGCGTCGACGAGGAACGCGAGCGCGGCACGATCGGCGCCTGCGGCCGGCTCGATCACATACGGCACGTATCGCTCGTCGTGCCCGATCCACTCGAGCTTCGTCCCCGACTGTCCGGCATGAGCGGTGAGGTCGTAGTCGCCGCGGTTCGCGATCCCTTCGAGCTCCGACCAGCCGATCGGGAAGAGGTACTCGAGGTCGCTCGTCCCGCTCGAGTAGTGGGAGAGCTCATCGGCGTCGTGCGCGCGCACGCGGAGGTGGCTCTCGCGCATGCCGAGCCCGAGGTACCAGCGGCGGCGCTCCGCGATCCAGTACTCGTACCACTTCTCTGCGTCGGCGGGCGGGACGAAGAACTCCATCTCCATCTGCTCGAACTCGCGGGTCCGGAAGAGGAAGTTCCCGGGCGTGATCTCGTTTCGGAAGCTCTTGCCGATTTGCGCAATCCCAAAAGGGGGCTTGACGCGCAGAGAGGAGGTGACGTTCTTGAAGTTGACGAAGATGCCCTGCGCGGTTTCCGGTCGCAGATAGGCGACCGAGCCTTCCTCGCGCACCGGACCGATCGACGTCTCGAACATGAGGTTGAACTGGCGTGCCTCGGTCAGGTCGCAGTCGGGTGTCTCGCCCGGGTGCTTCGACGGCTTGCGGCCGCAGGCGGAGGCGTCGAGATGGTCGGCCCGGAACCGCAGCTTGCAGGCCCGGCAGTCGACGAGCGGGTCCGAGAAGCCGCCCACGTGCCCCGAGGCGACCCACACCTGCGGATGGAGGATGATGGCCGAGTCGAGCAGGACGATGTCCTCGCGCTCCTGCACCATCGAGCGCTGCCATTCGGCCTTCACGTTCTGCTTGAGCAGGACGCCGTAGTGGCCGTAGTCGAAGGCGGAGCCGAGGCCGCCGTAGATGTCCGAGGAGGGGTAGACGAAGCCGCGCCGCCGGCACAGCGCCGCCACCTTCTCGATCGTCGCCTGGCCTTCGTAGCGCTCGAGCTCCGCCATGCCCTGAAACTACAGTCTCGCGGGTGAGCACAAGCGGGCAGGACGTGGTCGAGCTCCATGTCGTCTCGGACGCGACGGGCGAGACGGCGACCCGGGTCGTCGACGCGACCGAGGCCCAGTTCCCCGACCAGCCGTTCGTGACCGTTCGCCATCCCCGCGTCGAGACGATTGCCGACCTGCAGCTCGCGCTGGCGCGGATGGAGGACCGGCGCGCCGTGGTGATCTTCACGCTCGTCGAACCGACTCTTCGCTCGGCGATGCGCGAGCTCTGCGACGAGGCGGCCGTTGACTACTGTGACCTGCTCGCCGAGCCGCTCGAGGCCGTGGCGCGGGTCTCGGGCCGCAAGGCGGAGATGCGGCCGCGCGCCCGTCCCGCCCTCGACGAGAGCTACTTCAAGCGGATCGCGGCGATCGAGTTCGCGGTGAAGAACGACGACGGGCTCGGGCGCGGGCTCGAAGAGGCCGACGTTGTGCTCGTCGGGGTCTCACGCACCTCGAAAACGCCGCTCTCGATCTACCTCGGCTATCTCGGCTGGAAGGCGATGAACGTTCCGCTCGTCAAGGGAATCGATCCGCCGGTCGAGCTGTTCCAGATCGACCCGGGGCGCGTGGTCGGCCTCACGATCGACCCGGTGCGCCTTGCCGATATCCGCAGCGAGCGCTTGATGCTGATGGGCGGCGACCGGCGCTACGCCGACCTGAACGAGATCCACGAGGACCTCGACCACGCCAAGCAGATTCACCGGAGAATCGGCTGCCCGGTGATCGACGTCTCAGAGCTCTCGATCGAGGAGATCTCGCTGCGGATCGTGCGTGCGGTCGAGCGGGGCGGGAACCGGCGGGCGTGAAGCCGAAGCCTCCTGTCTCGAGGTGGCGGTGGGCGCTGTGGTCGGCCCTGCTCGGGTTCGCGCTGGTCGTGTTCTACGGCCTCTTCACGCCGTTCTGGTTCGCGCTCCGCTCGATCGCGTGGCTCACCGAGTTCCGCGCGCGCCGGAGGAGGTAGGCGTCCATGCCGTGGCGAGAGACCATTGTCGTGGTAACAATCAGTCGATGAGTGGAGACAAGCGCTTCGTCTTCGACTTCGGCGAGCCCGCCCCGGGCGGTCGGGAGCTTCTCGGCGGCAAGGGTATCGGCCTCGCCGAGATGACGGGGCTCGGGCTCCCGGTTCCGGGCGGCTTCACGATCACCACCGACGCGTGCCGCGCCTACATGGCAGCCGGCGACCTCCCGAACGGGCTCGAGGAGGAGGTCACCGAGCACGTCCGCCGGCTCGAAGAGCAGACGGGCAAGCGTTTCGGCGACCATGGCGACCCACTGCTCGTCTCGGTTCGTTCCGGGGCGGCGATCTCGATGCCGGGGATGATGGACACGATCCTCAACCTCGGCCTCGGCGACGAGGCGGTCGAGGGGCTCGCGGCCGGGACGGGTAACCGGCGCTTCGCCTACGACTCCTACCGGCGCCTGATCCAGATGTTCGGCGAGGTCGTCGACGGGATCGACGGGCACCGCTTCGAGGACGCGCTGACGGAGCTCAAGCGGGAGCGGGGAGCGGCGCAGGACACGGACCTCACGGCAGATGACCTGGCAGATCTCGTCGAGTCGTTCCGGCAGATCTATCGCGAGGAGAAGGGCGCCGACTTCCCCCAGACCGCGACCGAGCAACTGATGCGCGCGGTGCGGGGTGTGTTCGACTCGTGGAACACTCCGCGCGCGCAGGTGTATCGCCGCGCGAACGACATCCCGGATGACATCGGCACGGCGGTCAACGTCGTCCAGATGGTGTTCGGGAACAAGGGCGACCGCTCGGGGACGGGCGTCGTGTTCACGCGGAACCCCTCGACGGGCGAGAGAGAGATCTACGGCGAGTACCTCGCGAACGCGCAAGGCGAGGACGTCGTGGCGGGCATCCGCACGCCGCAGCCGGTGGAGGCGCTCGGCCGTGAGATGCCCGAGGCCTATGAGCAGCTGATCGAGACGCTGCACCGGCTCGAGGAGCACTACAGGGACGTCCAAGACACCGAGTTCACGGTCGAGAACGGGGTGCTCTACATGCTCCAGACGCGCTCGGCGAAGCGCACGGCCGCTGCTTCGCTGAAGGCCGCGGTGGACATGGTCGACGAGGGCCTGATCAGCCCAGAGGAGGCCGTGGTGCGCATCGATCCCGGCCAGCTCGACCAGCTCCTGCATCCTCGCATCGATCCCGACACGGCTCCCGAGGCGGTCGCCAAGGGGCTCAACGCGAGCCCCGGCGCGGCAAGCGGCGGAATCGTCTTCGATGCGGACGCGGCGGTCGAGAAGGCGAAGGGCGGCCCGGTGATCCTCGTGCGCTACGAAACGACGCCCGACGACATCCACGGGATGATTGCCGCGAACGGGATCCTGACCGTCCACGGAGGGATGACCTCGCATGCGGCGGTCGTCGCGCGGGGCATGGGCAAGCCGTGCGTCGCCGGGTGCGACGGGCTGACCCTCGCGGACGGCAGCGCGAGGCTCGGCGGGCGCGAGCTGCACGAGGGCGACGTGATCACGATCGACGGCGGGACCGGCTCGGTGTTCCTCGGCAAGATCGAGCTCGTCCCGCCTCAGCTGAACGACGACTTCCAGACGGTGCTCGCCTGGGCCGACGCCTTCCGGCGCCTGCGTGTGCGCGCGAACGCGGACACACCGTCCGACGCCGTGCGCGCCCGCGAGTTCGGCGCGCAGGGAATCGGCCTCTGCCGGACAGAGCACATGTTCTTCGGCGAGGAGCGGCTGCCCGTGATGCAGGAGATGATCCTGGCGGACACCGAGGCGGGGAGGCGCGACGCCCTCGAACGGCTTCTGCCATTCCAGCAGGCGGATTTCGACGGCATCTTCGAGGCGATGAGTGGCCTCCCGGTGACAATCCGCCTGCTCGACCCGCCGCTGCACGAGTTCCTGCCGCCCGAGGATCAGGCGGCCGACGAGGCGATGCGCGCACGGATCAGAGCGCTGCACGAGTCCAACCCGATGCTCGGCCTGCGCGGCTGCCGGCTCGGGCTCGTCTATCCGGAGATCTACGAGATGCAGATCAGGGCGATCGCCCGCGCGGCGGTAGCCGTGGAGGCGCGCCGCGGCGAGGCCCCGCAGGTCGAGATCATGCATCCACTCGTCGGGTTCGCCGAGGAGCTGCGCCGCCTGCATGAGCTGACCGAGCGGGTGTGGGCCGAAGAGGCGCCGGGGCTCGAGCACACGGTGGGGACGATGATCGAGCTGCCGAGAGCCTGTATCCGCGCCGACGAGATCGCCGCGCACGCACAGTTCTTCTCCTTCGGCACGAACGACTTGACACAGACGACGCTGGGCGTCTCCCGCGACGACGCCGAGGGCAAGTTCCTCGCCCGCTACCTGCACGACGGTGTGATCGAGCGGAACCCGTTCGAGGTGCTCGACACGACAGGTGTCGGCGGGCTGATGGAGATCGCTGTAGAGCGCGGACGCGAGGCAAACCCGGGCTTGAAGATCGGGATCTGCGGTGAGCACGGCGGCGAGCAGCGCTCGGTTGCTTTCTGCCACTCGCTGGGGCTCGACTACGTCTCCTGCTCCCCGTACCGAGTGCCCCTCGCGCGGCTCGCTGCCGCGCAGGCCGCCCTGGCCGAAGCAGGCTCGGCGGCGTACGTCGCTGCTGGTGGGTAGCTCAGCTCCTTGTCCGGGAGTGAGTCTTCCAGCTACCAATCCAAAGAGTGATGAAGATCAGCTCTCAGCGCGGGCGTCGCCGTTCCCGTTCGAGGTGGCGGACGCGGCTACTCATGCTGGCGGTATCCGTCCTTCCCGAGATCATCGTCCTGAGGCGGCGCGGCTACCCGCCGGCGGGCAACGTCGTGGTTCGCTGCCGGAAGGCCCATCTGTTCACAACCATCTGGATTCCCGGCGTGTCCGCAAAGGCGCTCCGGCTTGGGCCTTGGAGGCTTCAGCGCTGCCCGGTCGGCGGTCACTGGTCGATCGTGACGCCGGTAAGGCGGTCTGAACTGACCGAGGAACAGGACCGTGCGGCGGCTCGCAGCCGCGACATTCGCGTTCCCTGACCGCGTCTTCTGAGCAGCCGCGTCGAACGGTGGCAGCCGCCACGGTGGGTGCAGTAGCCTCGACGACGTCCGCGGAGAAGCGCTCGTGGACGAAGACGGCGGGCTACGGCGTGGCCATGCGGGCGCCGATCACGACGGCGGTGTGGTCCGCCGTGGTATCTACGGCGCATGCTCCGAAGGCGTCTTCGCCGTCCTCTCTGGCGCCTCGCGATGAGAACTGCGAGTGGGGTCCACACCGTCGTGTATCGCGCGAGCGGGGGCCGCGTCGCCGGCGAGGCGGGGAACCTGCCGGTGCTGCTTCTGACGACGACCGGCCGGAAGACCGGCAAACAGCGGACGACGCCGCTCCTGTTCATCCGTGACGGGGACGACCTGGTCGTCGTCGCCTCGAACGGCGGAATGGACTGGTTTCCGGCGTGGTGGCTGAACGTGCAGCAGCACCCGGCTGCTGTGATCGAGATCGGCCGGGAACGGCGAGATGTCACTGCCCGCAAGGCCGATCCGGAGCGGCGGGCGCGGCTCTGGCCCGAGTTCACCGGGCCCTATCCCGACTATCTCAAGTACGAGGCACGCACGACTCGTGAGATACCGCTGGTGATCCTCCATCCGAACCATCGGGAGTAGGTCGGTTCGGGGTGTACTTCCGCACACCGGCGCAGCCGTCGCCCGTTGGGCACACGGGCGCAGGCGGCTCGCCTTCCGCCCGGTCGCGAAGTACCGTTCCGTGGATGGCTGGACTCGGGCCCGACCGCGGGGGTGGGGACGTCATCCGCAGGCTAGTGCCTGCCGCCCTCGTGCTCGTCGGCGTTGTCCTACTCGTGAGCTGGTTCACGAGCGGCTCGGAGAGCGATCATGCACGCCGAGCGGTTCAATCGCTGTTCGTGAATCCCGCAACCTCGAAGCGGACTGCACATGTCGACAGCTGTGACCAGATAGGCGCGAACGCCGGGGCGCGCATCTACCTCTGCGACGTGACCGCGACTAACTGCACGCGGTTCTTCCAGTTTGATGTCTATCGAGAGTCCGTATATGGAGCGGAGCCCGTCTCGGCTCCGACCATCGCGTTGAGGCACCCGTGTATTCCAATTCATTCCTAACCTCGGATGTCTTCTCGCATACGGTGATCGCGGTGTATCAGGTTCTCGCGCTCACGCTCACGCTCGCGCTGGTTGTGTTCGCCGTCGCGGACGCCGGAGCGGTGACGAAGAAGAAGCGGAAGGCCGTCTCGCCGCCGCGCGGGCGGCCCGAAAGTCGACTCCAGCCCAGTCGCGGCGGAGACGAGCACGATCAGTCGCCCCGGTAGTCGAACGGCGCTGAGTACCCGCAGTTGCCTGCGTAGTCGAACCGCAGCGGGCCGTCATCGACGTGCAGCTCGTCGGTGACGAGCTCCTCGCCGCTCTCCTCGTGGCCGGGGATGACGCAGGTCACGGTCTCCGGGCCCGAGTACGCGTCCCTGATGCGCACGCTCACGAGGTCTCGGATCCTGAGCCACTGGCGGCGCGGCTCATGAGAGACCTCGATCTCGACCGGGCGGACGGCGACGAGCACGCTCTCCTTCCAGGCCCAGGGGAAGTGGTTCAGAGCATCGCCCCCGAGTCGGCCGGTGTAGATGTCTGCGATGGCGGTGCGTTGGGCCTCGCTCGCCTGTACGTCGACGTAGATCACGAAGCTCCAGGGCGATCCCGGCTCGTCGTCGTGGTACCGCGTCGCCAATGCAACCTTGAGGCCGTCGAGTCGCACATCACCGGCGTGGCCGTCTTCGATGACCCACGAGAGCACGCCGAGACACTCACCGTAGGTCGACCGCCCACCGGGGACTCCGTCGATCCTGCGGCACGGGCAGATCGCGACGCAATTGCACGACTCGAAGTAGCTGCCGCGGATGTGCCAGCGTGCCATAGCAGCACCCATCTTCTCAGGTGGACGCCGATCTTGAAATCCGTTCCCCGAGGCTCGATGATCGCCCCTTCGTCATCGATGCGGCAGGAGGTGAGGCATGAACGGGTCGTCGGGACGGCGACTGGCGGCGGTTGGAGCGGTCGCGGTGGTCGTGCTCTGGGTGATCGGCTTCTTCCTCGCCGGCAAGCCGCCGGCGTTCGACGCGAGCTCCGAGAAGGTCGTCGACTACTACGCGAACCATCACAAGCAGGTGCTGATCGCGGTGCTGATGGTGTCGATCGGGATTGCGATCTTCCTCGCCGTGATGGCGCAGCTCGCGGTCTACCTCCGGTCGGTCGGCCAACCGTCCCTGGGTGCAGCAGCCCTGGCCGGCGCAGCTGCAATAGGCGGCCTCTTCTCGGTCGGAGCGGCTCTCTACGGCGTGATCAGCCAGGTGGTCGCGATGGGAGGCGCCGACCCGCGGTTGGCGCGGGCCCTGTACCAGCTCGACCAGTTCGCCGGCGTTCCCATCTACTGGCTTACGCTCGTGATCGTCGTCTCGGTTGCGCTCGCCGCTCACCGCAGGGTTTTTCCCGACTGGGCGCTGTGGCTGAGCGCCGTCCTCGCCGTGATCGTGATCCTCGGCGGGGTCTCGGTGAAGGCAACCGGCGCGTTTGCGGCCGGAACGGGTGCCTTCGCGGGCATCGGCTTCGCGGCCTCGATGGTGTTCCTGCTCGAGGTCGGGGTGCTGCTGTGGACCGCAAAGGACCCGAGAGCCGACTAGACGACAGCGTAGGCGAAGATCACGGAGGCGACCGCGACGCCGGCCGCGCAGGCGAGGCATGCGGCCGTCGAGCGGCGGAGTTCCGTGAAGAGCAGCATCAGTACGGCCCCGGCGATCAGGCCGCCGATGTGGCCTCCGATCGAGATCCCGGGCAGCGAGAACGTCAGGACGAGGTTCAGGATGATCAGCGCGAGGATCTGCCCGCCGCTGTGAATCATGCCCCGTCGTTCGAGCACGAGCAGCGCTCCGAGGACGCCGAAGATCGCCGCCGAAGCACCGACCGTCGGCGAGTCGGGCGTGATGTAGAGCGCACCGGCGGACCCTGCGAGCCCGCAGGCGAGGTACAGGGCGAGGAACCTGACGCTGCCGATCATGTGCTCTAGCACGCGGCCGAACCAGAAGAGGGCGAGCATGTTCAGCCCGAGGTGGATCGGGCCGTAGTGCAGGAAGGCCGACGTCATCAAGCGCCACCATCCGCCGTCGGCGACTCCCGGCGAGGCGCCCGGGACGGCGACGCCGAAGAGGTTGCCGTGGTTGTCGACCCAGCCGTGCGCAAACAGGACGCCCTTGTAGTAGAGCGTGTTCCCGGTTCCGTCGATCGTGCCGCCGAACGCCAGCTCGAGGAGGTAGACGCCGACGTTGATCGCGATCAACGCGATCGTTACCGGATACGGTCGCGTGCCCTGCCCGGTCGCGACGCGCTCCGCCGCCGCCGTCACCTTGCGCACGCCCTGCGGCTTGCCGGAGTGCTCGGGGCAGCGCAGACCGACCGGGGCCGGCGTCATGCACTCGTAGCAGATCGGGCGACCGCACTCCGAGCACGAGAGCCCGGTCTCGCGGTCGGGGTGCCGGTAGCAGTAGCGCGGCTCCGGTGCCCCCATGGAACTAGCGTATAGAGGTGCCGGTTCACGTCGCGTTCACAGCCTCCGACGGCGCCTCGGCGCGGGTCGGCATCGTCGTCGACGTGATCCGGGCAAGCTCGTCGATCACCCAGGCCCTGGCCTCGGGCTACCGGCGCGTGCTCTGCTGCCGGGAGATCGAGGAGGCGAAGGAACTGAGAGCGGCGCTCGGCCAGGAGGCCGTCGTCGGCGGCGAGCGGACGGGAGTGATGGTGGAGGGCTTCGACGTCGGCGCTTCGCCCAGGGAGTTCGCCACCGGCCCGAAGGCGGCGACGCTGATCCTCTCGACGACGAACGGCACCGCGGCGATCCTCGCCGCCGCCTCGCGCTGCGAGACCGTCCTCGTCGGGTCGCTGCTCAACCTCTCCGCGGTCGTCGCGGCGGCGCGAGGGCAAGCGAACGGCGACGTCGCCGTCTACTGCGCCGGCTTCAAGGGCGGATTCGCGCTCGACGACGCCTACTGCGCCGGTCGCTTCGTCGCGGAGCTGGAGGGGAAGAGAACGGACGCTGCGCGGGCGGCCGAGCTGATCGCGGCCTCGTACCCCACCGCGCTCGAGGCGTTCGAGGCGCGCACGTACGGGCCGCCCGGGCTCGAGATCGATATCGCCTACTGCACGCAGGAGGATCTGCTGGGTACCGTCCCCCGCTTCGCTCGGATGGAGGGGCCGGCGGCCGAGATCATCGCCTGACGGCGAGCGGCGCATTGCGGTTCCGTCCGGACCGGCGCACACTCTGAGCACGATGAGCTTTGGCTCGCCGCTGGCCCTCCTCGCGCTTCTGGCGATACCGGTCGGACTCGGCGCGGTCCTGCTCGTCTCTCGGCGACGGACGCCGCGTCAGGTCGCCTACCCGAATCTGGCCGTCCTCGAGTCGGTGGCTCCAACCGGGGGCCGCGGACGCAAACGGGTCGCAGCCACGTTCCTGCTCGTGCTCGCCCTGGCCACGGCGGCCGCCGCCGCCGCACACCCGCAGGCGAACCTCCCGGTCAGGGTCGACAACGCGACGATCGTGCTGCTCGTCGACGTCTCGGGCTCGATGAGCGCACGCGACGTCGAGCCAACCAGGCTCGACGCAGCCGTCTCGACCATGCGCGTCTTCGTGCAGCGGCTGCCGAAGGGGTTCAAGGTCGGGCTCGTTCAGTTCAGCGACACGTCGCAAGTCCTCGCGGACCCGACCGCCGACCACGCGCGGATCTCGCAGACGCTCGACCTGCTCGTGCCCGATTCCGGGACCGCGATCGGCAGCGGCATCGCCAGTGCGGTCGCGCTCGTCAAGAGCACCCTCGCGCATGACGGTGTGGTTCGCCTCACGGGTCGCAACCGTCCGGCGGCGATCGTGCTCCTCTCGGACGGGAACCAGAACCAGGGGCTGATCAAGCCGCTCCAGGCGGCGGCGATGGCCCGCAGGGCCGGCATTCCGATCGACACGGTCGCGCTCGGGACGAAGCAGGGGATCCTGGGGTACGGGCCCTTCGCGCCGCGGGTCGCTCCGGATCCACCGCTGATGAGGGCGATTGCCAAGGCGACGGGCGGCAGCACGGCGACCGCCAAGGATATGAAGGAGCTGAGCACGTTCTATCGGAGGGTCGGGAAGAGCTTCGGGCACGGCACCGAGACGCGCGACGTCGCGTCGTGGTTCGCCGTCGCCGCGGCGGCGCTGCTGGTGGCGGCAGTGACGCTCGGGGCGAGCCTCGCCGGCCCGCTTTCCTGATTCCGGTAATTGCTTGCAATCCGGCCTCGAGTGGGTTGAGATACGCCGCGGTGGGCCAGAGTCGGATGTTCGAGAAGTTCGGAGGCGTGTGTGCCGGCCTCGCCGGCAGCGCGGGCCTCGCCTACTCGACCGCGTTCGTCATCTACCTGCACGACGCCTCGCGCGGCGCCGCGTACACCGACGACGTCCTCCTGCTCGTGGGCGGCCTCCTCGCCACCGCGGCGTTCGTCGCCGTCTACGGTCGGGTGCGCGCCGCCGACGAGGGGTTCGCTCTGCTCGGCCTGCTGCTCGCGTTCGCCGGCGCGTTCGGCTCGATGAGTCACGGCGCCTACGACCTCGCGAACCTCGTCAAGCCGCCCGCCGCGGCCCTCGCCGCCGACGTCCCGAGCTCGACCGACCCGCGCGGGCTCGGCAACCCGGCGTGGTTCCTGTGGCTCGGCGCCGTGCTCTGGCGCGGCCGCCCGGAGGTCGGCGTCCCCGAAGGCTGATGGAATTCCGGATCCTCGGGCCGCTCGAAGTGGTCGACCTCGGGCGGCCCCTGGAGCTCGGCGGCCACAACCAGCGGGCGCTTCTCACGGCGCTGCTGATCGAAGCCAACCGGGTCGTTCCGACCGACCGGCTCATCGATGTGATCTGGGACGAGCGCCCGCCCGAGACGGCGCGGAAGGCGCTGCACGTCCACGTCTCGAAGCTTCGCAAGCTGCTCGGCGCCGGGCGACTCGAGACGTTGCCGCCCGGCTACCGGCTGCGGGTCGAGGAAGGCGAGCTCGACAGTGACGTCTTCCTGCGGCTCGCCGAGGTCGGGAAGGAGGCCGAGGCGCTCGCACTCTGGCGCGGCCCGGCCCTCTCCGAGTTCGCCTACGAGCGCTTCGCGCAGACCGAGATCTCGCGGCTGGAGGAGGTCCGCCTTGCCTGCATCGAGCAGCGCATCGAATCGGACCTCGCCGACGGCCGCCACGCCGAGCTGACCGGAGAGCTCGAGGCGCTCGTGCGTGAGCACCCGCTCAGGGAGCGCCTACGCGCGCAGCTCGTGCTCTCGCTCTACCGCTGCGGCCGGCAGGCCGAGGCGCTCGAGGCCTACCAGGCTGCACGAGCGGCGCTCGTCGACGAGCTAGGGATCGAGCCCGGTCGCACCCTCCAGGAGCTTCAGCAGGCGATCCTGAACCACGATCCGAGCCTCGATCTGCCGGACGAGTCGGTGTCGGCGACCGAGCCCGACCGTCCCGCACAGGGAGGCTCGGTTCGCGACGAGGGGCGACAACGGGAAGAGCGCAAGCGGGTCACCGCGGTGGTCGTCGGCGCCTCGATCTCGCTCGCGTCCGGAGACGCCCTCGACCCGGAAGCGCTCCGCCGCACGACCGACGGCGTCTTCGCGGTTGTCGATGCAGCAACCGGCCGACACGGCGGCACGGTCGAGAGCAGCTCGGTAGAGGCGATCACGGCCGTCTTCGGATTGCCCAGGGTGCACGAGGACGACCCGGTTCGGGCCGTGCGCGCGTCGGTGGAGATCAGGGAGGCCCTCGCATCGCTGACCGCCGAGCTCTACGAGGAACGCGGCATCACGCTCGACTTCCGGTTGGGGATCAGCACGGGGGAGGTGGTGGCCGGAGGAGCAGGCGGCGCCCGGGTCCGCGCGACCGGGGAGCCGCTTCAGCGCGCATCGAGGCTGCCGGCCGGGCTAGCAAGCGGCGAGATCGCCCTGGACGAGGCGACCCGGCGAGTCCTGGGCGACGCGGCGGTCGTGGAGCCGGCGGGCGGCGACTGGCGGCTGGAGCGGCTCGCGGACAGCGTGACACGTCCGTCCCGAGTGGACTCGGCGATGGTCGGCCGCGAGCGGGAGCTCCGCCGCCTGCACGACACCTTCGACCAGGCGGTCGGTGACCGCTCCTGCCAGCTCTTCACCGTGCTCGGGCCGGCGGGCGTCGGCAAGTCGCGGCTCGTCCGCGAGTTCATCGGCGATCTGGCCGGCAGCGCGTCTGTCGCGTCGGGACGCTGTCTGCCATACGGCGACGGGATCACCTTCTGGCCGCTCCTCGAGGCGGTGAAGGAGATCGTCGGGCTCGAGGACACCGAGCCCGCGGAGACCGGGCGCGCGAGGCTCCAGCGGTTGCTCGCCCTCGAGCCCGACGGAGAGCTCGCAGCCGGGCGCGTCGCCGACCTGATCGGCCTCGGCGAGGCGGCCGAAGTCGCCGGCGAGGACGGCTTCTCCGCCGTTCGCCTGCTGCTCGAGACCGTCGCACGGACACGGCCGCTCGTCGTGGTCTTCGACGACATCCACTGGGCTGAGCAGACGTTCCTCGCGCTCGTGGAGCACCTGGCCATGTGGAGCCGCGACGCCCCGATCCTCCTCCTCTGCCTCGCGAGGCCGGAGCTGCTCGAGCTTCGGCCTGTCTGGGGAGGGGGGCTTCTGAACGCGACGACCACCTTGCTCGAGCCCCTGACCGAGGCGGAGTGCGGCAAGCTGGTCGAGAACCTCGTCGGCAAGTCCGGGTTGACCGGCGAGATCGTCTCGACGATCGCCGGCGCGGCAGTGGGCAACCCGTTGTTCGTCGAGGAGCTGCTGTCGATGCTGATCGACGAAGGCGCCCTCATCCGTGGCGAAGGCGGCTGGACTGCGAACGGCGACCTCTCGGCGCTGCGTGTGCCGCCGACGATCCAGGGGCTGCTCGCGGCGCGGCTCGAGCAGCTGGCCGAGGACGAGCGCGCCGTGATCGAGTGCGCCGCCGTCGTCGGCAAGGTGTTCTTCGAGGACGCGGTCGCGGAGCTCGCCAACGATCTCGAGGCGGGGGCGATCGCGGATGCGCTCGGCTCACTGGTCCTGAAGGAGCTGGTACGCCCGGAGCAGCCGGTACTCGGTCGCCGCACGTATCGCTTCCGGCATCTCCTGATCCGCGATGCCGCCTACGACGCGATTCCCAAGGAGGCCCGCGCCGGGCTGCACGAGCGCTTCGGGCGCTGGCTCGCACGTGCGACCAGCGACCGGTCGACAGAGTACGAGGAGGTGATCGGGTACCACCTCGAGCAGGCCTACCGCTACCGGTTCGAGCTCGGCGCAGCGGATGAGGCCGCGCGAACCCTCGGCCGGGAGGCAGCCGAGCGGCTCGCCGATGCAGGCCGCCGCGCCTTCATCCGGAGCGACGCTCCGGCCGGGGTCAACCTCGTCTCACGGGCCGTGGGCATGCTGGCTGCCTCCGACCCGTTGAGGGTCGAGCTGGTGCCGAACGTACGGGTCGTGCAGGGCACGGGCGTCGACATGAGCTGGGCCGATCGCGTGCTCACCGAGGCGGTCGAGGCTGCCGCCACGACCGGGGACCGCCGTCTCGCCGCGCATGCCCTCGTGCAGCGTGGGCTGCTCCGGCTCTTCACAGCGCCGGAGGTGACGGCGGACGAGCTGCTCGCGACGGCCGAGCGAG
>DATIYE010000137.1:0-29855 GCA_035517795.1 Gaiellaceae bacterium | reverse complement strand
TGGCCGTCATTCCGTTCCGCGAATATGGTCGAGCGCTGGAGATCGCCAATGGGATTCAGCTCGGCCTCACTGCGAGCGTCTACACTCGGGATCTCGCAACTGCCCACCGCTTCGCGCGCGATGTCGAGGCGGGTTTCGTCTGGGTGAACGACAGCGGCCGTCACTTTCTCGGAACACCCTTCGGTGGCTACAAGGACAGCGGGCTCGGACGGGAGGAGGACATCGAGGAAGTGCTTTCCTATACACAGGTCAAGAACGTCAACATCAACTTCAACCGACCCGATGCGGACACTTGACACCGACCCACCGCTGCGATCCAGCTTAACTGCGCGCCGAGCTCGGGGTGATCAACGCCAGCGCTCCTCGCGCCGTTTTTGCTTCCCGCCCACGATCGGAGTAAGGTGCCGATCCAACGGTTGAGTGTCGACATTCTGAAACTCGCCACCTTGACCAACGAGCGCCAAAGCGGCGCAGAACCCCCTGGAGATAAGGAGAGAATGGGCATGCGCAAGCGCCTCTTTGTCGCCGTGCTGATCACAGGCCTCGTCACCACCGTTGCGATTGCAGCGGGCGGCGCGTCGGGCACGCGTAGCACCGCGACCGGCAAGGTGACGAAAGTCGCAATCGCCACGCCCGCGAAGGCGAACGATTACGGCTGGAACCAGCAGGGCCTGAACGGCGCTGCGGCTGCTGCCAAGCAGAACGGCGCCTCGCTGCAGTCGATCACGAACATCGGCTACGACAACACCGAGAACGTGCTCAGGCAGCTGGCGCAAGGCGGCGCCGGATTCATCATCGCCCACGCGAGCGGTTACGACACGGTCGCCAACCGGATCGCACAGCAGTACAACGTGCCGATCATCACTTACGACGTCCCCACCAACATCAAGAAGGGACAGCTGTCGTACGTCACCACCTCGAGCCAGGAGGGCGCCTACCTCGCCGGCATCCTCGCGGCCAGCATGACGAAGACGCACAAGGTCGGGATCATCATCTCGGCCTCCGACGACAACTGGTACAAGATGAGCGGCGGTTTTGCGGCCGGTTTCCGGAGCGTCGACCAGACCTCGAAGATCTTCTTCGCGACGATCAGCCCGACCGGGTACGACGACGCGGCCGGCGGTAAGCGCGTGGCCCAGAGCGTCATCGCCCAGGGCGCCGACGTCATCTTCGCGATGGGCGACGAGGCGTCGTTCGGCTACCTGCAGGCGATCTCCACGGCCAATCCCGGCCACAAGGTCTGGTACATCGGCGACATCGGGGACATGACCCCGATCGACAAGCAGCACGTCCTGCTCTCGTCGGTGCTCTGGAACTTCACGAAGGTGTTCTCGCAGGCGATCAAGGACATCAACGCAGGCACCTATGGGACGCACGGGTACAACCTGAGCCTGTCGAACGGCGGCATCTCGCTGCTGCACACGAAGTACATTCCGACGAGTGTCTGGTCGCAGATCACGAAGGCGCAGAAGGCGATCGTGGCCGGGACGATCTCGATCCCGGTCGCCCATACCGCAGGCGCCGTGCAGAAGCTCATCAAGTAGGAACGCGCGGGCGCGGCGCGCAGGGCCTCGTGCCGCGCGTCGCGCCCGCAGGAACACCGGAAGCGACGGCCGAAACGGGGTTCACAACTGTCGGATCACAGGCGCACCGCACCAGCCGGCGTCGACTCGCCGATCGTCGAGATGGTCGGGATCACCAAGCGCTACCCGGGGGTGCTCGCGAACGACGGCGTCACGTTCACCGTCAAGCGCGGTGAGGTTCGCTGCCTGCTCGGCGAAAACGGCGCCGGCAAGTCGACGCTGATCGGCATCCTGTCCGGGTTCGTGCGGCCCGACGCCGGCTCGATCCGCGTCGACGGCGCCTCGGTGCAGATCGACTCTCCGCGCGCGGCGCTCGACCTCGGAATCGGCACGGTCTACCAGCATTCGGCGCTGATCCCCGCGCTGACGGTGCTGGAGAATCTGATGCTCGGCGACTCGCGAGCACTCCGCCTGGGAGTCGCGGCCGCCCGGGCGCGGCTTGCCGAGCTGGCCGGCTCGCTCGGAGTCGACGTCGACCCCGAGATGCGCGTCGCCGACCTTGCACTCGGGGCGCAGCAGCAGGTGGAGATCATCAAGGCCCTCTGGCGGGGCTCGCGGGTCCTCGTTCTCGACGAGCCGACCTCGATGCTGACACCGCAGGGGGTCGCCGAGCTGGGCGCCGTACTCGAGCGCCTCAAGCAGCAGGGTCAGGGCGTGGTCTTCATCACGCACAAGCTCCACGAGGCGCTCACGCTCGGGGACGGGATCACGATCCTCCGGCAAGGTCGGATCGCCGGGACGATCGACAGCGCAAGGATGCGCTCCACCGACCACGAGGAGCTCCGTGACGAGATCGTGCACCTCATGTTCGGGGCCCAGGCCGACGTCTATGCGGAGGCGCCCGAGCTCCAGGACGAGCTTGCGGAAGGGCACGAGCCCACCCCGCATCGGCACGGCGGACACAACGAGGTGCTGCTCGAGCTCAGGAACGTCACGGCCGAGGGTGAGCGCACCGAGCTCGGCGTGGCCGAGGTCTCGTTCGACCTTCGCGAGGGCGAGATCCTCGGCGTTGCCGGAGTCGACGGCAACGGCCAGCGGGCCCTTGCCGAGGTGATCGCCGGGCAGCGGCCTGCGGCGCGGGGCGAGGTCCTGCTGTTCGGCGCCCCGGTGGAGCGCCTGTCGGTCGCTGCCAGGCAGAAGCTCGGCCTGCGGTACGTCACCGACGATCGGCTTCACGAGGGCATCGTCGGCTCGTTCCCGGTCGGGATCAACCTCTTCCTCAAGCGGATCGGGCAGCCTCCCTTCTGGCGGCGCGGACGGATCCAGCGCGCGGTTGTCGATGCGCGCGCGACCGAGCTCGTCCGGGAGTTCGAGATCAGGACCCCGAGCGTTGCCACACGGGCAGGGACGCTCTCGGGCGGCAACGTCCAGAAGTTGCTGCTCGCCCGCGAGCTCTCCTTCTCCCCGAGAGTCGTCGTCTTCAACAAGCCCACCTACGGGCTCGACGTCAAGACTGCTACCTCGGTCCGCGAGCAGATCCGCCGGTTGGCGTCGATCGGCGGAAGCTCCCTCGTGATCTCGACCGACCTCGATGAGCTGGTCGAGCTCTGCGACCGGATCGCGGTGCTCTCCCGTGGACGCATCGTCGGAGTGATCGCGAACGGCCACGGTGCGGCCGAGGAGGTCGGGAGGCTCATGGTCGGGGCGGAGGCCGCCTGATGACCGAGGCCGCACTCACCTCCGAGAGCGCCGCCGCGACCGTTGAGGCACCGACTCGCTCGGCCTTCGCGCTGCGCGCGCTCGACGTCGTCATCCGCTCGATCGTGCCCGTGATCCTGGCGTTGATCGCCGGCGGCCTGCTGCTGCTGGCCCTCTCCCGCAACCCGCTCACGTTCTACGGACAGGTTTGGAAGAGCGGCGTCGAGAACGGGGCCTGGCAGGACAGCGCGATCCTGATGGCGCCGCTGCTCTTGATCGCCGCAGGTCTGACCGTGGCCTTCCGGGCCAACATCTGGAATCTCGGCTACAGCGGCCAGTTCCTGCTCGCAGCCGCACTCGTGTCGGGCTGGGGGCCCTCGCTCGTCCAGAGGCTCCCGCTCGCAGTCGCGTTCGTGCTGCTGTTCGTGATCGCGGGCCTTGCGGGCGCGATCTGGACGATCATCCCGGCGCTGCTCAAGGCGTGGTACGGCACGAACGAGATCATCACGACGCTGATGACGTCGTTCATCGCGATCGACCTCGCGAATATCCTCATCAAGGGGCCGTTCCAGGATCCGACGGTGACGATCCCGCAGACCCGGGTGCTGCCGTTTTCCGACATGCTTCCGAGCATCCCGGGCACGCGGATCCATTGCGGCCTCCTGATCGCGTTCGCCGCGGTCTTCGTCGTCTATTACGCGCTGAGCCGGACCTCCTGGGGGCTGCGACTGCGAATCATGGGCGCCAACCCGCGGGCGGCGCGGCACTTCGGGGTCGACCTCAAGCGCCTGATCGTGACGGTGTTCCTGGCCTCGGGGTTCCTGATCGGCCTCTCTGCGGCGGCGGACATCCTCGGCCTCTGGGGCTACGCGCGCGCCAACTGGAACCCCGACTACGGCGACACCGTGATCCCGTTCGTCTTCCTCGCCCGGCTGAACCCGCTCGGGGTCGTGCCGTTCATCGCCTTCTTCTCGGTGCTCTCGACCGGGGGCGACCTCGCGACTGCGGAGGTGAACCTGCCGACCGACTTCATGCTCGTGCTCGTGGCGCTGATCCTGCTCTTCATGACGATCATCGAGTGGCTCGGGCGCAGCCGTCCGCTCGGCACGAGCTACCTCACCCCCGGGCTCAAGCAGGCGCTCAGAGCGCCGCTGGCCGCACGGAGGAGCGGTTGAGCTCGCTGCTCGCAAGCCAGCTCGTCACGAACGTGTTCTGGACGAGCGTGATCGCAGGCGGGCTGCTGGCCGGGGTGCCGTTGATGTTCACGGCGCTCGGCGAGGCGATCTCGGAGCGCGCCGGCGTGCTCAACATCGGGCTCGAGGGGATGATGCTCTTCGGCGCGTATGCGGGCTTCCTCGGCGCGTACTACGGCCACACCGTCTGGCTCGGATTCCTGGCGGGAATCGGGGCGGGCGCGGCCACGTCCCTGTTCATGGTCGTTCTGTGCGTCTGGCTCGGCCTCGACCAGATCGTGGTCGGGATCGCGATCACGCTCGCCGGAGGCGGGATCACGAGCGTCATGCAGGGAGCGGAGTTCGGCGACACCTACCCGCGACTGGGCGCAGTCTCCACCGCGCCGATCCCGCTGCTCCGGCGCCTCCCCGTGCTCGGACGGAGCCTGTTCGAGCAACCGCCCATGGTCTACCTCGGCCTCGCCATCGTCGCCGTCGTGGCCTGGGTCTTCCGGTCGACGAACGTCGGCCTGAACCTCCGGGCGGCAGGCGAGAAACCGGAGGCGCTCGACCAGGCCGGTGTGAGCGTCAAGGCCACACGGAGCTGGGCGGCTCTTACGACCGGCGCGTTTGCCGGGCTCGGCGGTGCCTACCTCTCCGTGGTGAGCGCCGGCATCTTCACGCCGTTCATCACCCAGGGCCAGGGCTACATCGCAATCGTGATCGCGATGCTCTCACGCGGGAGGGCCGGGCTCGTGCTCATCTTCTCGTTTGCGTTCGGAGTTGCACTCTCGCTCGCCGACTCGCTGCAGATCGCGGGTATCAACCTCTCCGCCGACGTCGTCAACATGATTCCCTACGTCTCGATCATCGCCGCGCTGATCATCTTCGCGCGAAGCTCGTATCTACCACCCGCCCTTGCGCTCCCGTACGTGCGGGGAGCGCGGTGAGCAAAGGAGGCTCTCATGCGTGACCCGGATTTCACGCTCGCGGCAGGACCGACGTTGGCCTGGCCCCGCGTGCTCGCAGCGCTCGGCTCCCCGATCGTCTACCACTACGACCCGACGTTTCTCGAAGGGTTCCGACGCACGGAGCGGAAGCTCGCGTCGATCTTCGAGACGACGAGCGACGTGCTCCTGATGCAGGCTGAAGCCGTCCTCGGCCTCGAGGCTGCGGCCCGCGGCCTGGTCAGGCCCGGAACCCCGGTCCTGAACCTCGTCCAGGGCGTGTTCGGGAAGGGGATGGGTTACTGGCTCAAGGACTTCGGAGCCGAGCTGCACGAGCTCGAGGTGCCGTACAACGATGCCGTCGAGCCGGCCGAGGTCGAGCGGTACCTCGACGACCATCCCGAGATCGAGCTCGTCACGGTCGTCCACTCGGAGACGCCGTCGGGGACGCTCTGCGACGTCTCGGCCATCGGCCCGATCGCCCGTGCCCACGGCGCCCTGGTGCTCGTCGACTGCGTCTCGTCCCTCGGAGGGATCCCGCTGCGGGTCGACGAGTGGCAGCTCGACGTCTGTGTCGCCGGTCCCCAGAAGTGTCTCGGCGGGCCTGCCGGCATGTCGCTGATGACGGTCAACGACGTCGCCTGGGAGCGGATCCGCGCCAACCCGGCGGCTCCACGGGCGTCGTTTCTCTCAATGCTCGACTGGAAGGACAAGTGGATCGACGGCGACAGGTTCCCCTTCACGCCGTCCGTGAGCGACGTCCACGGGGTAGAAGCCGCATGCGACGTGCTGCTCGAGATCGGTCTCGAGGCGTCGATCGCGCAGCACGAACGCGCGGGCGCGGCCTGCCGGACGGGGGTCCGCGCGATGGGCCTCGAGCCGTGGCCTCGCAGCGAGCAGATCGCCGCAGCCTGCGTGACCGCCATCGGCGTCCCGGACGGGCTCACGGACGTTCAGGTCCGCGCCCATTGCCGCGAACGCTACGGCGTGATGATCTCCGGAGGCCAGGGGGCCGGCAACCTCGTCCGGATCGGCCACATGGGTCCGACTGCGTGGTCGCTCTACCCGCTCGCCGGACTCGCGGCAGTCGGGCAGACGTTCGCCGATCTCGGCGCCTCCGTCGACATCGGGGCAGGACTCGAGGCTGCGATGGCTGCGCTCTCCGAGACGGCGTCGACGGTCGACGCGGTGTGAGCGTGATCTTCGACTCGCACATGCACGTCGGCTCGTACGAAGCGATGTTCGGCGTCCAACTCGATCGCGACGGCATCGAGGCGGTCATGCAGGAGCACGACATCACCGGGGGCGTCGTCTTCTGCCCGGACAACGAGTACGTCCGCGAGGTCGTGGAGTCGATCCCCGGCCTATACGGGCTCGTGTGGTCGAACCCGCGCCTCCCGGGCTACCTCGAGGAGGCGAGGGAGTTTCTCGACCACCCGAAGTTCCTCGGGATGAAGCTCCACCCCCTGATCGACGGATACCACCCGAACGATGCCGGTGTTCATCCTTTGATCGAGCTGCTGCTCGAGCGTGATCAACCGGTCTTGATCCACTCCGGCCACCCGATCTTCACCCTCCCGTGGAGCATCGAGGAGCTGGTCGTGAGCTTCCCGGATGCGAAGGTGATCCTCGGCCACATGGGGCACGGAAACGTCGTCTACATCAATGCGGCGATCGACGTCGCACTCCGCAATCCCAACGTCTACCTCGAGACCTCCGGCATGCCGATGCATACGAAGATCAAGGAGGCAATCGAGCGCGTCGGCGAGACGCGCGTCCTCTTCGGCTCGGATGTCCCGTTCCACCATGCGACGGTGGAGATCGACAAGGTCCGGCTGAGCGGGCTTGCTCCCGAGCTCGTCGACCGGGTGCTCGGCAAGAACGGCCGCTTGCTCTTCCTCGGCGACGAGGATGCCGAGACGCCCGTCAAGGGCCGCTGAGATGGAGATCGAGTCGAGATTCTCGGTGCCGGCGCCCCCCGAGGAGGCCTATCGCTTTCTGCTCGACCTGGAGCGGGTCGCCCCCTGCATCCCGGGCGGGACGCTCGGGGCGCGAAGCAGCGACGGCATCTATCCGGCGTCCGTGACGGTCAAGCTCGGCCCGATGCGCCTCAGCTACGACGGCACGATCGCGGTCGCCGACGCCGATGAGAAGACCCGGACGGCGACGATCTCCGCTCGTGCGCGGGAGACCCGCGGAAACGGAACCGTGCAGAGCACGATCGCGATGCAGATCACGCCGGAGGGGCGAGGATCGGCGGTCGCGGTTGCGACAAGGCTCGAGCTGACCGGCCGGGCAGCCCAGATGGGCCGCGGGATCGTCGAGGACGTCGCCGAGAAGCTCGTCGGCGAGATGGCGGCCTGCCTCGCCGCGAGAATCTCCATCGAGTCGACCGGCTCGACGACCGACGCCCCGACGGCAGAGGCGGCGAGCCCCCCGCCTCAGGCTGCGAAGCCGGTCTCGGTGCTCGCGCTTCTCAGCGGCGTCGTGCGGGCCAGGTTCGCCGCGCTGCTCCACCGCAGAGGCGACGGCGCGTGACGCTGCCGCAATTCGAACTGCACCGGCCGGCGAGCATCGAGGAGGCGCTCGATCTGCTCGACGCGCTCGGGGACGACGCCGTCATGATGCAGGGCGGCACCGAGCTCCTGCTCCTGCTGAAGCTCGGCCTGGCCGAGTACGGCCACATCGTCGACCTGAAGCGCATCCCGGAGCTCCGAGGAGTGACCGTCAGCAACGGTGCCCTGCGACTCGGCTCAGGCGCAACCCACCTCGAGATCGAGCGCACGCCGGCCGTCAGCGAGCACTGGCCCTCGCTCGTTCGCATGGAGCGGATGGTCGCGAACATCCGCGTTCGCGCTGCCGGCACCATCGGCGGGAACCTCGCCTTCTCGGACCCGCATTCGGATCCGGCGACCTTCCTGCTCGCAACCGACGCGACCATCGCCCTGCGGAGCCGCACGGGTGAGCGGACAGTCCCGATCGGCGAGTTCCTCCTGGGTCCGTACCAGACCGCCGTCGCGCCGGGCGAGCTCCTCGTCGCCATCGAGCTGCCGACCCCTGACGAGGGGACATCCGTCGTCCACGCGAAGCTCGCCTTCCACGAGCGACCAGCCGTCACGGTGACGTGCCTGGCGCGGATAGCAGGGGGAGTCGTCGCCGAGGCCCGCGTGGCGGTGGGATCGGTCGGACCGGTCCCCGTCAGGATCGGGGAGGCCGAGCGGCTGCTGACGGGGCTCCGCTCGGAGAGCCCGGACGAGGCGGCCGTCGCGCTGGCAGCCGACGCGGCCGCCGAGCACTCACGTGCAACGGCGGATTCGAACGGATCGGTCGACTACAAGCGGGCGCTGGTCGCGACCCTCGTCCGGCGAACGTTCCTCGCCGCCTGCGCCGCGGGCTGACCGCGCCGCGGCTATCTGTCCTGCCGCACGAGGCGGCACGAGAGGTCGGGAAACTCGCGCGGATCGGGATCCGGCGCGTAGTGATTCGGCGCGTCCGTCTGCCGGTAGCTCCAGCTCGGCCCCACCTCGAGGAGCTCGCGAATGGCGGCAACGAGCGCCTCGACGTCCTCCGGGCGAGTGCCGATGCCGAGGCTGGCACGCAACGCGCCTCGCAGCCCCTCACGGGCGCCCGTCTCGACCCGGGCCCTCAGCGCCTCGGCCTCCGACTCTGACAGGTCGAGCAGCCTCGCGAGCAGCGGGTGGGCACAGAATCGACCGTGCCTGACGCCGATCGCGTGCTCGGCGCTCAGAACGGCCGCCACCAGGCCGTCTGCCAGGCCGTCGACGACGAACGCCACCACGCCGAGGCGGTCGCAGGCTCCTTCGGGCCACAGACGAAGCATCCTGACCCCGTCGATCCCGGAGAGGCCACGGCGGAGCTGCTCGCCGAGCGCCCGCTCGTGTTCCGCGATCTCGCCCATTCCGACCCGTTGCAGCAAATCACAGGCAACGCCGAGCGCGACCGCACCGACCACGTTCGGAGAGCCCGCCTCGTAGCGGGCGGGCGGCGCGGCCCAGACGACGTCGTTCAACGTCACGAAGGTCGTCGCTCCGCCTCCCTTCAGCCATGGCCGGCCCCGACTGAGCCGATCGGCCTTGCCGATGAGAGCGCCTGCCCCGTAGGGGGCATACAGCTTGTGACCCGAGAGCGCGACGTAGTCGAGGTCGAGCTCGGCGACGTCGATGGCGCGATGCGGGCCGAGCTGGGCGACGTCCACGAAGATCTGGGCACCGTGGTCGTGGGCGATCGCGGCCAGCTCGGCGACCGGCCAGATCTCGCCGGTGACGTTCGACGCGCCGGTGATCGCGAGCAGGTCGATCGCACCGTCAGCCCGTGTCAGCGCGCTCTCGCACGCCTCGAGCAGGTCGTCCCGGCTTTCGACGAAGGGGAGCAGCTCGAGCTCGTGATCGCGCCAGGGCAGCATGTTTGCGTGATGCTCGATCGGTGAGCTCAGCACCTTGATCCGGTCGGGCTGGATCGCTGCGAGCAGGTTGACCGCGTCAGTCGTATTACGGACGAAGATGACGACGTGGTCGTCCCGGCAGCCGGCGAACGCGCCCACGGCCTCCCGGGCGCCCTCGAGCGCTGCGGTCGCAACCTGCGAGGTGAAACCGCTCCCGCGCGCCACACTGCTGTACCAGGGCAGGAACTCATCGACGGCCTCGCGAACCCTCACGAGCGCCGGGGTGCTGGCGGCGTAGTCGAGATTGACCTGCCGGCGCCGGCCGCCCCCGACCACGGGGACCGTCGTATCGTCCCCGACGAGTCGCAGGTCTTCCAGGGCTAGGACCGTACCCACCCGAGACCCGCGGCATCCGCCGTCAGGCACGCTGGAGATAAGCGACCGGTTCCGACGGTCATCCGTACGCAGTCTATTGCCCGGATCGGTGGCTTATCAGGGCTGCAGTGGGCCGGCACCCGCCTCGACGAGAGCGTTCGCCGCCGACGCCACGCCCTCGAACGGCGACAGCAGCGGGTCCTCGTGCTCGATCGAGATCGTCTCGACCCCGCAACGCCCGAGCGCCTCGAGGAAGCCTTGCCACCACCGGGGATCGTGTCCCCGTCCGGCTGCGGCGAACGTCCACGGCGCACCGGCGTCGACCGCAGTCCAGCGGTGGTCGAGCAGGCCGTTGAGCGCGAGGACGTCAAGGTTGAACACGACGTCCTTGGCATGCGCATGGCCGATCCGCGGCGCCAGGGCGGCCGCGACCACGAGAGGGTCCATCCGCTGCCAGAAGAGATGGCTCGGGTCGAGGTTGACGGCCAGGTTCGGCGCGAGGGCGGCAAGCCGCTCGAACGTCTCGACGTTGTAGGCCGCGCTCCCGGGATGGAGCTCGAGGCAGATCCTGAGCTCCGGCCGCTCGGCGGCGGCGAACGCGGCGAGCTCGCTCCAGTACGGGCGGATTCGCTCCTCCCACTGGTGCTCGTAGATCCCGGCGAGGTACGGAAGCCAGCCGCCCGAGTCGAAGTGCGGGGTACGGTCCCCAACCGCCCCGGCCGGGCACCCGCCCATCGCGACTACCCGGTCGACGCCCAGCTCGGCTGCCAGCCGGACGGCGTTGCGAAGCTCGCCGTCGTGCCGCTCCGCGATCGCAGCGTCGGGATGCAACGGGTTCCCGGAGACGTTCAGCGCGGAGACGAGGAAGCCTCGATCCTCGATCTCGCCGACCCACCGGGCACGTGCGCCGTCGTCTCCGAGCAGCGCCCGCACGTCGCAGTGCGGCGCCGGCGCGAACCCGCCGACGCCCACCTCGAGGTCGGTCACGGCGGGCACCCTCTCGGCGAGCGCATCGAGCACTTCTTCGAGCGGTAGGTCGAGGAACGCTTCGAGCACGACTCCGATCCTCATCGCTTGCCTCCTCGTCGCTCCGACGCCCCCGCAGGGGACGGCACGCTAGCAACGATAGGGTGCCGCCGTGACCCGAGAAACGCTTCGTCTCGCGGTCGTCGGCGCCGGCCGAATGGGTCGCGTCCACCTGCGCGCGCTCGAGGCCGCGCCCTCGGTCGAGGTGGCCGCGGTGGTCGAGCCGGACGCCGTCGTCCGTGAGGAGCTCGAGTCGGCCGGGATGCGCGTGCATGCCACCCTCGACGAGCTACACGAGGGCGGCGGAGTCGACGCGGCACTGGTGGCCGCGCCCACCGACCGTCACCGCGAGCTCGTCGGCGCCCTGGTGACGGCCGGACTCCCCGTGCTCTGCGAGAAGCCCTGTTGCGGGCGCTCCCCTGATACGGCGGAGACGATTCGGGCCGCCGGCGAGGCGGGCGTCGTGCTCCAGATCGGCTACTGGCGGCGCTTCGTCCCGGAACTCGTCGAGCTCCGCGCCCGGATCGCGGCAGGTGAATACGGCGAGCTCTCGCTCGTCTCGTGCTGGCAGTGGGACGAACGCCCGCCTTCCCCCGGGTTCCGTGAGCGCGGAGGCGGGATCCTCGTCGACATGGGAGTGCACGAGCTCGACCAGGTGCGGTGGCTGACGGGGCAGGAGGTCGGTCGGGTGGTCGCGCTCCCCTCCGCTGTCACCTCGGGCGCCCCGGTCGCCGGCGACCCCGACAGCGTCCAGGTTCTCGCCGCCCTCTCGGCCGGCACGATCGCGTCGATCTCGCTGGGCATGCGGTTCCCGCCGGGCGACTCCTGCTGGGTCGAGCTGATGGGCACCGAGGGTTACGGGCGGAGCCTCTTCATGTGGGGGGACGGCGGAGAACAGGTCTTCCTCGACGCCCTGGCGGCGCAAGGCGAGGCCTTCGCGGCGACCGTCCTTCGCGGCGCTCCGCAGGCCGGCGCAACGGGTGAGGACGCGCTGGCGGCGATCGAGGCCGCCGAACGGGCTGCCGCTTCGCTCGCCGAGGCGGTGTCTCCCTGACCCGCAAGCCGGAGGTCGGGATCGGCATCGTCGGTTACGGCGTCATGGGCCGGGCGCATGCGTACGCCTACCGCACCGCTCCGCAGGTGCGCCAACTGCCGGTGCAGCCGCGGCTCCGGGCGATCAGCGGTCGAGACTCCAACGCCGTGGCGAGGGCGGCGGCCGCCTATGGGGTCGAGGAGTGGACGGCCGACTGGCGAGAGCTCGTCGAGCGCCGCGACGTCCAGATCGTCGACGTCTGCACACCGCCGGGAACCCACGCGGAGATCGTCAGAGCCGCCGCCGCCGCGGGGAAGGCGATCGTCTGCGAGAAGCCGCTCGAGGCGAGCTATGCGTCCGCGGTCGCCGCGGTCGAGGCCGTGCGTGAGGCCCGTGTGCCGAACGCGATCGGATTCAACTACCGGCGGCTGCCTGCCGTCGCGCTCCTCGAGCGGCTCGTCGGCGAGGGACGCATCGGCGATGTCCTCCTCTGGCGCGCCACGTGGCTCACCGACGAGTTCCTCGATCCCGAGATCCCGTTCGACTGGCGCTTCGAGCGCCGGCTCGGCGGGACGACGATCGCGGATCTCGGCTCGCACGTCGTCGACCTCGCGACCTGGATCGTGGGCGGGATCGAGGAGGTCGCCGCCCAGTCCTCGACCTTCACCGGCGAGCGCAGCGGCCGGCCGGTGGCCGTCGACGAGGCGTCGTCGGTGCTGGCGCGCTTCACCGGAGGCGCAGCCGGAACCTTCGAGCTGGCCCGCACCTGCGCGCGCCGCCCGTGCGACCTGTCGATCGAGGTCAACGGCACGCGCGGCACGCTTCGCTTCGACTACCCGCGTCTGAACGAGCTCTGGTACGGGGACAACTCGGACGAGCCGGGGCTGTACGGGATGCGGAGGATCCGGGCCGAGCATCCGACCCACCCGTACGCGGGCGATTGGTGGCCGCTCGGTCAGGGCATCGGGTTCGGATCGAGCTTCGTCAACCAGGCGGCCGACCACCTGGCCCGATGGCCCGACGGCCCGTGGGAGCCGGACCTCGAGACGGGCCTGCAGGTCCAGCAGGTTTGCGAGGCGATGGAGCGCTCAGCGGCGGAGCGCCGATGGGTGTCCGTCGCCGAGCTGGAGCAGGGGCCGTGAGACGCCGGTCTCGCTCTCGTAGCCGAGTGCGGCGGAGACCTCACGCCCGCCCTCGACGAGCAGGCGCACCGCCTCGTCCCGGATGTCCACGAGCAGCAGTTGACGCATTCCCCCGATCGAGATCGCGGCGCGGATGCGGCCGCTGTAGTCGAAGATCGGCGCCCCGAGCGAGCCGATCCCCGGCGTGATGTCCTCGTCGCTCACGGCGTAACCGTCCCTCAGGGTCTGCTCCAGCTCGGCAAAGAGCTCGGACCTCGTGACGGGCGTGCGGCTCGTGAACCGGTGCGGCTTCGGGACGCGCCCGAGGTAGGCCTCCCATTCTCCGCGCGGCTCCCATGCGAGCAGCGCCCGGGGCGCAGCGCCCGCATGCAGCGGCAGCGCGCCCCCCAGCTGAAGCGCCAGGGACTGCACCCGCAGGCCGTCGATGCGCTCGATGCAGACCGCGTCGTCGCCACGGCGCACGCACAGGAATACGGTCTCCCCCGTCGCCTTGTGAATCCGCTCCATCACCGGCAGCGCCGCCTGGCGCTCGTCGAGCCGCTCGATCACCGCGCTGCCGAGCCGCAGCAGCCGCCAGCCGAGCCGCCAGGTGCCGGGCCGCGAACCCGCCTCGACCATGTCGAGGGCCTCGAGCCCGGTCAGCAGCCGGTAGACGGTCGTGCGCGGCTCGCTCAGGAGCTCCGAGAGGCGGCGCGGGGTCGCCTCTCGCTCGGCTGCGAGAGCGTCGAGCACGAGCACGGCCTTCGCCAGCGACCGGACGGGGTTGCCCCTGATGATCTCCTGCGCATCCGACGCGGTGTCCTTCACGGCTGTGTTGATCACGCAGCGCCCACCTGGTTCCACATGCTAGACAGGTCGTCCGCATAATGGTAACGTCGGCCGTCAGGTGTGGCGAGGAGCGCCGAGCCGAACGGTGATGAGAAGGGGCGCGCGATGGCCGTGATGACGGAGGCGCCCGAGGCGGTGGCCTCCGACTCCATGCTCTCCGGCGTCGAGCTGCGCGGAGTCATGAAGCGGTACGGCCGTCACCTCGCCCTGGCCGAGCTCGACCTGACCATCCGCGACGGCGAGTTCTTCTGCCTGCTCGGCCCGTCGGGCTGCGGCAAGACGACGACGCTGAATCTCATCGGCGGTTTCGTCGCGCCGACGGAGGGGACGATCTCGCTGCACGGCCGGCGGATCGACACGCTGCCTCCGCACAAGCGACCGGTGAACACCGTGTTCCAGTCGTACGCGCTGTTTCCGCACATGAGCGTGCTCGAGAACGTCGGCTTCGGCCTGCGCATGGATCGGGTCGCGAAGGCGGAGATGCGCCGGCGGGCGCAGGAGGCACTGGCGCTGGTCGGGCTCGAGGCCTACGGCGACCGATCTCCGGCGCAGCTCTCCGGCGGGCAGCAGCAGCGGGTCGCGGTTGCGCGGGCGCTCGTCAAGCGCCCGGCCGTGCTTCTCCTGGACGAGCCTCTCGGCGCCCTCGACCTGAAGCTTCGCCAGCGGCTCCAGCTCGAGCTGGCCCAGATCCACCGCGAGGTCGGCACGACCTTCGTGTACGTGACGCACGACCAGGAGGAGGCGATGGCGATGGCCGATCGGATCGCCGTCCTCAACGACGGTCGGATCGAGCAGCTCGGCACACCGCACGAGATCTATCGGCGGCCGGCCACGCGCTTCGTCGCGGACTTCATCGGCCATGCCAACTTCCTGGACGTCACCGTCGATGACGACGTCGCCGTGCTCGCAGACGGAACGCGCGTGCCGTGCGCCGGCGGCCGTTCCGCGGGCCCGGCGACGCTGATGCTCAGGCCGGAGGCGCTCCGGCTCACCGACCCCGCTTCGCCGCCGCCCGGCTCGGTGCGCGGCCGGGCTGTGCAGTCTGCGTTCCTCGGCGCCCATGTGCGTGTCAACGTCGCGTGCGCTGCCTCCGAGACGCCGCTCGTGGTCGCCCTCCAGGGCCAGGACGTCACCGCGATCCCCGAACCGGACAGCGAGGTGGCCGTCGCCTGGGACGCCGCCGACGGGCTGCTGCTCGAGCCCGCGAGGGACGGGCAGGTCGGCCCGTGAGCGCGGCGGCCACCGCAGTCGAGCTCACTGCTCCCGTCCCCCGCCACCGCCGGTTCGCGGGTGCCGCGGCCTCGTACGCCGGCTTCCTGCCGGCGATCGTCCTGTTCGGGGGTTTCTTCCTCGTGCCGCTCGCGATCATCGTCTGTTACAGCTTCTGGGAGGTCGTCAACTACGACGTCGTCCACCACTGGACGCTCGGGAACTACGACTACTTCTTCAGCGTCTCGACCTACGTGACGACGATGTGGGCGACGCTCTGGGTCGCCGTCGTCGCCACGGCGATCACGATCGCGCTCGCCTTCCCGTTCGCCTACTGGCTCTCGCGCTACGTCCCGCAGCGGCTGCGGCCGCTTCTGCTCGTGCTCGTCGTCGTCCCGTTCTGGACGAGCTACCTGCTCCGCGTCTACTCGTGGCTGACGATCCTCGGCGAGAAGGGCCTTCTCAACCGGTTCCTGCAGTGGACCGGGATCACCGATCACCCGATCGGCCTCTTCCTCTACGACCGGCCGGCGGTGATCCTGGTGCTGATCTACCTGTACTTCCCGTTCGCGGCGCTGACGCTGTACGCGTCGATCGAACGCTTCGACTGGGATCAGCTGCGAGCGGCGATGGACCTCGGAGCGCCGCCGCTCACGGCCCTCCGCAAGGTGCTGATCCCGCAGATCCGGCCGGGCATCGTCACTGCCGTAATCTTCGTCTTCATTCCCGTCCTGGGCGAGTACCTGACGCCGCAGATCATCGGCGGCCTCAACGGGATCATGATCGGCAACCTGGTCGTCAACTTCTTCCAGGCCGCCGAGTACACGCGCGGAGCTGCGGTCTCGCTCCTGATCGCAGCCTTCATCATCCTGCTCCTGTTCATCTTCCGCCGCTCGCTCTCGGCACCCGAGGCCTATGGCGGCTGAGCACGCCGTGATCTCGACCCGCGGGCGCATCGCCCGCGGCAGCCTGGGCGTGTACGGCGCCCTCATCTACCTCTTCCTGTTCGCGCCGATCGTGTTGCTCGTGCTGTTCAGCTTCAACGCGAACCGCTACGGGACGTTCCCGATCACCGGTTGGACGCTCGAGTGGTACCGCGCGGCGATCAGCGACTACCAGATCCACGACGCGCTGTCGACGACGCTGCGGATCGCCTTCGAGGTGACGATCATCAGCACGGTGGTCGGCACGGCGGCGGCATTTCCGCTCGTGCGGTCGCGGCTTCCGTTCCGCAACGGCATCCGGATCGTGGTCGTGCTGCCGATCATGATCCCCGGGCTCTTGATCGGCGTCAGCCTGCTCGTGCTGTTCACGCAGACCCTGCACCAGGAGCTCTCGACGCAGACCGCCGTGATCGGTCAGGCCGTCTACACGACGCCGTTCGTGATCCTGCTCGTCGCCGCCAGGCTGCAGGGCTTCGACCGGCGGCTCGAGAGCGCGGCGAGCGACCTCGGCGCGAATACGTTCAACCGGTTGCGGCTCGTGGTCGTGCCGCTTCTGCTGCCGGCGATCATCGCCGGCGCGCTCTTCGCATTCACGCTCTCGCTCGACGAGTTCATCATCACCTACTTCCTGATCGGTGGACACAACACCCTGCCCATCTACATCTACACCCAGGTCAAGTTCGGGATCACGCCCGAGGTGAACGCCCTGGCGGCGATGCTGCTGGGAGCCTCCCTGGCGATCCTCGCGCTCGCCTTCGCGCTCCCGCAGGTGATCCGGGCGGTACGTCGGGGGCTGCGACACGCACGCGGCCGTGAGACGACCCTCGCCGAAGGGGTCGCATGAGTCGCAGGCTCGACGGAGGCTCGATAGCGAAGGTGCCGGCTCTGCCGGCGACGAAGCCAGAACTCATCGTACGACAGGAGGTTGCCGCATGAGCCTCCGCCTCGCCACCGCGCCGGTCTCGTGGGGAGTCTGGGAGCAGACGATCGACCGGTCTGACCTCGTTCCACCTCGGTCGCTACTCGAGACGGTGACGGCGATGGGGTACCGCGCACTCGAGTCTGGACCGCCCGGCTACCTGGCGCCGAACGGCGCGGCCGCCGCTGAGCTGATCCGGCCCTTCGGCGTCGAGATCGTCGCGACCTTCCTGCCGCTCCGGCTCGACGACGAGGACGGCTTCGCCGAGGATCTCGCCCTGCTCGACCAGACGGCTGAGGTGCTCGTCGCCACGGGCGGCGGGCTCGTCATCCTCGCGGACGCCGAGCGCCCCGAGCGGGCCCTGGTGTCGGGACAACCCAGGCGGCTCCGCGAGACGGCCTGGCCGGACGAGGTCTTCGACCGGGCCGCCGAGAATCTCGTTCAGGCAGTCGAGCGCTGTTCGGCGCGGGGTCTGCGCGCGGCGTTCCACCCGCACGCCGCGACATATGTCGAGTCGCCGGAGGAGGTCGAGGCGATCCTCGCCCGCACCCCGCGCGAGCTCGGGCTCTGCGTCGACACGGGGCATACAGTGGTCGGCGGCGGTAACCCGGTGGAGCTTGCGCGCCGCCATGCCGACCGCGTCGTCCATCTTCACCTGAAGGACGTCGACGGCGAAGTGCTCGGGAGGCTGCGAGCGGGCGAGATCGATATGAACGATGCCTGGCGAGAGGGCATCTTCTGCCCCTTCGGCGACGGGGTCGCGGCGCTGGCCGAGTTCCTCGCCCTCCCGGAGGTGCGAGCGCTGGACGCCTTCGCGGTGCTCGAGCAGGATCGGATGGCGGTCACGATCGAGGACCTGCCGGCTGTGCGCGAGGTGGAGACGGAGAACCGTCGCCGCGTCGAGCTATGGCTCGCGTGACCGCTATGCGCTCGCCGCGGCGAACATCGCCGTCATCAGCTCCATGTCGACCCGCGCCTGCTCCGGGGGGGTCTTGCAGACGGCGCCGGCCGTGACGCAGGCGTGGAAGTGAACGAGCTCCTGCCGGAACGCCTCCCGGTGCGACTCGAACCTGCGCACCGTCCGGTCGAGCTCGTCCGCCTCGCTCCGCTCGTAGACGGTCGGCGTCTGCTTGAGCCACGGCGAGGGGAAGGCGAGCTGCCTGAGCGAACCTTCGAAGTACAGGGAGATCGTCTCCCGGTACTCACGGATGTCGAGCAGCTGGATCCAGGCGCTGTCCCACCGCGCGCCGTTGCTGAGCACGACGGAGCCGGTGATCGCACGTCCGCCCGCCCACCAGGCGGCATCGGCTACCCGGCCGGGAAGCGGCTCGCCGAGTCGCTCCAGCAGCCCGTGGACGGCGTTGACGTCGTGTCCCATGCTCCCGAGATAGGCATCCGAGAAGGCGAAGACCGCCTCCGGCGACCCGTCGCCGACCGCCTGCTCGACCTGCTCCGACTCGCTGCGCCTCGTCGCCTCGATCACGGCCGCGGGCACATCCGGGCCCTTGACGATGTCGCCGGGGGCGAAGAACGGCACCCACTCGGGATCGTGGCACATGACGCGCACGTAGCGAAGCTCGTGGGCCGAGTCGGGGAGCTCCGCGAGCATCCGCTCCCACGCGGGATCGTAACGCTTCATGAACCCCACCTGGACGATCCGCCCCGCGCGGTCACGGGCGGCGACGATCCGGTCGGCGTCGGCGAGGGTGATGCAGAGCGGCTTCTCGACGAAGACGTGAAGGCCGGCGTCGAGGGCGTGCAGGACGATCTCCGCGTGCGCTGCGGCGGGCGCCGCGATCAGCACCGCCTCGAGCCCTTCGCCTTCGAGGAGCCCGCGGTGGTCCTCGTGGATTCCCGCCACCCCGTAGCGCGCTGCGATCGCTTCCCGCACGATCCTGCTCGGGTCGGCGACGGCGGCGAGCTCGAACCGGTCCTGTAGCTCCGACAGGTACGGAAGGTGCATCGCCTGGGCGACCATGCCGCAGCCGACAACCCCGATCCGCACGCGCTCGGCCTCGCTCATCCACCCCTCCGCGACCCTCTCGACCCCCTGTTCCGCATTCTAGACATGCAGTCCGCATGTTGGTACAGTCGCGCGGTGGCTGGCGCAGGCACGCTTGCTCCGCCGGAGGGGCCGGTTGCCCTCCCGGCGTCGTGCGGCGTGCGATGCCCGTCGGCAGGCAAGACGTCGAAGCGGTCAGCACAACGAAGGAGGAACGGATGACTGAGCTCGAACAGCGCATTTCTCGGAGGGCGCTCCTCCGGCGTGGCGCGGCCGGGGCCCTCGGCCTGTACGCAGCAGGTGCAGTCGGCGCAGCCGGGAGCGCAGTGGGTGCGACGAAGGTCAAGGCCGGCGGTGTCACGCTCAACTGGCTGACCTGGTCCGACCACTACTTCTCCAGCCAGCTCGACCAGGTGAAGAAGGCGATCGGCATCGGAGCCCGGCCGCAGCTCTTCAGCGACGACTCCGACTCCTACGTCAAGGTCAAGACCGGCGGGGGCGGCTGGGACATGTCGTCCGAGGACGCCCTTTGGGTGCCGAAGTTCTACAACGAGGGACTGATCCAGGCGTTCGACATCAAGAGCTTCCCGGTTGCGAAGCAGCTCTACCCGGTGGCGCTCGACGTCCCGTTCTGGAAGGCCGGCTCGAACCAGATGGGCTATCCGTTCGGGTGGTCGAGCCTGCAGATCTACTACAACCCGAAGTACGTCACGACGAAGCCGACGTCCTACCACGCGCTGCTCGACCCTGCGTACAAGGGCAAGATCGTGCTCGAGAACCAGCCGACCGATCTGATGGCGATGGGGGGCATCGCCACCGGCGCGAAGCATCCGTACAACATGACGACGGCCGAGATCGCCCGGTCGAAGGCCTTCCTCACGCAACTGAAGCCGAACATCCTCAAGCTCGTCTCGCAGAACACCGAGGTCGTGCGGGCGCTGACCGACGGGTCGGCCTGGTTGACGATCGAGAACATCGGGACCGATGTGCGCGTGAAGGACGCGGGCGGCCCGACGATCGAGCTAGCGACGCCGAAGGAGGGCATCTACGGCTGGATGGACGCCGAGATGCTGCTCAAGGAGTCGTCGAACGCGAGCTCCTTCGAGCCGTTCATCAACGCGATGGAGCAGGCTCCCTGGATCGCGAAGAACTTCCTCACCAACGGGCGCCCGCTCTTCAACGAGAAGGCGTACAAGATCCTCGTGAACCAGGGTCACAAGGAGCGCGCGGATCGCTTCCTCTACAACCAGCCCGAGCGGCCGCTCGGAATGGTCCTGAAGGGCCCGTCGTCGAACGAGCAGGCGTACATCGACGCGTTCAACGAGGCGGTCGGCGCGTAGCTCTCCGTCTGGCGTAAGCACGTTCGGACCGCAGTCATGGCCGGCCTCGGCCGGCCATGACTGCTCATCCGGCAACCCCCTCCGTTCCGACCGGCTGCGATGCTCCGTGCCCGAGATTCGTTGTACGGTGGCGTAGGGATGAGGTACCTGCGAGCCGGCCTGTTCTGTGTGCTGGCGGCGGGCTGCGGAGTGCCCGCGCTTGCGGTCGCGGCTCCTGCGCGAATGGGCGGAGAGACGACTTTCGCAGCGGCCGGTCGCCTGGCCCTCTCGACGCTGTTGGACGTCTATTACGCTCGCGATGGGCTTTGGAGGCAATGTGATAGCTCCACCTGCCCACAGGCAAACAGCGACTGGGGCGTCGACGCCATGACGTACTCGCTCTACTTGCGCTGGGAGGTCGCTCACGATGCGAGCATCTCACCGGTGATGTCGGCTCTCGTTTCGACGTCGCCGAGTTACGCGACGCCCTGCTCGCTTCCGTCGTGCCGGTCGTGGAGTGATGTGCCGGAGTGGGACGCCATTGCGGACGTCCGCGAGTACGAGGTGACCGGTGACGCAGACGCCCTGGCGAAGGCTGAGGCGGCGTTCGGGTACGTCGAGGACTCAGATGCCTTCGCGCTCGGCGCTTGCCCGGAGATTCGTTACCAGCAGCCGAGTGGTGAGATCAACCACCTGAAGACGCTCGAAACCGACGGGAACGCAATCAAGGCGGCTGTCCTTCTCTACCAGGCGACCGGCGGCGCGTCATATTTGCGCTCGGCGATCGGCCGCTATGCGGCTGTCCGCTCCCACTTTCTCGATCCGCGCGTCCCTCTGTACACCGTCTACGTCTTCGACAACGGGACGACGTGCACGCCTGTTCCGCATCGATTCTTTGCCTCGGTGAATGGAGACATGATCTGGAGCGGGCTCGAGCTGTTCCGGGTTACCGGCCGGCGCGGCTATCTCGAACAGGCACTCGAGACCGCGAGAGCGATGGCTTCCCACCTCTCCGACGGCGCGGGGGTGTTCGCGGATCTACAAGCCGAGAACGACATCGTCGAGCCCCTGGTCGAGGCGATGTACGCGCTCGCGACGGAGGCGGGGGCGTCCTTCGCGCGATCCTGGATCCTGACCAACGCCGCGGCCGCGATCTCAGCGCGAGGTACCGACGGCGCGTTCGGCCGCTTCTTCGACGGCCCGCCCCCGCAGACGACAGCCACCGCCTGGCAGACGAACGGCGGGCTCGCGATCGAGATCGCTGCTGCAGCGCTGGCCCCGGGACAAGTCATACCGGCCAAGAGCCGCTGGGCCTTCGCCCATCGAACGTCGCGCTCCGTCGGCCCGATCGGAACGATCAGCTTCAACGGATCTGCGATCGCGCTGCTCGGAACGCTCGGTGAGCCGTGTTGCGAGGCAGGCCACGCGCGAGTGTTGATCGACGGCCGCGAGACGTTCGATGAAACCGGGATCTGGCAAGGGAAGTCCAGTCTGGGCAGAGCGATTCCCGGTAGCGTGCTCTTCGCCTGGCGCTGGACGCGAGCAGGGCCACATACGATCAGCTTCGCTCCGGGAGTTCGGAATGACAAGGAAGGTGGCTCGTTCTTGCACATACGCGCGTATCTCGTTCTCCGGTGATCTCGTCGAGAGCCAGGGATGCTGCCCGTCTCACCGTTGCTAGCCGGGCAGCCTCACCGACCTGACGGCCTGGGGCGTGTCCTCTGAAAGCGAGTTCGGGTTGGTAGAAGCGGCGTAGGATCATGCCGGTCGCGGTCTGGGAACGAAGATCGAGACGCTGTCGCCGCCACAGTCGACGCCCTGCCCGGTCGTGATCGTCTCCTCGATCGGGTCACACTGACCGACGTGCCCCGGCGCCAACCGATGCCTGCATCGCGATTCCCTCCGCGCGGCTGGAGGGACCTGCTGCTGCAGATCGCGCTGTGGGCCGGCTTCGCCGTCTCATACGAGATCGTCCGGTCAGCCGCCGCCGGTGATCGGAAGGACGCGGTCGCGAACGCCAGGGGGCTCATCGGTGCCGAGCGCAGGATGGGCCTCTTCTTCGAGCCCGGTCTCCAGCGGGCGGTCCTCGGCGGCCCTCGGCTCGTCCTGCATCTTGCGGACTGGACCTACTGGTTGGCCCAGTTCGCCGTCGTCCTTGCCGCGTTCGTCTGGGTCTATCTACGCCGCTATCAGCTCTACCCTCGCTTTCGGAATGCGTTCATGCTCGCCAACACGATCGGGCTGATCGTCTACTTCGCCGTTCCGCTCGCGCCGCCGAGGCTCTTCCCGGATGAGAATCTCGTCGACACTCTTCGCCTCTACGAGGGCTTGAACATGCACAGCGGGATCGTCCGCGTGCTCGCGAACCAGTACGCCGCGATGCCCTCGCTCCATGCAGCCGATGCACTGATCGTCGGCGTGATGCTCTTCGCCGCGACCCGACGCCCGCTGTTGCGGATCGGGTTCGTCGCCTGGCCGGCGTGGGTGGCCTTCGCGCTCCTCATCAGCGGGAACCACTTCTGGCTCGACATCAGCGCCGGACTCGCCCTTGGAGCGGCGGCGCTCCTCGCGGTCCGGCTCGTGCCGGCTCTCCCAGGCCTGCATCAACCCTCTCGACCGTAGTCCGACGCGGCGGTTCGGGATCAGTTCCTGGCGATCTGGGCTCGTTCGAGCTCGCCGCCGGCCTCGCCGGGTTCACGCCTTTCTCCTCGAGCGGGCACGGACCGGGCGCACGACCGCGTCGTTGGACGGGTAGAAGATGCTCTCGTGCCCGTCCTCCCAGCGCACACGGTAGTGCAGCTCTCCCGCACCGCCGATCACCTCGAGGATCTCACCCGTGCGGCCTGATTCGCCGACCCGGTGCCCGGTGATCTCGACCACGTCCCCCGCTCGGGGACTGTAGCTCTCGCTTGTCTCGCTCATCACATCGACCTCACTATCTCCCGTTCGATCTCAGTCGCCGGAAGCCACGATCACCCGTGCTCTGAGCCGATGATCGTGACCGGCGTGCGCAGCCAGATCCGCTCGGCGAGCGGAACGATGTGCTCCGTCTCCGCCGCGGGAACGAGCAGAATTCTCCGCCCGAGCCTTCCGGTGCGGACGGCGAGGATCGTGTCGTGTGGATGATCCGGCCCGGTACGGACCTCGTCGACGAACCCGATCCGCCCCTCCGTCGCCTCGACGCGATAGCCCTCGCAATGGGCGAGCCAGTAGTCGCGGTCGATCGGTGCACCGTCTCCCTGTGGCTCCTGGTCGCCCGCGAGCAGAGCCAGGCGGCGGCGCCCCGTCTTCGGTGCACGCCTCGATGTGGCGATCCCCGACATCCTCCCTCCCTTCGGACTGGTTGGGGCGCATCGTCGGCTTCCTGGAGACCCACGGCATCGGATGACTCCGCGGACCCGCTGCGGGTTTGCCGCAATGGGATGCAGCTCCTCATCGCGTCGCCGTTTCGACGGAACGGTAGGTTGGGTGAGATGAGCGGGATGACCGGCGCTGATCTCGACCGACAGAGCCCGTGAGTGAAGCGGCGGATCGCGCGGCGCCGGGGCGCGCCGCTCGGCGGCTCGAGCTCCGGCCCGAGCAGCTCCGTCGGCGGCTCGATCCGGCGCGGCTTCGCTTCGCGAGCACCGAAGAGGTGAAGCCGCTCGTGGGCACGATCGGGCAGCCGCGGGCGCTGGAGTCTCTCGACTTCGGTCTCGACACAGCCGCGCACGGGTTCAATCTGTTCGTCTCGGGTGCACCCGGATCGGGACGTCTGACGACCGTGCTCGACATTCTCGGCGCTCGTGCGCCGGCGCAGCCCACGCCGGACGACTGGGTGTACGTCCACAACTTCGCCAACCCGGACCGGCCGAACGCCATCGCGCTGCCGGCCGGCCGGGGGACGGCGTTTGCGCGCGACATGGACGCGTTCCTCGAAGCGGTGAGCCGGGAAATCCCGCGAGTGTTCGAGAGCGAGGAGTACGACGAGCGCCGGCGGCAGATCATCAGTGAGATCGCCGGCGAGCGCGAGCGGCTCGAGGAGGAGCTGAAGCGTTTCGCCGCCGAGCGGAACGTCGCCCTGCAAACGACGGTTACCGGGGTGATCTCGGTTCCGCTCGTCGACGGCAAGCCCATCAGTCGCGAGGAGTTCGATGCCCTGCCCGAGGAGCAGCGGCGGCAGGTGACACGGGCAAGCGCCGAGGTCGAGCTGGAGACGGCAGGCCATGTTTACCGCGTGCACCAGCTGGAGAAGGAGGCGTCACGAAGGGTGCAGGAGCTCGACCACGAGGTCGCGCTGTTCGCGACCGACCGCCTGTTCCTCGAGCTCGAGGACGCCTACCGCGGGCTGCCCGAGGTGCTCTCCTACCTGCAGGACGCGAAGACCGATCTTCTCGCCCACCTGGCCGACTTCCGGGAAGGGGAGGGCGCGCCGCAGGTGCCGTTTCCGGTCAGCCTGCGGACGCACGACCACGCCCGCTTTCGCGTCAACGCCTTCGTCGAGCACGACGGCCTCGCCGGAGCGCCGGTCGTGGTCGAGCACAACCCGACGTACTACAACCTGCTCGGACGGATCGAGTACCGCGCCACCTTCGGGGCGATGGTGACCGACTTCCGCGAGATCAAGCCCGGAGCGCTCCACCGCGCGAACGGCGGCTTCCTGATCGTCGACGCGCTGGACATCCTCCGTCACCCATTCGCGTGGGAGGCGCTCAAGCGGGCCCTTCGCGGGCGCGAGGCGCGGGTCGAGAACCTCGGCGAGGAGTTCAGCGCAGTGCCGAGCGCCAGTCTGCGCCCGGAGCCGATTCCGCTCGAGACAAAGGTGATCCTGCTCGGCTCGCCGGTGCTCTACCACCTGCTCTACGCGGTGGACGAGGACTTCCGCGAGCTCTTCAAGGTCAAGGCCGACTTCACCCCCGAGCTCGACTGGACAGCCGAGCACGAGCGCAACTACGCCGCCTTCGTGAGCCGATGCGTCAGGGAGAACGGCCTGCGCCACCTCGACCGTGCCGCGGTCGCCCGCGTCGTCGAGTACGGGGCGCGTTTGCGTGAGAGCCAGCGGAAGCTGTCGACACGCCTCCTCGACGTCTCGGACGTCGTCTCGGAGGCGAGCTTCTGGGCCGAGCGGCTCGGACATCCGCTCGTCGAAGCCGTCGATGTCGACCTGGCGGTGCGCAAGAAGGAGTACCGGTCGAGTCTGCTCGAGGAGCGCATCCAGGAGCTGATCCGCGACGGGACGCTCGTGATCGAGACCAAGGGCGCGAGGGTCGGCCAGGTCAACGGCCTCTCGATCCTCGATCTCGGCGACTACTCCTTCGGTCGCCCGACACGGGTGAGCGCACGCGTCGCGATCGGCCGCGGCCGCATCGAGAGCATCGAGCGCGAGATCGAGCTCTCCGGCCCGATCCACTCGAAGGGCTTCATGATCTCGTCGGGCTATCTCTCCTCGACATACGGGCAGGAGCAGCCGCTCGCACTCTCGGCCACCCTCACCTTCGAGCAGTCCTACGACGAGATCGAGGGCGACTCGGCCTCGTCGACCGAGCTCTACGCGTTGCTCTCCGCTCTGTCGGGGCTACCGCTCGACCAGGGCATCGCCGTCACCGGCTCGGTCGACCAGCACGGCGCCGTCCAGGCCGTGGGTGGCGTGAACCGCAAGATCGAAGGTTTCTACGCGACCTGCAAGGCCCGCCGGCTGACCGGCAGGCAAGGCGTCGTCATCCCGGAGGCGAACGTCTCCAACCTGATGCTCGACGAGGAGGTGGTCGCCGCAGTCAGGGAGGGCCGCTTCCGCGTTTTCGCCGTTCGGACGATCGACGAGGGGATCGCGCTGCTGACGGGCCGGCCGGCAGGCCGGCGGCGCGCGGACGGAACCTATCCGGAGGGGACGGTCCATGCCTTTGTCGCGGCTCGTCTCTCTGCCTACGCCGAGCAGCTTCGCGCCTTCACAGAGCACTCCCTCGAGGCGCAACGCTGACGACCGCGCCGGACGGCTCGGGTGCCTCGACCCGCGTCACGACGCCGTCCTCGAGCCAGACGATCCGATCGGCGATCGCGCGCAGACGCTCGTCGTGAGAGACGACGACCGCGCCGCGGTGCTGCCGGCGGGTCAGGGCCCGCAGGAGCTTCATGACGTCGCGCCCGTGGGGCGTGTCCAGGTTCGCCGTCGGCTCGTCTGCCAGGATGAGCGGCGGGTCGTTCGCCAGCGCGCGCGCGATCGCGACGCGCTGGCGCTCGCCCGCCGAGAGGTCGTGCGCGAGGAAGTCGAGGCGGTCCTCCAGCCCGGCGTCCACGAGCAGCCGTCGTGCGTGTTCGGTAGCGGCGGCTCCCTTGACCCCGCCGATGTTGAGCGCAACCTCGACGTTCTCCCGAGCCGAGAGCGCATCGAGCAGGTTGAAGGTCTGGAAGACGAAGCCCACGAGCGTCCGGCGGATCCGCGGATGCTCGCGTACCGGGAGCTCCGTGACGTCGAGGCCCTCGATCACGACGCGGCCGGAGGTGGGCCGAAGGAGGCAGCCGATCATCGTCAGCAGCGTCGTCTTCCCCGATCCCGAGGGTCCCATCACCAGCGTCACCTCACCCCGATCGGTTACAAGGTCGACGCCGCCGACGGCGACGACCCGGGTGCGCCCGGCACCGAAAACCTTGGTCAGGCCCTCGACCCGGAGGAGCCCTGTCGTCATGCCCGGAACACCATCGCGGGATCGATCCGGTTGAGCCGCCGGACGGGAACGAACGAGGCCGCCACAGACATCAGCACGGCGACGGCGAAGACGCCGAGCACGTCGAGGACGCGCAGGTCGGTGACGAACTCCGGAACCCATCTGCTCACCAGGTTGGCCACAAGAGCAGAGGCTCCGATCCCGAGCAGCGACCCCGCGAGCCCGACCATCAGGCTCTGCCAGACGACGATCCGGTACAGGAACGACCCGGGCGCCCCGACCGCCTTGAGCACCCCGTAGTCACGGGCCTTCTCGACCGTCGCCGTGTAGGTGGTGAGCGCAATCACCGCGCCCCCGACGACGAAGCCGATCGCGACGAGAACGCCGACGACACTCAGGAAGCCGCTGTTCACGAGCCGGCTGAACGCTCCCGCGAAGTCGGCGCTCGTATGGGCTTCCGAGCCCGGTACGAGCGCGGCCGCCGCCTTGCCGACCGTGCCGAGATCGGCTCCCGGCCGCGTTCTCAGCAGGTAGTAGCTCACGCGCCCGGGCTGACCGAGGAGCGCCTTCGCGTCGACGGGATTGAGGAACGCGAACTGGACGATCTTGTTGCCGCCGCTCAGCAGGCGGTCGACGACGAGCGAGCGGCCGAGCACGCGCAACGTCCCACCCGACCGTACACCTGCCGCGTCCGCGAGTACGCGCTCGACGACGATGTGTCCCGGCGCAGGGAAGTACGGTCGCAGGTCCGGCGCCAACCGGACGGTCGGGGCGGTGATCGCCATCGCATAGGCGTCGACCCGCTCACCGCCGCGCGTCGGGAAGGCGAGGTGCCGGGCGTAGACCGGCATCACGCCGACCACGCCGGGCACGCGCAGCAGCTCGGCCGCACGGTTCGCAGGCAGGAGCGAGGTGGAGTGAAACGGGTCGATCGTCCCCGCCTGAGCGACCCAAACCTCGCCGGGGAGCTTCGAGTAGATCGAACCCGCTCCGCTCCAGCCACGATAGAGACTGACCACGATCAGGATCAGCAGGACGGCGAACGCCACGCCGCCCACCGACATCGCGAACCGGCCCTTGTCGGCAAAGAGATTCCTCCGTGCAACCGGGACCATACGACGATCGTCGTCCTCGCCGGTGTCTGGGAACATCGGCGTCAGCCCGCATCCGGCTGCGGGAAACCCGGCGTCAGAACCGCAGGAGAGCTCCGACCCCGTCGTCAGCGTTCAGGCCCGGTTCGTCATGGATGAGCCGCGCCTTCCCGCCGTGCCCGAGCGTGAGTCGGATGACCAGGTCGAGCGCATCCGGCTCGATCTCGAGCCGCGCACCGTCCACCGCACAGCTTTCACCCGCGGGGCTCGCACGCCCGCAGATCGGGCACCGGCGGGCTGCGCCGGCCGCGCCCGCGGTGAAGAGCAGCAGCGCGACACGGCCGTTGCAGGCCGCGCCGAGGGTGTCAGTCCATCCCTGCGCGGCGCGTCCGCGCTCCCCTAGCTCGGAACGCCACCTCTCGACGACCGCGCGTTCCTCCTGCCGCGCCTTCTGGTCGAGGAGCGGCAGGATGAGCCGCTCGAGCTCGGCCATCCCGGCGTGCGCCTCCACCCGAACCGCGCCGACGACAGCGGCACGCGCGTCGTGCGAGAGAAGCGCTTCGAGAGCGGCGACGTGTTCGTGTTCCCCGGCGAGGATGAGACCCGCCGAGGGGTTCGCCGCCACGAGCCGGTCGAGCTGCACGGCGATCCTGCCCAGGTGTGCGCGCGCGAGCTCGTCGACGTGCCGCTCGAGCCTCGCCTGCTGCCACGCCTCGGCGTCGCGATGCCGGCGCGGCTGCTGCTCCGAGAGATCGACGAGCTGCTCCAGGCGGCCCGACCGCAGCCGGAAAATCTCTCCCCGCTCGCGGCTCACGGCCACCGCCAGAGCTTGCTCGTTCAGGTCCGCACTCATGAGCGGGACGAGGTAAGGGAAACGGCCGACCTTCACCACGTCGGGCAGCCGACCCGGCACCGCCGCCGAGCGCCAGAGTCCGTCCGGGCCGTCTGCAAAACAGGCGACACTCACGGCGCCGATCGCGCTGCGAGCCTCGGCCGCCGCCCGCGCCAGATCCTCGTCGAACGCTTGCCGCTCGGCATGACCGACGCCGGCGAGCACCGTCCGGCCCTCGCGCCTCCCCTGCGCGACAAGCGAATCGAGACGGCTCGCGATCTCTGCGGGCATGCCGGCCCGCGCTGGATCGACGCCGAGGGAAAGGCTCACGACCACGCCCCGCGACGCCCGGAACTCAGCCAGCTCCCGTAGCTCCTCGGACGAGATCGCTTCAGCCGCCGTCATCGCGATCCTCCACGACCCGGTCTACGGTGAATACCCGGAACGCCACCGAGCTTGGCGCTTCTGCTGCCGGCAGGAGGCAACCCCAACTCACCCGGCCGTATTCCCCAGAAGCGGCGCCATTTCCGCGATAGCCGCCCCATACCAACAGTTTCGACCGTCGAGCGAGCGACCGCATCGGGGCCTGGACCGATCGAGGGCAGGGATACCCGCAAGTGTTCGGCTACGGCGCTCTTGCGTTCACCGAAGCCTCCGAGGCGCGAACCGTGTCGGTGGCGCCCTCGCGTTCACAGCGGTTCTCCTCGATCAGCCGGATCACGTCGTCGTCGTCGAGTTGCTCGAAGCAGCGG
>DATIYE010000136.1:0-4317 GCA_035517795.1 Gaiellaceae bacterium | reverse complement strand
CTGCAGGTGCCGTCGTGGTTGGTGTCGTACTTCGACCCCATCATTGCGGCCTTCGCCTTCGCGAGGCTGCCGTGATCGCCCGGTGTCTCGTACGGGTTGTACTCGGCGAGCTGGTTGTCGAAGATCGAGTCGGGGACGATGTGCCCCGCGACCTTGCCGAGCAGCGGTCCGCCCCAGATCTGGCGCAGCGCCGCCTTGTCGATGATCCAGTTCATCGCCTTGCGGACGTGGATGTCGTCGAACGGCGGTTGGGTCAGGTTCATCGTCAGGTAGTCGACGAGGTCGCCGGGGTTGAGATGGAGGTCCTTCTTCTTCGACGGATCCCTCGCGTACTGCTCCAGCGCCTCCGGCGGGAGGCTGGGGGCATTCTCGTCCTCGAGGTCGCCGGCCGCGACCCGGTTGACGATGTCGGTCACGTTCGGGTCGACGGTGAACTGAAACTCGTCCGGGAAGCTCTGCCGGGCCGCCGGCGAGTCGGTCTTCGGGTCGTAGTCCGGGTTTCGGACGAGCGTTAGGTTCGACACGCTGTCGAAGCCGCTCATCGGTTTCAGCTTCGAGCAGGACGAGTCGTCGACCTTGTCGGCTCCCTCGATCATGTAAGGGCCGGTGGAGACGACGTCCTTGCCGTACTTGCCGGCCTCGCCCTCGAAGCACTTCGCCACCTCGACCGGGATCGGCCCGGTCGCCGGCATCGCCATCCGGTAGAGGAAGTCGCCCGTCGGCTTGCTGAGGTGGATCACGATCGTGCTCGGATTCGGCGTCTGGATGCCCGCAATCGTCTTCGCCTTGCCCGCGGCGTAAGCGTCGAAGCCGACGATCGGCGAGTAGTAGAACGCATACTCGGCACCGTCCTTGGGGTGTGCGATCCGCTCCATCGCGTACAGGATGTCGGCTGCGGTCACTGGCCGGTTCACGGGCGGGCCGAACTTCACGCCTTTCTTGATCTGGAACGTGTAGGTCTTGCCGCCGTCCGTCGGCTTGGGCACGGCGGTCGCGATGTCCGGGACCAACCTGTTCCCGGCCGGTCCCGCGACGTGGTCGTAGCCGACGAGGGTCCGGATCATCAGGTTCGATTCGATCGCCCACGAGAACGTGTAGTACTCGCCGGTCGGGTCGAAGCCGTCGGTGAAGCCGAACGACTGCTCGAAGGCGACCCGGTAGGTGCCGCCCGGCTTCGGACCGGTGGTGGTGGCCGATCCACCTGCGACTGCGATGCCGGCGACGACCGCTCCGATCGTACCGATCAGCAACCTGCGAGTTCCTGTCCCCACGGTTTGTTCCCTCCGCTGCGACGAGACCTGACGGAGTGATCTTCGCCGATCTCGCGCTGAATTTGAAGGGGCGAGCGCAGCAGGCCGCAGCGTTGCAGTTTCGTTCCGGACACGTCACACCTCTGCCGGTATGTTGTCTATATCGACAACGGAGGTAAGCCATGTTCGACGCTCTGACCGATGAGCTGCTCGATCTCTCGATCGCAGTCAAGGGGCCGAGGACGAGCGCGTTCGCGTTCGTCCTCACCTGTTGCAGCAGCTGCTGCAGCTGCGGCGCGCGGGTCGGGGACGACTGACGGACGATGGTCGGTGGTGGGACTTGAACCACGGGGACTTGAATCACCGTGTTCTCCGGCGGCCGCTCCTGGCCCCCTGGTACCGCCTGGTCGAGGACGGCGACCGGCTCCTGCTCGAGCATGGCCGGTCGGTCGTCGTCCTCGAGGGCGCCGCCGTGAGGGCGCTCCTTCCGAGGCTCCTACCTCTGCTGGACGGGTCGCATACGGCCGACGAGGTCGCGAGGGGGCTGGGGGAGTCCGCCAGGCCGGCGATCGACCGCGCACTCGAGCTCCTCGCGGCACACGGGCTGCTCGTCGAAGGCCCCGGCCTCGCCGAGGGGGAGCCTTCCGCAGCCGCAGCGTTAGCCGCGGAGTATGGATTGGCTCCCGCCGTCGCGGCCGCGCGCCTGCGGTCGGCGAGCGTCGGGGTCGTCGGCAGCTCCTCCGTCGGTGCCGGGGTCGCCCGGCTGCTCCACGCTTCCGGGGTCGGGACCGTCCGGCAGCTCGAGTGGGAAGAGGGCGGCGAGGTCGACGTCGCCGTCGCCGCGCCTGCCGGGCACGAGGCACGAGCGCTTTCGGCCTGGAATACGCTCGCGATCGAGCACGGTCAGCGCTGGCTTCTCTTGCGGCCGTACGACGGCCTGGCGGTGACCGTCGGGCCGCTCGTCGTTCCCGGCGAGTCGTCCTGCTATGAGTGCCTCCTCCTCAGGCTCGCGGGGCACGTCGAGTACGGCAGCGATCTCCGGCGGATCGAGGAGGCGCCGGTGCAGGCGGCGGCAGGCGCGCCGCTCGACGCGATGGCCGCCGGCCTCGTCTCGCAGCTCGTTCTCGCCTGGCTCGGCGGGGGTGACACGAGTCTCCCGGGCCTCCTCCACGTGCTCGAGGCACGGCCCTCGCCGTCGCTCACCGCGCACAGGGTGCTCCGGGTACCCCGCTGCCCGGCGTGCTCCCTGTCCGAACGGGTCGCGCCGCCGCTTCCCTGGCACGAGGCCGAGGCGGCGTGATCGCCGCCCTCCCGTGCAGCCTGCGCGCGGCCGTCTCGCCGTACGTGGGGATCGTGCGCTCCGTCGAGGAGTCCCTACGCAGTGCGGCTGACCCGAGGTTCTTCCAGGCCACGTGCTCCGTCGCGAACGCCCCGGGCGTTCTCGGGGCTTCGCTCGACCACCTATCGGGACTCGGCGGGGCCGGAGCCACGCGTTCCGAGGCGGCGGCTGCGGCGGTCGGCGAGGCGCTCGAGCGATACTCGGCGACGCTCGTGCCCCGCGAGAGGCTTCTGGTTGCGACGGCCGACGAGCTTGGTGAGGCGGCTGTCCCACCCGAACGGTTCGCCCTCTTCTCCCAGCGGCAGCTCGAACGTCCCGGGTTCCCTTTCCGGCGCTTCACGTCGAGCACCAGGGTCGCCTGGGTCGAGGGCCACCGGCTCGTCGGCGGCGAGCCCGCCTTCCTGCCGGCGGAGCTCGTGTACCTCGGCCCGGCGAGGCTCCCGGGCGCCGGTCCGATCGGACTTGCGACGAGCAGCGGTCTCGCCGCCGCCGAGAACGAGGAGAAGGCGCTCGTGCACGCGCTCCTCGAACTGCTCGAGCGGGACGCATTCATGGTTACGTGGGCGAACCGGCTGTCGCTGCCGCTCCTCGAACCGAGCAATAACGACACGGCTGGCGGCCCGGATCTGTTCGAGCGTGCCGGTCTACGCTTCGCCGCCGTCGACCTCTCGTGCTTTCACGCACTGCCGACGGTTCTCGGGGTGGTGCGGGCTCCGGCCGAGGTTCCCGGAGCGCTCGGAGTCGGGGCCGCCGCGTCGGTCACGGTCGAACGGGCCTGGTGGCGGGCGCTGGCAGAGGCCTTCGCTTCACGAGCAGCCGGCGCCAAGCTTGCACTGCTCGAGCCCGGACGGAGGTTCGGCCGTCGAGGCGGGGGCGTCACCTCGTTCGACGATCACATCCGCTACTACGCCGACCACGCCCGTTCGGTGGTCACGCGGTTCCTCGACTCGAGCACCGAGCGCGTGGCGTTCGCGGAGGTGCCCACCCTCGTGGGTGGGCACCCGTCCGGGCAGCTCGAGGCGCTCTGCCGGCGGGTGGAGGCCGCCGGGGCGACCGCGTTCGCCGTCAACGTCACCTCGCCCGACGTCGCGTCGCTCGGCGTTTCGGTCGTCCGGGTGATTGCGCCCGAGCTCTGCCCGCTCGACACGCTGCATTCAGCGCGATGTCTCGGCGGACGCCGGCTGTACGAGGCGGCGGCGGCGCTCGGGCTCCGGCCGGGCGTGCTCGACGAACGTGAGATCAATCCCCACCCACATCCCTTCCCATGACGGGCGTGCCTCCGACCGCGCACTTTGCCTCGCTCGTGCATGGCCCGGCCGGCGTGGCCCTCGACGATCCGGCCGAGTGCTTCCACGAGGCCTCGCGGCTCTACCCGCATGTCGCGCCCGACCGACTCGAGATCCTGCAGCGGCTCGCCGGCGGCGACCTGGCGGAGACGGTCGCACGCTCGAGCCGCACCCACGATCACCGGCCTGCGGTCGAGCTCCCGCCGCCGGCGCCGCTCCGCGGCCCTCTCGGTGAGGTGATCGCCCGCAGACGGTCGGCGTGTCCCGAGGTGATGCGGCCGCTCCGAGTCGGCGAGCTCTCGACGCTCCTGGCCGCCTCGTACGCGTCCGGCGTCCAGCGCGGCGGTGGCCTCCGGCGCCCTGTGCCGTCGGCAGGCGCCCTCTACCCGCTCGAGGTCTACGTGATCGCGATTGCAGTCACGGGGCTCGGGCGCGGCGTGTA
>DATIYE010000135.1:0-8083 GCA_035517795.1 Gaiellaceae bacterium | reverse complement strand
TTGGGATCGGAGTCATCTCGTAGGCCAGCGGGTTGTGGCGATGAAGGAAGGCCGGGTCTTGGGCTGGGCAGCCCTTTCTTCCGTCTCGGAGCGCTGCGTCTACGGTGGAGTGACGGAGGTATCGGTGTACGTCGCCGCCTCGGTGCGAGGTCGCGGCATCGGCCGGCTACTGCTCGAAGCGCTGATCCGGCGCTCGGAGCTCGACGGTATCTGGACGATCCAGGCCGGGATCTTCCCGGAGAACGCCGCCAGCATCCGCTTGCACGAGAGCGTCGGCTTCAGGGTGGTCGGTGTCCGCGAGCGGCTCGGCAAGCTCGACGGCGTCTGGCGCGACGTCGTCTTCCTCGAGCGCCGAAGCCAGAACGTGCTCTGAGCAGTAGCGGCGGGTGGGCTCGAACCACCGACCTCCGGGTTATGAGTCCGGCGCTCTAACCAGCTGAGCTACGCCGCCGAGGCTCGGCCATCGTAGCTGGCTGAGCTCCGAGCTCGCGGCGCCGCTCGTGGAGTGTCTCGAGCTTGCCGGCGAGCTCCACGGCGAACTCGTCGAGCCTCTTCCGTCGGGCGTCGACGAGCTCGATCTGGCGCTCCACGAGCGGGATCGCGGCCTCGACGATCGCCGCACGCTCCCCGTCGCTGGTCGATTCGGCCCACTGGTCGCGGAGAGCGGCGCGAGCTTGTCCGGTCTCGGCGAGGTCGTTCAGCTCCTCGAGCGTGAGCCCGAGCAGGTCGCGAAGGCGGACGAGCTCGGTCAGGCGCCCGATGTCGGCATCGGTGTAGAGGCGGTGCGAGCCCTTGCTCCGGTCGGCTTCCCCGAGCAGGCCGCGCTCCTCGTAATAGCGGATCGTCCTCGTGGTCAGGCCGACGAGTTCGGCGACCTCGCCGATCCGGTATTCACGCTCGGAGGTCCGGGCGGTCACGAGGTCACCGCCTCCGGCACGCCGGAGACGACGGGGGCGGCCGCCGGCTTCTCCTCGTAGTGGTACTTGCCGCCGCGCAGCAGTGAGGCGACCGCGGCGACGAGGCAGGCGACGATCGCGAACGAGAACGCATAGACGAGTGCCGTGTGGAACGGGCCCGAGATCAGATGAGGGAAGAAGCTCGAACCCGTGAGCGTCCCGGAGTCGGACGGCGGCAGCGAAGCGAGCACGTGCGGACCGAGCAGGTTCCTGACCGGGTTGTAGCCGAGGAACGATGCGAAGAGCGTCGCAACGGGCGGCAGGTGGGCGATCCGGGTCGCGTCGGCCTGAGGCACGCCGTGGGCGACCAGACCGTCGTGGAGCGTCGAGGGCAGCCCGGATGAGAGTCCGACGATCATCAGCGAGAAGAACACGCCGATCGAGAGCACGGCGGCGGAGCTCGAGAACGTCGCCAGCATCCCGGCACCGGCGCCCCGCTGGGCGGGAGGCAGGCTGTTCATCACGCCCGCACTGTTCGGCGAGGTGAAGAGCCCCATGCCGAAGCCGTTCATGAACAGGATCAGCGCGAACCAGGTGTAGGCGAAGGTGACCGGAAGCACGATCAGGAGCGCGAAGCTGAGGGCGGCGATCAACATGCCGCCGGTCGCGAACGGCCGCGCGCCGAAGCGGTCCGAGAGGTAGCCCGACGACGGCCCGGCGATGAGCAGCCCGGCGATCAGCGGCAGCATGTAGATGCCGGCCCAGAGCGGGGTCTGGGAGAACGAGTAGCCGTGCTCGGGCAGCCAGATCCCCTGCAGCCAGATGATCAGGATGAACTGCAGCCCGCCGCGCCCCATCGCCGCGAGCAGGGCGGCCAGGTTCCCGGCGCTGAAGGCCCGGATGTGGAACAGGTCGAGATGGAACATCGGCTCCGCGACGTGCGTTTCGATCACACAAAACGCGCCAAGCAGGATGAGGCCGCTCCCGAGCATCGCGAGGACGAAGGGGTTCGTCCAGCCCATCGTGTGGCCGCCGTAGGGCTGGATCCCGTAGGTGATCCCGACCATGACGGCGATGAGGCCGAGCGCGAAGGTGACGTTCCCCCACCAGTCGATCCGCGCCTGCTTGCGGACGCCGATCTCGCGGAGGCTGTGGTACGACCAGATCGTGGCGAAGAGGCCGACCGGAACCGAGACGAGGAAGACGAGGCGCCACTCGAGCGGCGCGAGCAGGCCGCCGATCACGAGGCCGAGGAAGGAGCCGACCACCATCGCGATGCTGTTGATCCCGAGCGCCAGCCCGCGCTCGTTCGGCGGGAAGGCGTCGGTCAGGATCGCGCTCGAGTTCGCGAACACGAGCGCGCCGCCGATCCCCTGGCCGACCCGCATCAAGATCAGCCACAGGGCGCCTGCGCTGCCGTGCATCCAGGTGACCGAGAGCAGGATCGAGAAGGCGGTGAAGACGGCGAAGCCGAGGTTGAACATGCGCACGCGGCCGTAGATGTCGCCGAGCCGGCCCAGGCTGACGAGCAGTACGGCCATGACGACGAGGAAGCCGAGGATCAGCCAGAGCAGGTAGCTCGTGTTTGCCGGCTCGAGCGGATCGACGCGGATCCCGCGGAAGATGTCCGGGAGCGCAATCAGGAGGATCGACGAGTTGATCATCGCGACGAGCATCCCCATCGTCGTGTTCGAGAGCGCGACCCACTTGTACTCGAGCTTCACCGTGTTCCTGCCTCCCACCTCGGCATCCGGGCGTCGGATCTGATAGTTGTTCTTGACGTAAACGTCAACTTTAGCAGGTAACCTGATGAGGATTGGGCGGATGGTGCTCCCGGCGCCGAGGCTGCGGTCCGCCTAGCCCTGTTCGCTACACTTGCACGGCCCAGCGGCGGTGCGTCAGCGTGCCCCGGAGCCCTTAGAGAGAAACGCCGAGCGACGAGCGAGCCATGGCCAAGACCGGAGTGAGAGTTGCGATCACCCTCGCCTGCACCGAGTGCAAGCGGCGCAACTACCAGACGACGAAGTCCAAGCGGAACACGCCCGACCGGGTGGAGTTCCGGAAGTTCTGCCGCTGGTGTGGCACCCACACGCCTCATCGGGAGTCTCGCTAGATGGCGCGTGAAGCCGACCTCGGTCCGAGCAGCTCGGCTCCGGCACGCCGGCCGGCCGCCGATGCGCCCGCAGTCGGCGGCGGTAATCCGCTGCAGCGGCTCTGGCGGTTCGCGCACGAGTCGGCCTCCGAGCTCAAGAAGGTCGAATGGCCCGGTCAGAACCAGGTCGTCCAGGGCACGGTCGTCGTGCTCGTCGCCTGCATCATCGTCGGCACGTACCTGTGGGTGAACGACCGGATCTGGAGCGAGGTCGTCCAGAAGGTGCTCCTCAAGTAGCCATGTTCCGCTGGTACGTCGTCAACACCTACTCGGGGCACGAGAACAAGGTCAAGGCCAACCTCGAGCACCGGATCGAGTCGATGGGGCAGCGCCCGCGCTTCCGCCGGGTCGTCGTCCCGACCGAGCAGGTGATCGAGACGAAAGACGGCCAGAAGGTGCAGACCGAGAAGCGCGTCCTCCCGGGCTATGTGCTCGTGAACATGGACATGAGCGACGAGGCGTGGACGGTCGTGAAGAACACACCCGGCGTCACCGGCTTCGTCGGCGCCGGCTCCAAGCCCGGCCCGCTGACGCAGGGCGAGGTCGACCGGATTCTCAAGACGGGCGCCGCGACGGCCGACCGGCCGCGGGCGCAGGTCGAGTTTTCGCTGGGCGAGTCGGTCAAGGTCACGAGCGGCCCGCTCTCCGACTTCGACGGCGAGATCGTCGACGTGAACCCCGACCAGCAGAAGCTCAAGGTGCTGGTCGACATCTTCGAGCGGCAGGTTCCCGTCGAGCTCGGGTTCGACCAGGTCAAGAAGCTCGACTAGAAAGGCATCCGTGGCCAAGAAGATCCTCACGCTGATCAAGCTGCAGATCCCCGGCGGGCAGGCGAACCCGGCGCCGCCGGTCGGCCCTGCTCTCGGCCAGCACGGTGTCAACATCATGGAGTTCTGCAAGGCGTTCAACGCGCAGACCGCGCAGGAGAACGGTCGCATCACGCCGGTCGAGATCACGGTCTACGAGGACCGCAGCTTCACGTTCATCACCAAGACCCCACCCGCCGCCGTCCTGATCAAGGAGGTGCTGCGGCTCGAGAAGGGCTCATCGGAGCCGAACCGCAACAAGGTCGGCCGTCTGACGAGAGACCAGATCCGCGGCATCGCCGAGACGAAGCTCGTCGACCTGAACGCGCGCGATGTCGAGGCGGCGATGAAGGTCATTGCCGGTACTGCCCGGTCGATGGGCGTGGAGGTGGAGACGTAATGGCGCAGCACGGGAAGCGGTACGACGGGGCGCGCGGCGCGATCGACCGCGAGCATGTCTACTCCCCGGTCGAGGCGGTGCGCCTGCTGAAGTCGAGCGAGGGCGCGAAGTTCGACGAGACGGTCGAGGTGCACATGAACCTGGGCCTCAACGTGCGCCACGCCGAGGAGCAGCTGCGCGGCACGCTGATGCTTCCTCACGGCACGGGCCGTGAGGCACGCGTCGCCGTGTTCGCCGAGGGAGACAAGGCCCGCGAGGCCGAGGAGGCTGGCGCCGACGTCGTCGGTTCCGCAGATCTCGCCAAGCGGGTCGAGGAGGGCTTCACCGACTTCGACGTCGCGATCGCGACTCCGGACCAGATGGGCAACGTCGGCAAGCTCGGCCGCGTGCTCGGCCCGCGTGGTCTGATGCCGAACCCGAAGACCGGCACGGTGACGATGGACGTCGGCAAAGCCGTCCGCGAGGCGAAGGCCGGCAAGCTCGAGTACCGCACCGACCGTGGCGCCAACGTCCACATCCCGATCGGCAAGCGCAGCTTCGACGAGCGCGCGCTGGTCGAGAACTACGCGGCGCTGATCGACGAGATCATCCGCGCGAAGCCGGCGGTCGCGAAGGGTCGCTACATCAAGAAGGTCACGCTCGCGAGCACGATGGGGCCCGGCATCCACGTCGACCCCGCGAAGACGCGTGAGATCGCCGAGGAGCTGGAGGCGGCGGAAGCCTAGGTCCTTCTTTTCATCCAAGCCTGCGCCTGAGACAGCTGGCAGCCCCTTCGGGGGTGGAAGCCCAGCCGAGGCGGGTCGGATTCGTTGGGGTTCCTCTCAACTGGTCGGCTCGCCGAAAGGCGGGCCGACTTACGTAGTGGGAGGTGGAATGCACAGAGACGAGAAGGAACGGTTGGTCGGCGAGCTGACCGACAAGCTCAGGGAGGCCGACACGCTGATCGTGGCCGACTACCGCGGCTTGACGATGCCGCAGATCGACGAGCTGCGCGGGAAGCTGATCGAGCATGGGGCGCGCTTCACCGTGGTCAAGAACACGCTCACCCGGCGGGCCGCCGAGGCGGCGGGCGCCGACGCGCTCCTCACGCTGCTCGAGGGCCCCTCGGCGATCGCCTTCATCGAGAGCGACGGTGACATGGTCGCGGTGGCGAAGGCTCTCGCCGACTCCGCCAAGGCGACGAAGGTGCTCGAGATCCGCGGCGGCCTGATGCAGGGCAAGACGATCTCTGCGGCCGACGTCGAGGAACTCGCGAAGCTCCCGCCGTTCGATGTGCTCCGCGGGCAGATCCTGGGGGCGATCGTCGCCCCGCTGCAGAACCTGCTCGGGCTCGTCAACGCTCCGCTGCAGAACCTCGTCGGGCTGATCGACGCCCGCATTGAGCAGTTGGGCGGATCCGATGCGGCCGCGGCTCCCGCAGAGGCGGAGGCACCCGAGCCCGCGGCCGAGCCCGAGACCGGGAACGCGGAGCCTGCGGCCGAGGCCGAACCGGAGCCCGAGCCAGTAGCCGAGGCTCCGGCAACCGAAGAACCCGAATCCGAACAAGAGAACGAGGAGGCAGACGATGGCGGCAGTTGACACCGTCTTCGAGCAGCTCGGCGCGATGAGCGTGCTGGAGCTGGTCGAGCTGAAGAAGAAGATCGAGGACGAGTGGGGCATCACGGCGGCAGCCGCCGTCGCGGTGGCCGCTCCTGCCGGCGGCGGGGCCGCGGCCGCGGAGGCGGAGGAGAAAACCGCCTTCGATGTCGTGCTCACGGGTGCAGGCGCGCAGAAGATCCAGGTGATCAAGGTCGTACGCGCAGTCACCGGGCTTGGCCTCAAGGAGGCCAAGGACCTCGTCGACGGCGCGCCGGCGCCCGTCAAGGAGGGGGTAAACAAGGAAGAGGCCGACTCGATCAAGGCGCAGCTCGAAGAGGCGGGCGCCGAGGTCGAGCTGAAGTAGCGGCGCCTCGAAACGCGGATCGCGCTTGTGTTGCAAGTCACGAGCCACACGGCTTGTGACTTGCAACTGCGGCGCCAGGCCCTTCTTCACGTGCAAAGCGCCCAACCAGAAGGTCAACCCGTCCGGGGAGGCCTTCACGGCGAAGACGCGCTGAACTCTGCCGGGCGCGCTCGCTCACAGGGGTGGGCGCTTCTCGGGCTTGTCGGGGCCGCGGTCGTCTACGGGATCGTCCTCCGGGTGGTGATCTATCGCTCGTCGATCGGCGGGCTCGAGGGTGACGAGGCCATCTGGGGTTTGATGGCCAGGCACGTGCTCCACGGTGAGCTGACTGCGTTCTTCTGGGGTCAGTCCTACGGCGGGACGCAGGAGGTCTTCCCGGTGGCCGGCCTGTTCGCGCTGTTCGGCACGCACCTCGTCCTGATGCGGATCGTGCCGATCGGACTCAGCGTTCTCGCGGGTCTCGTCGTCTGGCAGCTCGGTCGACGTGAGCTCGGCGAGATCCCGGGCCTCGTGGCGGCGCTCCTGCTCTGGATCTGGCCGATCTACTCGGTGTGGAAGATCGAGGTCTGGAGCGGCTTCTACGGCGCCGGGCTGGTCTACTCCGCGCTCGTGCTGCTCGGAACGCTCAGGCTCGACCGCGATCCCGGTCGGAGGAACGTGGCGCTCTTCGGGCTCTTGATCGGCCTCGCATTCTGGGAGTCGCTCCAGACCGTCGCGGTGATCGTGCCGGCGCTCGTGTGGCTGACGATCCGGCGGCCTCGGGTCTGGCGCGAGGCCTGGATCGGAGCGATCGCAGCGGTGATCGGCGCCCTTCCCTGGATCCTCTCGAACGTCCGGCACCACTGGTGGTCGGTCACGCAGTACGGCAGCGGCACGACCTACGCGAGCCGCCTCCACGGCTACGTCTCGGGCACGTTCCCGATGATCCTCGGGCTACGCGTCCCGATCTCGGCCTCGTGGCTGCTCGGGGTTGCGCCGTCCGCGCTCCTGTATCTCGCTGCCGCCGGAGGATTCGGGTGGCTCGCCTGGCGTGCGCGCCACACCCGCCTCTCGCTGCTCTACGCCGTGATCGCCGCGTACCCGTTTCTCTACGCCTTGAACGGCCTGACCTCGAACACGGAGGAGCCGAGGTACGTGGTCGTGCTCATGCCGGCGCTCGTCCTGGCGATCGCGACCGTCGCAAGTACGATCCCGCGCGCCGCAGCTGTGCTGGGGGTGGCGGCGACGCTGTCGGCGGGGGGGCTCGCGAGGTGGATCGACCAGCAGGACGCCCGCGCGCCGCAGGACGCCTACCAGCAGGGGCAGGTCGACGTGGCTCCTGCGATCTCGCTGCTCGACCGGGCCGGGGTCGATCGCGCCTACGCCGACTACTGGATCGCCTCACGGATGACCTTCGACACCCGTGAGCGGATCGTCGTCTCCGAGGCCGACCTCGCCCATCTCGCCGCGGGGGCACCGGGCCGGGTGCTCCCACCCGTTCCGACCGACTACCACGAGGCACACCACCCCGCCTACGACACCGCCGTCCGCAAGGCTCCTCGCTTCGCTTACGTCTTCGTCCGGCGCGAGCCAGACCAGGCACGGGACGTGCGGCTGCTGCGGGCGAACGGGTTCCACGAGCACACGGTCGGGACGCTGATCGTGCTCATCTCGCCGCCGCGGCACCCTGCCTGAGCACGCGTGGCCGCGTCACCCTGCTGCGGCTCGGTCCGGCCGGCGTCACGGGCACACGGCCCCCCGTCTACTGGTCAGCTGAGGCGCCTGTCGGCGACCGTACGGCAGGCCTCGCAGATCGGCCAGCCCTGGTCCCACGGTACGTCGGTCTGGTCGACACCGCAGAGTGCGGTGTCGGGGTCGTCCTCCGGGACGAGGTGCTCGACCTGCTCG
>DATIYE010000134.1:0-8733 GCA_035517795.1 Gaiellaceae bacterium | reverse complement strand
CCGGTCGGGAAGTAGTAGAGCCTGCTGTGCATGCCGTCCTTCCCGAGCTCGAGCTGGAGCCGGTACCAGTAATACTGATTGATCACGCCGCAGGCGACAGTGCCGTTGTTGACGGCCGAGACGACTGCCTCCTCGTCGTCGTAGACGGCCGCGTTGTCCTTGATCCCGGCGAGCCAGGTCGCGGCCTTCTTCGCTCCTTCGGTGGCGATGACGGCGCCGACGACGGGCGGGAAGTCGGAGTCGGCGGGGGCGAGGGCGATCTTGCCCTTCCAGCTCGGCTTCGCCAGGTCGAGGATCGACCTGGGGAGGGGGGTCTGGCCGAGCTTCCCCGGGTTGCAGACGAGGCTGCTCACCCTCAGCGCAACCCCGAGCCAGTCGCCGCCCGGCGAGCGGAAGCGGGCGGGAACCTGGGCGAGCGTGGTGCGGCCCAGTCGGGCGAGCGCGCGGTGCTGCTCGAGCGTCATCAGCTCCGGCGAGTTCTCCGAGAGGTAGACATCGGCCGGAGTTCCGCTTCCCTCCTGCAGGATCTGGTTCGCGAGCACGATCGTGTCGTTGGTTCGTTCGCGAACGGCGATCCCCGTCTGCCTCTCGAACGCAGCGATCAACGCGCGGGTGAGCTCGGGGTGCTGGCCGTTGTAGAGCACGATCGACGGCTTGCCGCTACCGCCGCCGCATCCCGCGAGCGCTGCGGTCACGGCGAGGAGCATCGGGATCAGCGCCGCGCGACGGGTGAGCCTCACGGCGCCGCCTCACGCGGGTACGCCCTCACGGGCCCCTCGACCTCGACCGCCACGAGCTCGCCGGCCGGCGGGAGGTCGTGATCGAGCGTTCGGGCGACGAGCGTCGCCGGCTGGGAGTCGATCGCGAGTTGGATCATCGTCTCGGGGCCGAAGAACGTATAGCCGACGATTCGCGCGGAGAGGAGGCGGCTACGGCTCTCGCCCTCGCCGCTCGAGGCGAGCCTGAGCTGCTCGGGGCGGATCATCACGTCGACCGGTCCGTCGCCGACCGGCTCACGGAGCCGCAGGCGGCCGAGAACACAATCCACTTCGCCGGCATCCGCCCGACCGGGGATCACGACCGCATCTCCGACGAAGCGTGCGACGTCGAGATCGGCGGGATCGCGATACAGGGTCGAGGGCGCGGCCGTCTGGACAAGGCGCCCGCTTCGGAGGACGGCGACCTCCCGGCCGGTCGACAGCGCCTCCGCCTGGTCGTGGGTGACGAGCACGGCGGTAGCTCCCTGCGCTGCGAGGGCGCCGAGCACGGCCTCCCGCGTCTCGGCGCGGAGTGCCGCGTCGAGTCCGGAGAACGGCTCGTCCAGGAGGACCAGGCGTGGCCCCGGTGCGAGAGCCCGCGCCAGCGCCACACGGCGCTGCTCGCCGCCCGAGAGCTCGTGCGAGCGGCGATCGGCGTAGTCGCGACCCAGGCCGACCAGATCGAGCGCCGCCCCGATTCTCGCGCTGTTTCTCCGCTCCCCGCGGGGAAGCCCGAACGACACGTTCTCGCCGACCGTGAGGTGGGGGAAGAGCGCTCCCTCCTGCGCCACGTAGCCGACCGAACGCTTGTGAGCCGGAACGTGAAGGCGCCCGGCGTCCGCGACGAGGTTCCCGCCGATCGCGACCGTGCCGCTATCGGGCTCGATGAACCCGATCACGAGGCGCAGCAGGGTGGTCTTCCCGCTCCCCGAGGCTCCCAGGATCGCGGTCGTCGTTCCCTCCCGAACGAGGAGATCGACCTCGGAGAGCACGGCGCGGGCGCCGTACGCCTTAGCCAGGCCTTCGCAGCGCAGATCGGCCACCTCACGCGTCTCCGAGCTGACGCACTTCGCCGAAGCCGCCCATCACGACCCAGGCGCTCCCCATCGCGAGCACGACCAGCACCGCCGCAAAGGGCGCCGCAGCCGCGAAGGCAATGCTCGAGCTGTTCGCCTGGAACTCGGTGCCGAGTGTGTAGCTGTTGAGCGGGAGGAGCACCTGGGTGGTCGAGATGTCGCCGAGCGTGAACGCGAAGACGAGCATTGCGGCGGCCAGGAATCCGGGCCGTGCGAGTGGGCCCGTGACCCGCCGGAGCGTCGCGAGCGGCCCTGCCCCGAGAGCTCGGGCCGAGTCCTCGAGTGCCGGCTCGATCTGACCGAGGGTGGCTCGCAGCGACACGATCGCGAACGGCACGAAGAGCACCGCCTCGGCGAGGACGAGCAGTGCGAAACTGCCGTAGGCGAAGCGCGCCCAGTGGCTTGCCGCGTAGGCGATCGCGATCGCCCCGACGAGATCCGGCAGCGCATAGGCGAGGTAGGCGGTCCGTTCCACCGCGGTCACCCTCCACCCGCGGTAGCGGACGGCGAGGGCGGCCACGGGCAAGGCGAACATGATCGCGACCAGCGCTGCCGCGCCCCCGAGGAGGACCGAGGTGATCGTCGCGGGCAGCAGGTACTGGAGGTTCCCGGAGGCGCCCGACAGGGCCGAGTGGCTGCTCGAGAGGAGCCAGTTGACGAGCGTGCCGACAGGGATGCCGAGGCCGAGACCGATGATCACGGTGAGCCCTGCGACCACGGGCAGCGTCATCTTGCCGAGCTCGTAGCGGACAGTCGCCCGTCGGATCCCGAGGCTGACGCGGGTGTAGTTGGCGTTTCCCCGCAGCCAGGCCTCCCCGAGCAAGAGGACGGCGCAGAGCGCGATCGACATGAACGAGAGTGCAGCGGCGCCCGACACGCTGAAGCCGAGCCGGTACTGGTTGTAGATGTCGGTCGCGAACGTCTGGAACTTCAGCGCCACGAAAGCGTCGAACTCGATGAGTGTGTCGAGTGCCACGAGCAGCAGCCCGCCGAGCACAGCCGGCCGGACCTGCGGTAGCACGACGCGAAAGAAGATGTGCCAGGTTCCGAGGCCGAGCGCGCGTGCCGTCTCCTCGAGAGCGGGATCGAGGCCTCTCAGCGAGACGGCGACGAGCAGGAAGACGATCGGGTAGTAGGTGAAGGCGACGATCGCCGTCGCCTGGAGAAACGAGCCCTGCAGGCCGGGTGTGAGGTTGGCCCACGCGTAGCTCGTCACGAAGAGCGGCATCGTCAAGGGAGCGACGAGCAGGAGGGCCCAGATCCTGCGGCCCGGGAGCCGCGTACGTTCGACGAACCAGGCGCTCGCGACGCCGATGATCCCTGCGATCGGCGTGACGAGCGCCGCGACCTCGACCGTGTTGCGAAGCAGCCTCGGCGTCGAGGGGGCCCCGAGGGCGTCGGCCGCGGCAGCGAACCCACCCTGAAAGGCCTGGACGATCGTGATCGCGACCGGGAGCGCGATGATGCAGGCGACGACCACGCCGATCGCGAGCAGCCCGCGCGGCGGGTCCGCGCCCCCCGGGCCCCCGCGCCGCCGCGCCGAATGTCCGGCGACGGTCAACGCGCGGAGTCGAGGCAATTGGCGGTCAACGAAGTCGAAGCCTGGGAGAGCAGCAAGCGAAGGAGTCGCACAGCCCGCAACCAGGTGACATCGATCTTACCGCCAGCCCTTGGACCTACGGCCCCGTGCCGGCTCCCGCGTGATTCAACGGCTGCTCCGGGCAGAAACCCAGACCCGCCGTTCGAGCTCTTCGCCTACGGGCTTCGCTGAGGTCGAGCTCGGGCGTCGGGCCGGGGCTCGCCCGTGCGGTAGATGTCTCCGAGAGAGGCTGCAGGGGTAGAGGCGAGCGCCCGCGCCACGTCCTCCTCGTCGAGTTCGATCTCGGCGGGATCGAGGACGTCGAGGTCCTCCTCGTGGAAATATGAATCGTCCTCGACGATCAGGCGAACCTGCATGGCTCCTCCTCGGGGTGTGTTGTCGCAGTCTCTGAGACGCAAGCCGGTCCGTCCCCCCGTGCTCGACTTAACGGCTCGTGTTGCTCGTCTCCCTATCACTCATGCGGGGATCAGTTCGGCCCGATTGACACGCGGGGTCGGGTGGCGTCAGAATGTGGTTCGCAGGCGTTTCGGAAAAAGGGGGAATAGGGAATGGGTTGGTACGAGCCGCCGTTGGTAGTCGCGACGTATTCGGCCGAGGAGCTGCGCCTGGAGGCCGCTCATTGCTCGATGGCCTCGATACCGTCCGATCGGAATCTGAAGACGGCGATCAGGACGATCGAGCAGCCGCTCGCGGGGCTGGACAGGGCCGGCCCTTCATAGGGACGCCGGGGCATCCGTCGCCGGAGCTCGGAGACGGGGGCCCGTGGGTGAGACGGCGATGAGCCGCATACGGCGTCTGCGCGGGGTCACCTGGCGCTGGCGCGACGCGGTTCCTGACGACGTTGCACGCACGCCGACCGTAGGTGTGGTCGCCCAGGAGGTCGAGTCGGTCTTCCCGGAGCTCGTCGGCACCGACCGACGCGGGTTCAAGACGGTCGACTACCCGCGGCTCGTCGGCCCGCTGATCGAGGCGGTGAAGGAGCTCGATGAGCGGCTCGGGGTGGTCGAAGCCAGGCTCGCTGCCTCGCCGCCGGGCGAGAAGGAAGCCTCTAGCGATCCCCCGTCTCCCCCGAGACCCGACTGAGGAGACCGTCCCAAACGAGCCATCTGAAGATCGGCACCGGATCTGCGAACCCCGCGTGCCGGAGCAGCGAGTGGTTCTCGGCCTGCGAATGAGGCTCGAGGATTCCGCGCAGACTCCGCTCCTTCGCGGCGATCTCCGCGTCGCTCAGTCCCTGGCGGCGCTTCCAGTCGTGGAAGATCGCCGTTGCCATCTCCTGGCCGCTCGCCGTTGCGGCCATGGTTTTCTCGAAGAGGATCAACGAGCCTCTGGGCAGGAGTGCGGCATGGATACGGTCGACGACCGACTGCCGGAGATGCGAGGGCACGAACTGCAGCGTGTAGTAGGAGACGACGAGATCGGCCCGCTCCAGCTCGAGCTCCTCCACTCGGGCCGTCTCGAGCCTGACCTGCGGAAGCCTCGCGCAGCGCTGGCGCGCGAGCTCGATCATCGCGGGCTCGCAATCGACACCGACGATCTCTGCGTCTCGCGGCTCGAGTCGAACGGCAAGCCGCTCGGTCAGGACTCCGGTCGAGCATCCGAGCTCGTAGCACCGGCCGCCGGCGGGGACGAGGTGGTCTGCCAGGTCGACGATCAGCTCGTGGCAGGCCTCGTACCACGGGATCGACTGCCGTGCGTGGTCGTCGAAGATCACCGGTGTCGTCCCCCCGAACGACCAGCTTCCCGACCGAACGTCCTCCTCGGGCACGCCCATCATCCGAATTCTGACATGCCCGGACGGAAATGGATCGTCGAGGCATGACCGGAGCGCCGCTCGACGAGCTCAACCGCGCGACCTGGTCCTCGCCGGCGCTCCTCGACGTCTTCGCCGCCCGCGAGGGGCCGATCGACGGAGCCGAAGCGGCGATCCTCAGGCGCCTGGCTCACGAGGTGCGGGGCGAGCCGATCCTCGACATCGGCGTCGGCGGCGGACGGACGGTTCCGCTGCTGCGGGCGCTGACGGACGACTACATCGGCATCGACTATCTCGAGGAGCTCGTCGGGCTCACCCGCTCGCGCTTCCCTGACGCCCGCATCGAGCACCACGACGCGCGCGACCTATCGGCTTTCGAAGACGGCTCGTTTGCCCTCGTGGTCTTCAGCACCAACGGGATCGACGGCATCTCGCACGAGGACCGCGGCACGACGCTCGCCGAGATCCGCCGCGTGCTCCGGCCCGGTGGGTGGTTCTTCTACTCGACCCACAACCTCGCTCACAGCGCCGCAGGCGCTCCTCCCTGGAACCGCTGGTGGTTCGTCTGCAGGCCGCGGATCGCACTTCGGCGGGTGGTTGCGCTTCCCCGGACGATCCATGCGTATCGAAGGGCCAGGTCGCACGTCACCCGAGGCGACGGGTGGGCGACGCTCGTCGATCCTGCCTACGACTTCGGCCTGCTCACCCACTTCGTAATGGTCGATGAGGCCCTTCGCGAGCTCGAGGCGGCCGGCTTCGAGCCCGGCGCCGAGGTGTTCGACCCGACCGGAGCGCCGGTCGGCCCGTACGGGTTCACGACGAGCGCCTTCTGGTTCCACGTGCTCGCACGGCGGGGAAGCGGCGAACCGGATCGGACGAAGTTGTAACCACGCTGCAACACGCGGTTACAGCCATGCATCTACGGTGCCCACACTGTGGCCGACTCTCAGAAGAAGAAACGCCGCAAGAAGGAAGAGAAGGCTCAGCGCCGCGCACTCGAGAAGGCAATCGAACAGGACGGCCACCACGAGCGGGAGAAGAGGGCGAAGAAGAAGCGGGGAGGCTAGCGCCTCTGCGCTTCAGTGCACCCGCTGGAAGCGCGGGAGAAGGGCAAGCTGGGTGACGCCGAACGTGAGGAGCGTGACCGCGAGGCCGAGGGTCGCACCTGTGAGCACGTCCGAGAGCCAGTGCACCTGGAGGTAGGTTCGGCTCCAGGCCATTGCGGCGGTCGTGAGACCGGCGAGCAGAAACCAGAGCGGGCGGCGGCCACCGGGTGTGCTGAACAGGAGGACGAGCGCGAATGTGGTGGCGCTTGCGTAGCCGGCGTGGCCGGAGGGGAATGATGAACCGTGCGCTTCGAGCATGTGATCGGGTGGGCGCTGACGGCCGACGAGCCCCTTGAGCAGGTCACCGAGCAGCGGCGTCAGGCATTCGCTGACGGTAAACGCAATCAGCGCAATCCAGCGTCGCGCGAGGAGCAGCACGAGCCCGATGGCACCAAGCGTGAGTGCTCGCCAGAGGCCGCGGCCGAGAGCGTTGAAGACAAGCGCGACGTGTTTAAGGAAAGGTGTCTCGATCTCCTGCATCAGCTCCGACCACCGACTGTCGAGCGTGAGCGGACCGGCGGGGACGAGAATTGCGATCAGCACCGCCAGTCCCAACAACGCGCTCGCCCAGACGACTGCCCGGCCGGGGTGGGTGAAGAACTCCTCCCTGCTGCCACGATCGAGCCTCTGGCTCGAGTCGCTGCCGCTGGAGGCGAAGCCCGTCACTCGGGTCCGCCCTGCGGCGAGCTCACCCCGGACTCAAGGGCTGGCCTCCTCTGCTGCCAGCGGCGCCGTGTTCCGGAGACGGACGACTGCTCCCTGGGCGCCAAGCGTGGCCGCACGCGCCGGGGCTCAACGCTCGAGGCGCCTGCACATGGGGCTATACTGCGTTGCCATCCTTGACGTCGTCGGCAAGGTCGGGCGCTGCGACGGTGGCATGGTCGGCCGTCTCCGCCGCCATGTCGGCGGCCTTACCGGCCTTTTCAGCAACTTGCGCGCTTCCTTTGGCCTCGTCGGCAAGGTCGGACACTGCAGTGGCAGCATGGTCACCCGCAGCCGCGACCCTGTCGGCAGCCTTGCCGGACTCATGGGCAGCCGTGTCACTCCATGAGGAACCCGAGTCCTTCGCCGAGCTCCACATTGAGCTCCAAGACTCTTCGCTCTTCCGCCAGAAGAAGAGAACGGCAGCGAGGGCGCCCGCCAGAACCACGGCAATCAGCTTCGACATGACTCTCCTCTCGTCGCTCGAATGCTACCGCGTTCCGGCGCCAGGTCAGCCTCGCGACATCGCTGTTGCCCTTGGTCTCTGCGTTCCCGCCAACCCGAATCTCGCCGGCCGGCCCGCGGTCTTCCTCGATTCTCAACACGTCCTTGCGCGAAGCGTGTTAGGTTTCTCAAGGTTATCCCATCATTAGCAGCGTTCGGGCCAGGCTCCGCCGCGGTTCGGCGCCGCGCCGCGGCTTCCAGGAGGAGGGGGTCCCGTCCGAGGCAAGAACGTTGCGATCGCGGTTGTCGTGCTCGTCGCCGCGCTGGTTGTCGGCCTTCTTGCGAGTGGGGTCCTCTCGCGAAGCACGGGCGGCAACGGAAGCGCAATCCCCACGACCGCACCCACGAGCTCGACGTCGACCCATCCCGGGTCGACCCCGCAGGAAGGCGTCGAGACGAACCCGTTCGGTCCCGGTGACTGGGGGATGTACGGCGGCACCCCCGACGAGATTCGGCACTCGCCGCTGACCGACATCACGAAGCAGAACGTGAACACGCTTGGCCGGGTCGCCACGATCGACTTCCGCCGGATCGATCCGGCGATCCCGAAGGGGCAGCAGAGCTTCCCAATCGTGGTCGACGGCACCATCTACGTGACTACCGGCAACGACTACGTCTTCGCGATCGACGGGGGGAGCGGCAAGGTCCGCTGGGAATGGAAGCCCGACAACACCGGCGTCTTCGCCGACTACGGCGTGAACGCCAACCGCGGCGTCGCCTACTGCGACGGCAAGGTCTTCCTGCTCACGCTCGACATGAAGATCGTGTCGCTCGACGCGTCCTCGGGGAAGCTCGTGAAGGAGGTTGCGATCTCGGATGCCGTCCCGGGCGCGAGCGCCGAGTACAACTACTCCGAGACCCAGGCACCGATTTGCTGGAACCACCTGCTCGTGGTCGGAGCGTCGGGATCCGACTACGGGGTCCGCGGTTTCGTGATGGCGTACACGACCGACCTCACCGCGGCCTGGTCGAGCCCCTACTGGATCATCCCGCCCGACCAGACCGCTTGGCGGTCGCTCGGCGTGTACATCGGCGGCGGGACGAACTGGAACCCGGCGACGATCGACCCCAGCACGAACACGATGTACATCACGACGTCCAACCCGTCGCCGATCTTCGACCCCCAGGTGCGGCCGGGTTCCGACCCGCGCACGGACTCGGTGATCGCCCTGAACCTCCTCACCGGTCGGCAGCTCTGGTGGCAGCAGCAGATCCCGGGTGACCAGTGGGGGTA
>DATIYE010000133.1:0-13123 GCA_035517795.1 Gaiellaceae bacterium | reverse complement strand
GCTCCAGCCAGGGGTTCATGGGGCGTCTGCTCGGCCCATGAACGTGGAGGGGGTTTGGGGGAACCGGGAGGTTCCGCCAAACGAGACAGGAAGAAGGGGGCCCAGCCGGCCACGAACGCGCACGGCAAGACCGTTCAGGTTCGTCCGGCGAGTCGAGCTCAAATTGGGTGCAGGAGGAGGCCGGAGGTGAGCTTGGGATAGAAGAACGTGGTCTTCTGAGGCATCGCCTCGCCGCGCGCCGCATACTCGAAGACCTGGCCCACGCTCGGCGCGCGGACGAGGAAGGCGAGCTGGGCCAACTCGTCGTCGACGGCCTGCACCGCCTTCTCGGCACTGGGCGTGTACTCGACGCCCTCGAGCTCGTACCGCTCGATCTCGCGCGTGTCGAGGTCGTCGTCGGACTCGAGCCGGTAGAAGTGGCCCGTCTGGTACATGGCAAGCGAGGTCGTGTCCCAGATCGACGTCATGAAGCCGAACGGCTTCACGCCGACCTCCCGGACGACTCTGTGCGTGGGGAAGATCTCGACGCCGGGTGACCGCGAGGAGACGAGCACGGCGAAGGTGTGCGTCGCGGTCGGCTCCTCCTCCCGGAAGGCGACAGCGGTCTCGTAACGGTGGTGGCCGTCCGCGATCAGGAAGGGCACGTCGAGGTCGACCCCGTCGGACTCGAGTCGCCAGACGCGAGTGGCGACACCCCGATCGTCCACCTCCATCACCGGATCGCCGCCGCCGGCCTCGACCGGGACCTCGGCGTCGTAGAGCAGGAAGATCGGCTCCAGCTGGGTGCGGGTGGCACGGAGGATCGCCAGCCGCAACTCCTTGACGTCGGCGTGCGTCAGCTCGTGCGGCAGTACCTTCCCCGCGGAGTACGGCGTCGCCTCGATCGAGCCGGCGATCCCCTCACGCTTCCGCGCAACGCCGTCCGGGCCCGTGTACTCCTGCTCGATCCACCAGAGCGCCGGCTCCGGCTCCTCGCGCAGGACTCCCTTCTCCCGCCAGTCGGCCAGGTTCTCGGCCGCCAGCTCGGGCGAGACCGGGCGGGTGAGATGAACGATGTTGTACTCGCTCTGGTGCCAGAGCACGGAGTGGCTGTCCGCGTCGATCACGTCGTACGGCGGCGCCACGAGATCCTGAAGAGGGCCGGCCGCCTCCATGTCGTAGCGCAGCGCCCGAAACGGCGAGATCCTCGACATCGACTTGAGGCTACCGAAGCGACGAATAGACTCGGCCGCGTGATCTCCGATCTCGTCGCCGACCGCGTCGTCGAGGGTGTGTTCGCCGTCAAGGCGAAGCGGAGGCTGCGCACGAAGGGCGGCGCGCCGTACCTCGTGCTCGAGCTCGTCGACCCGAGCGGGCACATCGACGCCCGGGTCTGGAACGATGTCGAGCTCCTGGACGGGCGCTTCGCGGAAGGGGACGCCGTGCGCGTGCTCGGACGGGTCGAGCGGTTCCGCAACCGGCTGCAACTCGAGGTACGGACGCTCGAGGCGGCGGACGTCGATCCCGCGAGCCTGACGCCCGCGTTGCGCCGGGACGCCTCGGAGCTCCAGGGCTTCCTCGAGTTCCTCGTCGACGAGCTCTCGCACCCCGAGCTCGCCGCGACGGTGCGCACCGTGCTCTCCGAGTGCGATCTCGCCGCCTATCCGGCGACCCCCGACGACCACCACTCCTACGCCGGTGGCCTCCTCGAGCACACGGTCGGTGTCGCCACCCTCTGCCGCGAGACGGCGCAGCTCCATCCCCGCCTCCGCTCCGAGCTCCTGCTCGCGTCCGCGCTCGTCCACGACGTCGGCCGAACGCTCGAGCTGTCACGAGGACCGGCGTTCACCCCGACCGAGGAAGGTAGGCTCCTCGGCCACGTCCACCTCGGGTTGCGGCTGATCGAGGAGCGGGCCAGGGGACTGACGCCGGCAGAGAAGGCCGAGCTCCTCCACTGCGTCGCGACCCATCACGACGCCCGTGCTGCCCGGACGGCCGAGGCGTCGGTCCTGTACCACGCGAACCAGCTCGACGCGATCGCGGCAACTCGCCCCACCGAGTGAGCGGCCTCCTGCTCGCGCTCGGCGCGAGCCTCGGTCTCACCCTCACAGAGATGACTCCGCTCGCCACTCGACCTCGCTCGACTTCAGACGTTGAAACGGATATTGAGGACGTCGCCGTCGCGGACGACGTACGTCTTTCCCTCGAGGCGCTGATGACCGCGCCGGGCGACCTCGGCGTGTGACCCGGCCTCGACGAGCTCCTCCCAGTCGACGACCTCGCAACGGATGAAGCCGCGGGCGATGTCGGAGTGGATCTCGGCTGCGGCGTCGAGGGCGGTCTCGCCCTGGCGCAGCGGCCAGGCGCGCGTCTCCTTCTCCCCGGCGGTGAAGAACGTGATCAGGTCGAGCCCGTCGCGAAGACGGCCCACCACCTCGTCGAGAGCCGAAACACCGCCCTCCCGGAACGCCGCCGCCTCCTCGTCGGAGAGGTCGGTCAGCTCGGCCTCGAGCGCGAGGTCGATCCCATCCGGGCCGTTCTCGACCGAGATCAAGGGCTTCGTCGTCAGCGGCTCGAGCCCGTCGGGCAACTCGCCCTCGACCTCCGAGAGCGGCGTGCCGGCATCGACCGCCGCAAGCACCTCGCGTAGCCGCTCGACCTCGGCCCGAAGCCTCGAATCGCCCGATTTGGCCTGCTTCTCGACTCGCTCGAGGCGACCCGCGACGTGGTCGCGGTCGGCGACCAGAAGCTCGAGCCGGAGGTTCTCGAGGTCTCGCGCAGGATCGGCGTCGGGCGAGAAGCCGTCGAGCACGACGAGCAGCGCGTCGACCTGGCGCAGGTTGCCGAGCAAGGCAGGCCCGGTGCCGGGAACATCCTGCACCCTGAGCGCGACCGGGGTGATCTTGCGCGCAGCGACGACCCTGGCCAGAGCACCGAGCCGCGGATCCGCCACCTCGGCCATCCCGACGTGCGTCTTCCCGTACTCCCCGCCGGCGGTGCGCGTCAACGCCTTGAAGAGCGTCGTCTTCCCCGCGCCCGGCAGGCCGACGATCCCCACTTCGAGCGCCATCGGCGCGGCAGGCGGGCCCTAGACGTCCGCGCCGAAGCCGACGCGGCTCTCCCGTGCGTGGCGCTTGATGAACGCGATCATGCGGACCACGACCGTGTAGCGGCCGTCCTCGGCCTCGAAGGTCGAGGCTTCCGGCTCGCCCTTCGCGAGCGCCGCCTCGAGCTCGTCGGCCGTTTTCGCGGCAACGTTGACGGTGAACGACTGCCCGCTGCGGAACGCGATCTCGATCCGGGCCCTCTCCTCAGCCACGCGACACCAGCTCGGCGAGCACGCCACCGGTGGCGTGCGGATGGACGAAGGCGATCTCGAGGCCCATTAGCCCGCGCCGCGGCCGCTCGTCGATCAGCTCGGCGCCCGAGGCCGAGAGCCGCTCCAGCTCGCTCTCGATATCGTCGACCTCGAAGGCAACGTGGTGCATCCCCGGCCCTCGCCGATCGAGGAACCGGCCGACAGGCGTCTCGGCCTCGCGCGACGAGAGAAGCTCGATCCTGCCGTCGCCGAGCCGCATGAGCGCCGTCTCGACCCCCTGGTCGTCGAGAGTCTCGCGCGACTCGAGCCGGGCACCGAACAGCTTCGTGTACGTCTCGACCGCCTCGTCGAGATCGGCCACGGCGACGCCGACATGATGGATCCCGGTCGGGGACACGGGCGCGATGCTACCGGTGAGGGTTGAGAATCGGATTCGGACGTGAGAGAGTGCCGGTGATGCGTGGGGCTTCCGCGTGCTGGCTCGCGGTGGTGGCCGTGCTCCTCGTGGGCTGCGGCGGCAAGCAGTCGCCCTCCTCGAACGGGGTCGAGTCGATGACCCCCAGCCAGATTCTCGCCCAGGTGCAGAAGGCCGTCGCCGACGCCGAGAGCGTGCACATCGTCGGGGCCGGCACGACCGGAGGAAGCGCGATCACGCTCGATCTGATGCTCGCAGCCGGCAAGGGAGGGGCGGGCCACATCTCGATCGGAGGCCTCGGTTTCGAGATCGTCCGCGTCGACCAGAAGCTCTACTTCAAGGGGGACTCGAGCTTCCTGAGCCACTATGCCGGCCCGGTTGCGGCCCAACTGCTCGCGGGCAAGTGGTTCTACGTCCCGGTCTCGACCAGCGGGTTCGGCTCGTTCTCGCCGCTCACGAACATGGTCGCGATCACGAAGCAGATCCTGGCTTCGCACGGCGAGCTCGCGAAGGGCGGCGAGACGACTATCGACGGCCGGCCCGCGATCACGCTCATCGACAAGTCACACGGCGGCAGGCTCTACGTCGCCACTACCGGGCCCGCCTACCCGCTCGCGCTCAAGCCCGGCAAGGGGAAGGGCGAGATCAGGTTCACCGACTGGGACCAGCCCGTGACGCTGGCCGCTCCCTCGAAGCCGATCGACTACTCGAAGCTGACCGGCGGCTGATCGCCGGGGACCGACGCGACCACCTGAGGCACCCCGACCGCCTCGCCGGCTCGTGACTCGGGCGTTACATCACCGAAGAGCGCGAGCAGCTCCTCGCGGTTGAGCGTCTCCTTCTCGAGCAGCGCCGCCGCCACCTTGTCGAGGAGCGCCCGGTGCTTCGTCGTCAGACGCAGGGCCTCGGCGTAGGCAAGCTCGGTCAGCCTCGTCTGCTCCTGGTCGCGGAGCCGCTTGGTCTCCTCCGAGAGCGCGTAGTTGTCTGCTCGCATCGTCCGCGCAGATGCTCCCTCGCCCATTCCGTACTCGAAGACCATGGCCCGAGCGAGCCCGGTGACCTTCTCGAGGTCGTTGGCCGCCCCGTTGGTGACCCGCCCGAACACCACCTGCTCGGCCGCGCGACCGGCGAGGGTGACGATCATCCAGTCGACCAGCTCCTCCTTGGTGTGCAGGTAGCGCTCCTCCTCGGGGAGGTTCAGCGTGTAGCCGAGCGATGACCCGCTGGCGATGATCGTCGCCTTCTGCACGAGCGCGACACTGTTCATGAGATGCGCCATCATCGCGTGCCCACCCTCGTGGTAGGCGAGGATGCGCTTCTCCTTCGGCGTGATCACGCGACGCTGCTGGAGGCCGGAGATCACGCGGTCCATCGCGTGCTCGAAGTCCTCCTGCTCGATGAGAGCGGCCCCACGACGTCCGGCTGCGATCGCGGCCTCGTTGCAGATGTTCGCCAGGTCGGCGCCGGTAAGGCCTGCCGTGTGGCGGGCGACCGTCTCGAGGTCGACGCCCGGTGCAAGCGGCTTTCCGCGCGTGTGGACGGCGAGGATGTCGCCGCGTCCCTTGAGGTCGGGTGCGCTGATCAGGATCTGGCGGTCGAAGCGGCCCGGACGGAGAAGCGCGTGATCGAGGTCCTGGAGACGGTTGGAGGCGCCCATCACGACCACCTGATCCCGGGGGCCGAAGCCGTCGAGCTCGACCAGCAGCTGGTTCAGGGTCTGATCCTGCTCGCGGTTGAACCCGGTGCCGCTCCGGGCGATTCCGACCGCGTCCAGCTCGTCGATGAAGACGATCGACGGCGCATTCTCGCGCGCCTCCTCGAACAGCTTGCGGATACGGGCTGCGCCGAGACCGGCGAACATCTCGACGAACGCCGAGGCGCTCTGGGCGTAGAACTTCGCGCCGGATTCGCTCGCGATCGCCTTGGCCGCGAGCGTCTTGCCCGTACCGGGCGGCCCGTGGAAGAGGATCCCCTTAGGCACCCGGGCGCCGAGCGACTCGAAGCGCTTGGGGTCTCGCAGGAAGTCGACGATCTCGCGCAGCTCCTCTTTCGCCTCGTCGAGTCCCGCTACCTCGTCCCAGCTGACCGAGGAGGACGAGCCCGGAGCGATCTCCATCGGCTTGATGCGCGGGACCATCTTCATCGTCCTCCAGAGGAGGTAGCAGACGAAGCACATGAGGACGAAGAACGCGACCGGGAGCCAGTTCAGCGCGAAGTTCTGCACGGTCGAGCTGAGGTCTGCTGCCGGACCCATGTGCCGGTCATCGGCAGCGCGCGGGGGCAGCTAAAGCTAGGAATCCTCGAGCTCGAGGCAGGCCGCGAGCGCGGCCTCGGCGACCTCGAGCTGCTCGGCCGTCGGCTCGGCGGTCGAGAGCCTGTGCTGGAGCTCGTGGCCGGGGCGCGCAAGCGCCCGCGCCAGGCGCCGCTCGGGATGACGCGTCATCCAGCCGAAGATCTCCATCGCCGCGGCGACCGCGCCGACCGACGCCGCCAATCTCGCCGCGGGTCGAAGCTCCCGGGGGGCGCGTGCAGCGACGACGTTGCCCACGATCCCGCTGATCACAAGGGGCCCGACGAGGTGCGACCCACAGCGTTCGTGCTCCTTCGTGCTTCGGGCTCCTTGCTCGTAGCTGCCGATCGCGATGTGCTCCGCTCCGTGGTAGCCGGCGAGCGCGCCCGAGCGTACCGACATCACTGCGGGGGTCACCGCGAGTAGACCGGACACGAGCTCCTGTGCCGTCTCGCTCAGCCGCGAGCGGCGAACGATGTGGACGACGGCCGCGGTACCGGCCACGGACGCCGCCATGCGGCGTCCCTCGAACGGGAGCTGCGCCTCGGGGAGCACACGCTTGATCCGCGGCAGCACCGCGAACGACTCGACGAGGCGGGCCGGGCCCCGCAGCAGCGGCTTGTCGATCCTCGAGCCGATCAGCTGCTTGCGCTCGGCGGCGACCTTCACGTTCCCGTCGGCGGTCCGGATCGCGCAGGCCCACGACGTCGGGCCGTGGACGAGCACGCCGTTGGCGAGCGCCATACCCCCGAGACGGACCTTCTCAACCATTCCCACCAGGGTAGTCGTCGGTCACCTGCTCGAGGAGCGTCTGCAGTCGTTGCGCCGCCTCTCCGCGATGGAGCTCGCGGCCGTCGACGGCGATCACCGGCATGATCTCGCGGACGGCGGAGCTTGTGAACACCTCGTCGGCCCGCAGGAGCTCCGCCAGCGTGAACGATCCTTCCCGGAGCCGGTAGCCGGCGCCTCGCGCGATCGCCGCCACAGCCCCTCGCGTGACGCCCGGCAGAACACCGGTCGAGAGCGACGGCGTGACGAGAACGTCTCCGTCGCGCCACCAGACATTCGACATCGTCGCCTCGAGCACGGTCTCGCCCTCGCCCAGATAGATCGCGTCGTCGGCGCCGCTCCGCTCCGCCTGGGCGACCGCGGCAAGAGCCGTTGCATAGCTCGTCGCCTTCACGCCTGTGAGCAGCCCGGCGCTCGTGGTGCGAACCGTGACGGCCGCGATGCCGCGACGCCGCAGCTCATCGAGACCGGCAGGGAGCGGGCCTGCCGTGGCGAGCAGTGTCCTGCCGGTGTGGAAGAGGCGGAGGGTTCCCTCGTCGCTGGCTGCGGCCTCGGCGACCCGCTCCGCGAGCTCTGCAGCTCCGTTGGGCCGCGAGAGCCCGAGAGCAAGCGCCGACCGCTCGAGCCGGTCGACATGCCTGCGGAGCAGCACCGGACGGCCGCCCCTGATCCGAATGGTCTCGAAGGCTGCAGCACCCCGCAGGAGCGCCTCGTCGTCGGGATGGAAGACCGGCGCCGACGGGTCGACGAGGCCGACGCCGGCGACGCCGGCCGCGAGCAGAGCGGTCATGCGGGTACCAGGCCTCCGACCGCAGCCAGCAGTGGGCGGGCCTTCACCCACGACTCCTCGATCTCGTCGTCCGGATCGGAGTCCCAGACGATCCCGCCGCCGACCCAGAGGTGCGCTCTCCCGTCGGAAACGGCAAGCGTTCGGATCGTGAGGGCCAGCTCGAAGTCCCCGTCCGGAAGAAGTACGCCGAGAGCGCCCATCGAAGCACCCCTGCCAACCGGCTCGAGCGAGGCGATCAGGTCGACCGCCGCGATCTTCGGCGCGCCGGTGATGGAGCCGCCGGGGAAGGCCGCGGCAAGGATCTCGCCCAGGCCGACTCCCCCTCGAAGCCGTCCCTCGACCGTCGAGACCAGATGCGTGACTCCTGCGAGCTCGCGCTGCGCCATCAGCTCGGGCCATCTCACCGTTCCCGGCTCGCAGACGCGCGCGAGATCGTTCCGCTCGAGATCGACGATCATCATGTGCTCCGCGTAGTCCTTCTCGCCCTCGACGTCGACCCCGGACGGCCGCGTGCCCTTGATCGGCATCGTCACGATCCGGTCGCCGCGGCGGGCGAGGAAGAGCTCCGGTGAGCCGGAAACGACCGTCCACCCGTGCCCGGTGAACGGTCGGGTGACCCGCGGTCGGAGATGCCTGAGCGCGAGTCCGAGAGCCCAGGGATCGCCGTCGAACGGCGCCGAGAGGTGCTGCACGAGGTTCGCCTGGTACACGTCGCCGCGCGCGATCGCGGCGCGTACCTTCTCGACGGCGGCGGCGTACTCGTCGTCCTCCCAGCTGCGCCTCCACTCGCCGAGCTCGTAGCCGACGGTCGAGACCCGATCCGGGCGCGCGACGGCCCGGATCCCGCAGGCGAGCACAGGGAGCAGGCACGGCTCCGGCGGCGCCGGGGTCCGCTCGCGACGCAGCGAGGCCGAGAGCCCGTAGCCGAGATAGAGGTCGGCGACCACGCCTTCACGCCCCCAGAACCGCTCGCGCTCCAGATAGGCCTCGAGCGCCTCGAATGCCCCCTGGGGTTCGTACAGCTCCAGCAAGGAACGGAACGTAGCTCCGCTAACGGCGCGTGCCGAGTGTGAGCAAGTAGCGGCGAGGGGCGCGGACTCGATCGCCTTCGCGATAGGTCTCGTACAGCTCGGCGAACGCCCGGTGGAACGCCTCGGCGCGCTCGGTATCGAGCTTGTCGAGCAGGGCGACGACCGGTGGGGAAGAGGTCGAGAAGAGCTCCCAGAGCTCCTCACCCGACTCCGCGTCGATCCAGAGCGTGCCGTCGACGAACTCGAGCTCGAAGTCCTCGCCGAGCATGTCCTCGACGTGATCCTCCCGGCCCCATTCGGTCGCCTCCCGGCCCTCCAGCGGCTCCTCGGTGAAGCGGCGGTAGAGCTCGCCGAGCTTGGGATTCGGCTTCCATGCCGTGAAGCCGAGCCGTGCTCCCGGACGTGCGACCCGGGCGAGCTCGCCCGCGACATTCGCGTGATCGGCGGCGAAGATGAACCCGAAGGCCGACGCGATCACGTCGAACTCGGCGTCGTCGTACGGGAGGTACTCGACGTTTCCCACGTCGAGCCGCACCGAGAGCCCTTCCTGCTCGGCCTGCTCGCGTGCCCGCTCGAGCAGAGGAGCCGAGCTGTCGAGGGCAACCGCGTCGGCGCCGGAGCGGGCAGCCCGGAGCGCGATCGGCGCCGTGCTCGAGCCGAGGTCGAGGAACCGGTCTCCCGGACCGGACCGGAGTCGCTCCGCGAGCTCGTCGTGAACAGGCTCGAGTACCGAGGCCAGCCGCTCGTCCATCTCTTCGATCCACCGATCCATCTAGGGCGCTGCTCCGGCAGCATACTGCCCGCAGTGGATCTCTTCGACGAGGCTGCGGGGCGCCGTCTCGAGCACGCTGCGCCCCTTGCACAGCGGCTGCGTCCGGCCGAGCTCGACGCCTTCGTCGGTCAGGGGCACGTCGTCGGCCCCGGGCGGGCACTCCGGCTGGCGATCGAGGCGGACCGGGTGCCGTCACTCGTCCTCTACGGTCCGCCCGGAACGGGGAAGACGACGCTCGCCCGGATCGTGGCCGGCGCCACCGGCGCCGAGTTCGAGGAGCTCTCGGCGGTCTCGGCGACCGTGGCGAACGTCCGCGAGGTGCTGGCACGAGCCCGCGAGCGGCTTGGAGCCACCGGCCGGCGCACGATCCTCTTCCTCGATGAGATCCATCGCTTCAACAAGGCCCAGCAGGATGCGCTGCTCCCCGGAGTCGAGGAGGGAGTCTTGACCCTGATCGGCGCGACCACCGAGAACCCGTACTTCGAGCTCAACTCGGCCCTGCTCTCCCGCCTGCAGGTGTACGAGCTGGAGCCGCTCGACGGCGAGGAGCTGCGAGAGATCGTCAAACGGGGCGCGGCCGAGCTCACCGTCACCCTCGACCCCGCGGTCGAGGAGCTGATCGCCGTGCGAGCCGGCGGTGACGCCCGGAGCGCACTCGGGATCCTCGACCTCGCGGCGCAGACGGCAGCACCCGGGCCGATCGAGCAGGAGCACGTCGAGGATGCCGCCCGCAAGCGCCCGCTTCTGTACGACAGGGACGGCGACCGCCACTACGACACGATCTCGGCCTGGATCAAGTCGACCCGCGCCGGAGACGTCCAGGCCTCCGTCTACTACCTCGCCGTGATGCTGGAGGGCGGCGAGGATCCGCGCTTCATTGCCCGCAGGATGATCGTCCTTGCCTCCGAGGACATCGGAAACGCCGACCCGCGGGCGCTGCTCGTGTCAATTGCGGCAGCGCAGGCAGTCGAGCACGTCGGCCTTCCCGAGGCGCGCCTCAACCTCGCCCAGGCGGCCGTGTACCTCGCGCGCGCTCCGAAGTCGAACGCCTCTTACCGCGCTCTCTCGGCGGCGATCGCGGACGTCCGCGAGCACGGTCATCTCGAGCCGCCGGATGCGCTGCGGTCGGCGGCATATCCGGGAGCGGCGAAACTCGGACGGGGTAAGGGCTATCTCTATCCGCACGACGATCCGGCCGGCTTCGAGGTCGACTGCCTGCCCGACGAGTTGAGGGGCAGGGTCTACTACTCGCCGTCCGGGAACGGTGAGGAGGCGGATTCTCTAGAGAATCCGGGCTCCGAGCGCGCTGGCAGCTAGCTCGACTGCCAGCGCCGCCGTCTCGTTCGCCTCGTCGAGGATCGGGTTGACCTCGACGAGCTCGAGCGAGTCGAGGAGCTCGGACTCGGCAACGAGCTCGAGCGCAAGGTGCGCCTCTCGGTAGGTGAGCCCGCCCCGCACTGGGGTGCCGACCCCGGGTGCGAACATCGGATCGACGGCGTCGAGGTCGAGGCTCGCGTGCACGAACGCAGCACCTTGCAGGAACGCGAGCGCCTCCCTGACCGCCCGCTCGATCCCGTGGCGGTCGATATCGCTCATCGTGAACACGCGCACGCCGAGCTCGGCGATCAGGGCGCGCTCCCCCTCGTCAATCGATCGCGCACCGAGGATCGCGGCCCGCTCGACCGACGGTGTCGGCCAGGCATCGGTGGCGAAGCTCCTGCCGGCGGCGCCGAGCGCCTCCGCGAGAGGCATCCCGTGGACGTTGCCGCTCGGCGAGATCCCGGGCCGGTTCATATCCGCGTGGGCGTCGATCCAGAGCACGCCGCCGGGACCGTGCGCGGTCGCCATCCCGCCGAGCGTCCCCATCGCAACCGAGTGGTCGCCGCCGAGGACGAGCGGGAGAAAGCCCTGGGCAACCGCTTCGCCGACCCGGCCGGCGACGAGCGCGCATGAGTGGAGGATCGCCCCGAGATAGCGGGCCTGAGGATCGCCGACGTCGGTCGCCTCGGCGACTCCGGCCTCGACGTCGCCCCAGTCGACGCATTCGCGCCCGAGTCCGGCGATTCGCTCCTGCAGACCGGCGTACCTGATCGCCGACGGCCCCATGTCGACCCCGCGACGCCCCTGGCCGAGATCGAGACCGGCGCCGATCACCGCAACCGCCTTCACGAGAGAAGGCTAGCCCCCGGAGCCCGGCCAGATGAGTCATCTAGACTGGGCGCTCGGGGCGAGGTAGCTCAGTTGGTAGAGCACACGGCTGAAAACCGTGGTGTCGCCGGTTCAAGTCCGGCCCTCGCCATTCTGTATGCCGTCCATCCGACAGCGAGGCCGGGTCGAGATGCATCCCGAGCAAGTGTTGCAAGTCACGAAGTCTCGGGCCCTTGTAACTTGCACCACAAGCTGGTTCTCGGTCCGAGCTCGAGCTGTCGGCCGCCACGGGGCCAGCCGTAAGCCGGTCAGGCCGCACGGATGCGGATCGCGTCGCCCACCGTGGCCTCGGTCAGAGCGGCCGCGTTGCCGCCGTTGATCGCGACGGCCCACGAGCCGTAGGAGCCCTCGTACAGGATCAGCTCGCCGCGGGAAGCATCGGCGTAGGTCTCACCGACGACGGCGTAATAGGGCGTGAGCGCGAATGCGAGCTCGACGCGGTCGCCCGGCCGGAGTGCAAGTGCCTCGATCTCGGCGCCCGAGACATTGAGCTCGAGGTTCCCGAAGCGATCGACGTCGAGGACCGTCGCGCAGAGCTCCCCCGCCTCGGCGGTCGCTCCCGAAAGGTCGATCCGCACGAGCTCCCCGGGATCGAGCTCCTCGCCGAGGTCGTCGAAGAGGACGCCCGTGGCCAGATGCGCGGCGACGGGCGCGAAGAGGTCGCGGGCGTGGAAGGTGCGCGAGACCGGCTCGAGGTGATAGCGCGGGTTGGTCAGGCTGCGGGCTGCCTCGATGCCCTCCCGGTCCGCTGCTGACATGAGGAGGCCGTTGTCGGGACCGACGAAAGCCCGACCCGAGGTGGTGCGGAGCGCGATCGCGCGCCGCTGGCTCCCGACCCCCGGATCGACGACCGCCAGGTGCACGCCCACCGGCAGGTACGGAATCGAGCGCGCGAGCACGAGCGCTCCCTGCGTCACGGCCTGCGGGGCGATCCCGTGGGTGACGTCGAGGATCTCGGCATCGCGGGCAATCCGCTTCATCACGCCCCGGCAGACTCCGACGAAGTCGTCCTGCAGACCGAAGTCGGTCAGGAACGTGATGTAGTCGAACATCTACGAGATCGAGCCGGCGTATTCCGAGACCGCTTCGACGAGACCGTCGAGATCGTGAGTCTTCGCCTCGATCGCCACCGTTAGCCCCACCGAACCGGCGACCTTCGTCGTCTCGGGACCGATCGAGACCACAGGGGCGCTCCCGCCGATCCAGGCGTAGGCCCGAGCCGCCGAGCCCGACGCGAGCACGACGACGTCACCCTCGGGCGGGTCGGGCTCGAGCAGGACGGTGCTGTAGAGCGGGACGAAGTCCGCGTCGAGCGCGTCGACCGGCCCGCGGCGCGAGTTCTCGGCGGCGAGGTAGACGATCTTGCCCTCCGGCCTCGAGAACTCGGCCACCAGGTGCTCCGCAGTCGAGACCGAGGCGACGAACGCCGGCTCGATCCCGTGACCCCGTAGAGTCTCCGCCGTTCCGGGGCCCACCGCAGCGACCTTGGGGAGATTGCACGCCCGGCGGGCGACCTCGTCGGCCCCGTTG
>DATIYE010000132.1:0-21371 GCA_035517795.1 Gaiellaceae bacterium | reverse complement strand
AGCTGGAGCCGCGGGTCGAGCTTCGGGAACGAGTCCCGGACGGCGCCGCGAACGATCTCGGGTGCGAAGATGCTTGCCGACTTGCGTGCCATCTAGCTGCTGCTCTCCTTGTCCAGTGCGAGGTTGAGCTCGAGCACGTTTACGCCCGGCTCGCCGAAGAAGCCCCAGGAGCGGCCGATCGTGTACTTCGAGATCAGCTGTTTCACGGTCGCGAGCGGCAGGCGGCGGACCGCCGCCACCCGCGCCGACTGAAGCTGTGCGTAGGCGAGCGAGATCTCCGGGTCGATGCCGGAGGCCGAGGTCGTGACCGCATCGACCGGGATGTCGTGGATCGTCAGCCCCGGGTTGTAGGGCCCCTCGAGCTTCAGGATCGCCCGCGCCGCCGCCTGGACGTTCTTGGCGAGCTGCTGGTTCGTCGGCCCGAGGTTGGCGAATGTGGTTGCGCCCGCGTTGTAGGCCGGGGAGGTTGCCGAGGGCCGCTCGTGGAAGTACTTCGCGCTCGTGAACCCCTGGGCGGCGAGCTTCGAGCCGACGACCTTGCCGTCTTCCGTGATCAGGCTGCCGTTCGCCTGGCTGGAGAAGGCCAGCTGCGCGAAGCCCGTCATCAAGAGCGGATAGCCGAAGCCGAAGACGGCGGTGATGACGACGATCGCGACCGCGGCGCTGACGACGTTGCGCATCAGTGCATCAGCCCTTCGACGATCGGACCGAGGGTGAGCGCCGGGAAGATCATCAGCCCGGCGGTGAGGGCGATGACGCCCACGAGCAGGACGACGAACGTCGGCCCGTCGGTGCGGAACGTGCCGGCCGAGGCCGGGACGATCTTCTTCTTCGCGAGCGCGCCGCCCAGGGCGAGCGCCGCGAACATCGGGACGAAGCGGCCGACGAGCATCGCCACCGTCCCGAAGTCGGCGCTGAAGTTCGTCAGCCCGAAGCCGGCGAACGCGCTGCCGTTGTTGTTCGACTGGGAGTCATAGGCATAGAGCGTCTCCGTGAAGCCGTGCACGCCGCTGTTGAAGATCGAGGCCATCCCCGCCTTGGTCGCGATCGACAGCGCCGCGAGCGTGAGGACCATCGTCGGGCAGAAGAGCGCGCCGAGCGCCGCGTACTTGATCTCTCGGGCCTCGATCTTCTTCCCGAGCCATTCCGGCGTTCGGCCGACCATCAGCCCCGCCACGAACACGGCGATCACGATGTAGAAGAACATGCCGTACAGGCCCGAGCCGACCCCGCCGAAGATCACCTCGCCGAGGAACAGGTTGACGAGGGGCACAGCTCCGCCTGCGGGCGTCATCGCGTCGAACCCGCCGTTGACCGAGCCGTTGGAGGCGTCGCTCGTCGCGACCGTCCAGTTGGTGGTCGCCGCCTGGCCGAAGCGGATCTCCTTGTCGGCCATGTTGCCGCCGCTCTGCTGGGAGCTCTGCGTGATGTTGACGCCCGAGTTGCGCAACACGGCGGAGCCGTGCTGCTCCGCCGGGAGGTTGACCCCGACGCCGATCAGGAACACGACGAACATCGCGGCCAGCACCGCCAGGGCATGACGTCGCGCGAACACCATCCTCCCGAACATGAACACCTCGGCCGCCGGGATCAGGAGGATCGCGAGCATCTCGATGAAGTTCGAGAGGCCCGTCGGGTTCTCGAAGGGGACTCCCGAGTTCGAGTTGTAGAAGCCGCCGCCGTTCGTCCCGAGCTGCTTCATCGCGATCTGCGAGGCGACTGGGCCGCGCGCAATCGTCTGCGTCGCACCCTGGAGGGTCGTCGCCGTCGCGTGCCCGTGCAGGGTCTGCGGCACTCCCTGCCAGATCAGCAGCGTGGCCACGACGAGGCACAGCGGCAGGAGGAGATAGACGAGCGTCCGGTAGAGGTCGACCCAGAAGTTGCCGATCGTGCTGGACGAGCGCCGCGCGATCCCGCGGATCACGGCCGCGAGGACGGCGATCCCGACCGCGGCCGAGACGAAGTTCTGCACCGCGAGCCCGGCCATCTGGGTCAGGTACGACATCGTGTACTCGCCGCCGTAGAACTGCCAGTTCGTGTTGGTGATGAAGCTGGCGGCCGTGTTCAGCGAGAGGTGCGAGGGCACGCCCTTCATGTGGTCCGGGTTCAGGAACAGGTGGCCCTGGAGCCGCTGGATCGCGTACAGAACGCACCAGAAGAGGACGCTGAACACGAGCACGGTCAGCCCGTAGCCCTTCCAGTCCTGCTCGCGCTTCGGGTCGGTGCGAACGACCCGATAGAAGCCACGCTCGATCGAGTCGAGGAACCGGCCGGCGACGCGGGGAACAGTGAAGATCCGCGCCATCCACATCCCGAGCGGGTAGCCGAGCGCGATCAGCGCGAGCGCGTAGACGACGATCTGGGAGATTCCCTGCCCGTTCACGAGTCCCTTAGAACCGCTCGCCGCGGAAGAGTGCGTAGACGAGGTAGGCGAAGACGAGCAGGGAGACGACGAGCCCGAAGATGTTGGCGGCGGTCATCAGACGCGGTCCAGCACCCAGAGGATCAGGAAGGCGAACGCAAAGCACGCCGCCGCGATGCCGATTGCAGCGAGGTCGTACATCAGAGAGCGCTCGGGCGGGCAAGGGCCCGCGGCTCGAACACATGCATGGAGCTCACGGTAGAAACGGGCGACTGAAGGCCGTCTGAAGATCGCTGCAGCCTCCCTTAAGAAATTCTGAATGAAAGGGTCGTGCATCCTCGACCAGCGTCAGCACCGGCGGGAAGAGCGCCCCGAGCGTGGCCACCTTCACCTCCCGCGCCTCGATCTTCTTGTCCAGGTGCTCGGGCGTCCGACCCGGCACCGCCGAAGATCACCAGACGACGATCTGCGCGACGCCCTGCCCGATCATCGTTCGGGCTCGAGCGCAGCGAGTGCCTGGGCGAGCGCAGTGTGCAGATCGCCCGCGCGCTCGGGGCAGGAGAGCGGGCCGAGCTCGTTTGTGGCCAGCGCCTCGATGTCGAGCATCCCGACCGGCGTGACCGGCTCCGAGATCCGATCGAGGCGGGACTCCAGCTGCCGCACCAGCGGCAGGATCGCCTCGAGCAAGGCGCGGTCCACGCGCCGAGAGCCCAGGCTCAGGCACGTCTCGGTCTGGCGTCTGAGCTGACGCATCCCACGTGCGAGCTCGCGGCGGTTCCGGGCCGATGTCAGCTCGTGCGACCTCCAGGCTGCCGGGCCGGAAACGGGCGCCCGGCCGGGATGGGCGCGGAGCAGCGCGTCGCCGAAACGGCGGCAACGCCGCCGGTCGTAAACGCCGAGAGAACCTTGTAAGAAGGCCAGCGCAAAGACGGAGACTGCGAAGCCGAGCGCAGCGCGCTCGGGCAGTGCGCCCGACATCCACAGAACTGCAGGCAGCAACAGCAGGGCCAGCAGGCGTGCCGCGGCGCGCAACGGACGAGGGGCGCGGAAGTCGATGTCGTGCGCGGAACCACCGGGGCCGGCGACCTCGGTCCCGACCCGCCGCAGCCGCGACGCACGCCGTACTCGCAACGAGCCCGGGGAGGGAGGCTCTGCGGTCGCCGGCTCGAGCATCAGCGAGATCGGCTCACGCGGCGACCGCGACAGGCAGGGGGTCGATCGCCGCCAGCACCTCGCTCAGTGCCTCGGCCAGCACGTCGTCCGCGGCACTTGAGTAGAGCGGGCTCCCCGGCTCGGTCAGGAGCCGGTCGGCGAGAAGCATCCCCCGCACCGAGACCGGGCGGGCCAGATCCTCGAGGCGCTCCCGTAGGGCCCGGACGTGGACGACGTGGCGTCGCAGCGCCCGCCTGTTCAGGGGCACCGGGCCGGGCAGGCTCGTGCCCCGAAGCTCTCGCTCGATCCCCCCGAGGCTGTGAGCCAGTGTCAGGCGGACACGAGGCGACGTGAGCTCCCGTGCTCGCCAGGTGAGCAGCGTCGAGGAGGGACGCGGGGTCGCACCCCAGAGCAGCCATTCGTCCGCCAGCCGACGCAGGCGCCCGAGTTCGATTGCGGCCCGCACCGACTGCAGCAAGCCGACGGCGGCGAGGGAGCCAGCAACTGCGGCAACCCACGGCCACCGGATGCCCGCGCCGAGTCCGGCGGCGACGACGACCAGCGCAAGGGCGAGCTGAGGAAGCGCAGCAAGAAGCGGGTGCCGCGGGCTCACGACATCTCGGTGCCCGACGACAGGTGCGGACGGATCCGCGAAGCGCCTCATGGGTCCAGGGTAGGAATGCAGGGCTGAAGGCGGCGTGAAGATCGCCTCCTCCACTCTGAGGAAACCCTGAAGGCCGCTACGCGGCTGGGCGCACGAGCCGGTACCCGGCTCCGGGCTCGGTCAGGAGATAGCGGGGCCGCGCGCGGTCCGGCTCGATCTTGCGCCGGAGCTGAGAGACGTTCACGTGCAGGAGGTTCGACTCGCTTCCGTAGCCGGGTCCCCAGACCTCGGTCAAGAGGGCGCGATGGGTCATCAGCTTCCCCTCGTTCACGGCGAGGACACGCAAGAGCTCGAACTCGTGCGGAGTAAGGTGAACGGGCGCGCCGGACCTGGTGACCGCGTGTTTCTCGAGGTCGACCACGAGCTCCCCGAGCTCGATGACGGGCTCGCCCGACGGCACCGTCCGGCGCAGCACCGCGCGCAGGCGCGCAAGCAGCTCGTCGATCCCGACGGGCTTCGTAACGTAGTCGTCGGCGCCGGCGTCGAGCGCGGCGATCTTCTCGCGCTCCTCGCCGATCGCCGACAGGAGGATCACCGGCGCCGAGCTCCAGGTGCGCAGCTCGCGGCAGACATCGATCCCGGTGCCGTCCGGCAGGACCAGGTCGAGGATGACCGCCTCCGGCGGCCGCATCGCAGCCGCGGCGAGAGCGCCCTCTGCGGTGTCGGCCGTCTCGACCTCGTACCCTGCCCCGCGCAGGCTCGTGCGCAGGGCGCGGAGGATCTGCTGCTCGTCGTCGACGACGAGCACCCGCTGTCCCGAGCTCATGCTCCGCTCTCGACGCCGATGACCGCACTGTCGACGGGCACCGCCCCAAGCCACACCACGAAGGTCGCTCCCTGCCCTAGCCTCGACTCCACCGAGAGGCGCCCTCCGTTCGCCTCGGCGAACCCACGGGCGATCGCGAGCCCGAGGCCTGCACCCGGCCGCTCGCCGGTTCGCTCGCCACGCTGGAACGGCTCGAAGATGCGGTCCCGCTCGCCGGGCGGAACGCCGGGGCCGTGGTCGATCACGCGGATCGCCACCTCCGATGTGGTAGCAACGACCTGCACCCGAACGGGGTCACCCGGCGGCGAGTACTTGAGAGCGTTCTCGATCAGGTTCACGAGGACGCGCTGGATCTGATGCGCGTCCACGAGCACGGTCGGCAACTCGTCGGGCAGGCTCACCTCGACTCGCGAACCCGCTGGTCCGAGCTCGTCGAGAGCCGCTGCCACCAGCTCGTCGAGCTCGATCAGGTGCCGTTCCGGCTCGGCCGCTCCCGCCTGGAGGCGCGAGAGGTCGAGCAGGTTCCCGACCAGGTGGTCGAGCCGATCGGACGCCGCCAGGATCGTCGCCAGGAGCTCGGCCCGGTCGTCGTCGTCGATCGCGAGGTCGGAGCGCGCGAGCGCGCCGGCCGAGGTCGAGATCGCCATCAGCGGCGTCCGCAGGTCGTGGCTGACCGACCTGAGGACGGCGGTCTTGATCGCATCGGCGCGACGAAGCGCCTCGGCCTCGAAGGCCTCGCGGGCCAGCCGTTCGCGATCGATCGCAACGCCGAGCAGCGACGCGAGCGCGGGCAGGAGGCGGCGTCGAGCGTTCGTCCCACGAGCGCCGGCTCCCTCGAGCCTGATCGCGCCGACCGTTCGTCCACCGGCCGTAAGTGCATAGCCCTCGCGCCCGGACTCGCCGAGCGTGATCTGCGCCCGCTCCGCGTGGAGCGCCCTGGCCGCCTCGGCCGAGATCCGGTCGAGCTCCTCGCTCACCGTTCCGTGCTGGAGGAGAGAGGTGGCGATCTCGGTCAGGAGCGCTGCCTCGCGCTCCCGGCGCCGGGAGCGCGTTGCGAGCTCGGAGACGACGACCGAGGTGACGACGAACACGAGCAGCGCGAACCAGTTGCGGGAGTCTGCAAGCGTCAGCGTGTGCAGCGGCTCGAGGAAGAAGAAGTTGAACACGAGCATGCAAGCGAGGGAGACGACGATCGAGTAGGCGAGTCCCCACACCGCCGCGATCGGAAGCACCGCGAAGACGTAGAGCACCCCGAGGCTGAGCACCGGCACCCAGCGGTCGAGCGCCGCGATGACCAGGGTGACGACCGCGACCGCCGCCACGCTCGCGACGATCCCCGCTGCCGGGCTCGAGCGGTCGAGCGCCCGGCTTACGAGACGCCTCGGGGACTGCATCGCCACGCCCCCATCATGCGTCAACCGATGGCGACCATGCGGTCGATGGCGTTGCGCGCCTGGGCGGCGATCCCCGGATCGACCGTCACAACGTGCTTCATCTCGCGAAGCGAGTCGCGGGCATTCTCGAGCGTGATCATCTTCATGAACCGGCAGACGGCCTCCTCGCGCGCGGCCACGAACTCCTTCTCCGGCGCCTCTCGACTCAACCGGTGGAGGATCCCCGTCTCGGTCGCGACGACGAACCGCTGCCTGGGCGAGCGCCGGGCGAACTCGACCATCTGCTCGGTCGAGAGGATGTGCGTCCGCTCGTTTGCGAATGCCATCGCCTGGCTCGCGCAGCCGCATTCGGGATGGACGAGCAGCTCTGCGTCGGGCGCCTCGGCCTGCCAGCGCTCGATGTCCGCCGGCCGGATGCCGGCGTGGACGTGGCACTCGCCCAGCCAGATCCTCAGCTTCCGGCCGGTGACGCGCTCGAGCCAGAGGCCGAGATAGAGATCGGGCAGGAACAGGATCTCGCGGTCGGCCGGGATCGCCTCGATCACCGCCCGTGCGTTGCCGGAGGTGCAGCAGTAGTCGCTCTGCGCCTTCACCTCGGCGGTCGTGTTCACGTACGAGACGACGAAGGCGCCGGGGTGGTCGGCCTTCCACCGCCGCAGCTGGTCGGCGTCGATCGAGGCGGCGAGCGAGCAGCCCGCGCGCAGGTCGGGGATCAGCACTGTCTTCTCCGGGCTGAGGATCGCCGCCGTCTCGGCCATGAAGTGGACGCCGCAGAACAGGATCGTCGACGCCTCTGTCGCGGCCGCCCGGCGCGAGAGGCCGAGCGAATCGCCGACGAAGTCGGCCACGTCCTGCACCTCGGGCAGCTGGTAGTTGTGGGCCAGGATGACGGCGTCGCGCTCGCGCGCCAGCGCGCGCACCTCCTCTGACAGGGTCCGGGTCTCGACCGCGTTCACGAGACTTCCAGCGACACCGCGAGCGACCGCGCCGCGTGGGTGAGCGCGCCTACGGAGATGAATTCGACTCCGGTCTCCGCATATTCGCGCACCGTGTCCAGCGTGATCCCGCCCGACGCCTCGAGCGGGATCCGCCCCCCGACGAGCTCGACCGCCCCGGCCACTTCCTCGACGCTCATGTTGTCGAGCAGGATCCGGTCGACACCGGCCTCCACGGCCTCGGCCACGTCGTCGAGCGTCTCCGCCTCGACCTCGACCAGCGTTCCGTTCCCGTGTCCGAGCGCCCCGGTAGCGGCGGCGATCCCGCCTGCGATCCGCAGGTGGTTCTCCTTGAGCAGGATCGCGTCGTAGAGCCCCGCGCGGTGGTTGGCCCCGCCCCCGCAGCGAACGGCGTAGCGCTCGAGCGCACGGAGGCCGGGTGTGGTCTTGCGGGTGTCGAGAATAATGGTGCCGGTTCCCTCGACGGCGTCGACGTAGCGGGCCGTGAGGGTCGCAACCCCGGCGAGGCGGCCGAGCAGGTTGAGGGCGGTCCGCTCGCCGGTGAGGATCGCCCGGGCCGGTCCGTCGGCTGCTGCAACCGGCGTGGCGCGAGCGATCCGGGCGCCTTCCTCGACGAACTGCTCGACGCCGACTCTCGAATCGAGCGCCTCGAAGACGCGCGCCACCACCGGTACGCCGCAAACGACCCCGGCCTCCTCGATGACGAGCTCTGCCCGGCAGCGCGAGCCGGCCGGGACGACGGCCTCGGTCGTGATGTCGCCCGCCCCGACGTCCTCGGTGAGGGCAGCGGAGACGACCTGCTCGAGCGCCTCGGCGGTCAGCTCCACGACTCGAGCGCGGGCTCCTGCCCGCGACAGACGACGACGTGGCCGAGGAAGGCGTCGTCCTCGGTTGGGAAGTCGGAGCGGAAATGTCCGCCGCGGCTCTCCCGCCGCGCGAGCGCGCTCTCGGCGACGAGCCGCGGCAGCAGCGCGGGTGCGCTCCGCAGCCGCTCGAGCGTCTCAGCGCTCCGGATCACCCCGGCGTCGCTCCACATGGCGAGCCGCAGCTCGGGTCCGACAGGCGGTTCGGGCGAGCCGAGAGTCGGGGGAACGGGCGCCACAGCAGCGACCTCGCCCAGCGCGGCAATGCCGCTGCGCCTACCGAACACGAGGCATTCGAGCAGCGAGTTCGAGGCGAGACGGTTCGCCCCGTGAACGCCGGTCGCGGCGCATTCGCCGGCGGCGTAGAGGCCCGGCAAGGTGGTCGCCCCCAGGAGATCGGTGACGACCCCGCCGACCGTGTAGTGGGCGGCAGGAGAGACGGGGATCGGCTCTGCGGCCGGGTCGTAGCCTGCCCGCGCGAGCGTGGCCATCAGTCCGGGGAAGCGACCCCGCTCGATCCCGCGCAGATCGAGGCGCGCCTGTCCACGCTCGGCGATCGCGCGTGCCACCACGTCGCGCGGAGCAAGCTCGTCGGTGAAGCGCCGGCCGCCGGCATCGACGAGTACGGCGCCCTCGCCCCGGAGCGCCTCGGACAGCAGGAAGCCGTCGTCGACGAGCGCGGTCGGATGGAACTGGACGAATTCGAGGTCGGCAAGAGCCGCGCCTGCCCGGTAGGCGAGCACCAGGCCATCGCCGAGTGCACCGCGCGGGTTCGTCGTGCGCTCCCAGAGTGCCGCGTAGCCCCCGGTCGCGAGCACGGTGGCGGGCGCCGCTGCCGGCCCGTGGTCGGTGAGGACTCCGTGACAGCGACCCTGGTCCTCCCAGAGCCTCAACACGCGGACGCCGTCGGCGAGCGTGATCCGCGGGTGCTCCCGGACCCGTCCGGCGAGCACCGCGGTGATCGCCTTCCCCGTCTCCGCGCCGTCGGCGTGCACAACCCGGCGCACGGAATGACCGCCCTCGCGACCCAAGTCCTCGTCGAACGCGACACCGAGCTCGACCAGGTCGGCGATCCTCGCCGGCGCCTCCTCGACGAGCGCGGTAACCGCGCTCTCGCGGCAGAGGCCGCGGCCTGCCCGAAGCGTGTCGCCGGCGTGGAGCCCCGGTGAGTCGCCCTCCCCCACCGCCGCGGCGACGCCGCCCTGCGCGTTCCAGCTGTTCGAGGTAGCGACGGGAGCCTTGGCCAGGAGCAGCACCTCCGTCTCCGCCGAGGCGGTCAACGCAGCGGTGAGGCCCGCAACTCCGCCGCCGACCACGATCGCTCCGAACGGTCTACGCTCGCCCATGAAGGACGTCCTCACAGGTTTTATCCCCTCAGTCGATAACCTGGAGGAGAGTCTACCATGGTTTCCGACCCGAAAGCGAAAACAAAGAGCCCGGCCCAGACCGTGGTCGCGGTCGTCCTCCAGGTGCGCGAGGGTCGTGTGCAGGTGCTGCTGTGGCAGCGGGCGCTCGAGCCCTATCGAAGCGCCTGGTCCCTCCCGGGCGGGGAGCTGGCCCAGGAGGAGACGCTCGAGGAATCGATCCGGCGCCATCTCGCCGCCAAGGTCGACGTCCGTGAGCTCGCGCACCTGGAGCAGCTCGAAACGCGAAGCGATCCGAGTCGCAACCCTCTGCGCTGGGAGCTCGCCACCGCCTACCTCGGTCTCGTCCCCACCGACCAGGATCCGGTGCTTCCGGTCGACACGAGCTGGCACCCCGTCGACGACCTGCCGACGCTCGCATTCGACCATGCGCCGATCGTGCTCGCCGGCCGCGAGCGCCTGCGCGCGAAGCTCTCGTACACGAACATCGGCTTCGCTCTCGCTCCGGCATCGTTCACGATCTCGGAGCTACGCGGGCTCTACCAGGCCGCGCTCGGACACGACGTCTCGGCAACCAACCTCCAGCGGGTGCTCGTCCGCCGGCACCTGCTCGTGCCCATCGGAACCCTGCGCGGTCCCGGCCCCGCCGGCGGCCGCCCGGCTGCGCTCTACGGCTTCGCGAGGCGGGCGCTCGAGATCACCGACCAGTTCGCCGTGCTGCGCCCGCCCGGCCTAGGAGCGCACGCGGCGGACGAGCTTCCAGGCGGCGGGTAGCGCCGCCGCCGCCAGATACAGCTTCACGAGGTCGCCGGGGACGAACGGGTAGACACCGTCGACGAGCGTCGTCGCCCAGCTCACTCCGAGCTCGTGGTGCAGCCAGACGGCACCGCAGAAGTAGATGACGACGCTCCCGGTCAGCATCGACGCGATCGACGACGAGAAGCGCTTGTCCCAGCCTCGCTCCGACAGCCAGCCGGTAACGGCCGCGGCGAGGACGAACCCCACTATGTAGCCGCCGCTCGCGCCGCTGAACACGTCCCAGCCGTGCCTCTGCTCCGCATACCACGGCACGCCCACCACCCCGAGCACCAGGTAGATCAGCATGCTCGTCACCCCGAGCGCCGGGCCATAGGCGGCGCCCACCAGCAGAACTGCGAAGGTCTGGCCGGTGATCGGCACGGGCGTGAAGCCGAGCTTGTGCGAGATCTGGGCGGCAAGTCCGACGAACGCTGCGCCGCCGAACGCGAGCAGCGCGTCGACGAGGAGCCCCGGGCGCGGGAAGACGGCGAGGCGGAGCGTCGCGGACTGGTCGTTCACGGCGAGTTAGACCTGCCTGGGCGGGATTCGGTTGCAGCCCGATCCGACGGCGCTGAGAGGAGGAACTTCTCTCTCGAGGCGCAGCTAATCTCATAGAGCAATCCTTTTGTAACAACAGACTCCGATGAAGGACATCATCGAGATCTTGGAGCGGTGGACGCGCGAGGGCTCGGCAGTCGCCCTGGGCTCGGTCGTCGAGCGGATCGGCGCTGCGCCCCGCGACCCGGGAGCGACGCTGGCCGTCTCCTCGAAGCACGAGGTCGCCGGCGGCGTCACCGGCGGCTGCGTCGAGCCGGCGGTGATCCGCGAGGCGAACGAGGTGCTCGAGGGCTCACGCGGGAGGCTCGTCCACTACGGACTCAACGACGGCGACGGCTTCGACGTCGGGCTCAACTGCGGAGGGAAGATCGTCGTCGCCGTGTACCGGCTCGACCCGGAACTCGTGCCTCCGATCGCGGAGGCCGTGCGCGCCGACCGCCCGATCGCGGTGACCCTCCGGCTCGACGAGGAGCGTTTTGGAGAGCAGTCGATCATCTCGGGCGAGACGAACGGCTCGAGCGGCGCGCTCGCTACGGCGGCCCGCTCGCTGCTCGAGATCGGCGAGAGCGCCATCGTCGAGCCCGACGTGGGCGAGAAGGTCTTCGTCGAGTCGTACGCACCGCGGCCGGACATGTACCTGTTCGGCGCCAGCGATCACGTCGCCGCGCTCGTGCCGATCGCCAAGCAGCTCGGCTACCGCGTCACCGTCTGCGACCCGCGCACGGTGTTCCTGACGAGGGAGCGGTTCCCCGACGCCGACGAGCTGTGCGACGAGTGGCCCGACCAGTTCCTCGAGCACGCTTCGATCGACCCACGGACCGCGATCTGCATGATGACCCACGACCTCAAGTTCGACGTGCCGGCCCTCAAGCTCGCCCTCGCCTCGAACGCCGGTTTCGTCGGCGCGATCGGCAGCGAGAAGACACGCTCGGTCCGCAACGCACGACTGCGGGAGATCGGGATCGGCGACGCCGACCTGGCACAGCTGCACGCCCCGGTCGGCATCCAGATCGGAGCCCGGACGCCCGAGGAGGTCGCGGTCACGATCGCCGCGCAGCTGATCGAGGCAAACGTGGTGGCCCGGGCCAAGCGCATCGAGAAGATCACGTGCGCAACCGTCCTCTCCTGAGGGCGTGCCGCTCCGGTCCGTGATCGCCGCGGGAGCCGGGGCGGCGCTGCTGGCATGGGTACCTCCTGCGCTGGCCGGCCCGCTCGGCCACTCGGCGCTCGTCGCGCTGCCGTCGGTCATGCCGCCGACCCCGCTCGCCTCGGGCATGACGTGGGGCCGTGTACCGCCGTCGTCCGAGCTCCCGTCGGCCTACTCGAGCGGCAAAGCCGTCATCGGGGTCCGCAGCGGTGTCGGCGGCCGCGGGCTCGCAGCAGCGCTCGGGCTGCGATCCGTCGAGTGGCTGCCGGCACTCCGTCTCATCGAGGTGTCGGGCGCCCCCGGCCTGCTGGCGGCGCTCGCGGGAAGGAGCGACCCGCGAATCCGGTACGTCGAGCCGCTCGCGATAGGCATCCCGGCTCACGTTCGCAACGACCCGCTGACCTACGAGATCGATCCCGCCACCGGCGTGCCGTGGGAGTGGCAGTTCCACGCGGTCGGTGCGGACCAGGCCTTGAGTATCGCCCGAGGCGATCCGAGCATCCTCGTCGGCGTCGTCGACAGCGGGCTCTCCCCGGTCCCGGATCTCAAGGGCGAGGTGGCCGAGACCTTCTGGGATCCCACGGTCAACCGATCCGCCGCGGACACGATCGGCCACGGGACATTCGTGTCGTCGATGATCGCCGCGCGGAACGACGACGGGTTCGGTCTCGCGGGTTTCTGCGGCGCCTGCCGTCTCGCCGTGTACAAGGCCGCGCCGCTGACCGACGTCCAGGTGGCCGAGGGGATCAGGACGCTCACCGACGCGCATGTGCGCGTGATCAACCTCAGCGTGGTGCTCGACTCCCCGGCGCAGGACGTGATCGACGCTCTCAAGTACGCCGTGGCCGCCGGTGTGCTGGTGGTCGCTGCCAGCGGGAACGACGGCGCCGGCTCGATCGACTTCCCGGCCTCCGCGGTCCAGCTGCCGGGAGGAGCGCCGACATCGGGGCTCGCCGTCGGCGCCTCCGACGCCAAGGGAGCGCGCGCGTCCTTTTCTGACACGGGACCGCAACTCTCGCTCGTCGCGCCCGGAACGTTCGATTCCAGCTGCGCATTGGGGATCATCGGCGCGATCCCGGCGATCGCCACCGACTTCGACGAGGCGGGATCCTGCGCGGTGACGATGACCCATGCGGGCGGCGCCCGTTACGCCTATGCGAGCGGGACGAGCTTCGCGGTACCCGAGGTCTCCGGGACAGCAGCCCTCGTCTGGTCGCTCGAGCCGTCGCTCACGAGCGTTCAGGTGGCGGGCATCCTCACGGGCACAGCCACCCGGCCGGCCGCTGCCGCCTGGAACCCGACGCTCGGGTGGGGCGTGTTGAACGCGAAGGCGGCAGTCGAGAGCGCGTCCGGCCGCGCGGCCGTCGACTCGATCGTCCTCGCCAACCTGAGGGTCTCCCGGCCCCGCCGACCGGGAAGCCGAATCACGGTGACGGTGAAGACGAACTGGGCCGACGGCGAACCGATCGTGGTCGGCGCGATCCCCTCCTGCCGGATCGACGTGCGCGGCGCGGTCATCCAGACGATCTCCGCCGTACAGGCCGGGTCAGCGACGTGCGCGTTCACGCTTCCACAGGAAGGCGCTCCAGCCACGGTGACCGGAATCGTTTCGGTGGCGGCGACAGGCGCCCCGCCGGCCTCGGCGAGCTTCCGGTTCTCCGTGCCGAGGAGGTAGTCGTCAGTCGACGACGACCGGGTCGCCGACCGAGATCGTTCCCGAGCTGAGGATGTCGGCATTCAGGCCGCCGCGGTGCAGGAGGTCCTCGATGATCCCCGGCCGTGTGAGCGACTCGAGGTGGAGGCACGGCTCGCACAGCTCGACGCCGAGACAGTCGACCTCCCCCACCCTGAAGCGCTTGCCGACGAGGTCGTTCAGCCGTACGCCACGGACGACCACCTGCCGGCGCGACTGCGGGCCGGTGAGCCCGACGTCCTCGAGCGCCTCGGCCTCGATCAGCGTGATCGCACCGCCCGCTCGCTGCCCCTCCGCCAGGAAGTGGCGGTCGCCTTCGAGACCCTGACCCGCGACGGCCGTGACCGACTCGACACGCCCGAGCGCCTCCGACGGGCCGATGGTGATCGCTTCGACCTTCACCGCCCCAGAGTAACGGCAGCGACCGACAGCTCGGTGATCGAGCTCAGCCGGAGATCGGCCTCGGCCGCCGCCTCCCCGGGCGGGAAGTGCGCGTTGGGAATGGCGATGCAGGCCATCCCGGCTCCCTTCGCGGAGCGAATGCCGTTATGCGAGTCCTCGATCGCGACGCACGCGGCCGGGTCGAGTCCGAGCCGCCGCGCAGCCTCGAGGTACACGTCGGGCGCCGGCTTCCCGAGCGCGACCTCTTCCGACGAGACCGTGGCGCGGAAGAGCCCAGCGATCCCGCCGGCCTCCAGCACGGTCTCGATCAGCTCACGGTTCGACGACGACGCGAGCCCGAGCGGAAAGCCCGCGGCCAACCTGTGGACGGCAGCGAGCGCGCCTTCGATCCACGGCGGCCCGTCGGCGTAGCGCTCGAGCATCCGCTCGACCACGATCCGGTTGATCTCCTCGGGAGCCTCCGTGAGTCCGATGCGCTCGTGCATGTAGCGCGACCACTCCGGCGAGCTCATGCCCATCATGTCTCTCTGGGCCCCGGAGTGCCAGCGCCCTCCCCGCTCATGAGCCAGCTCCTCACGGACGCCGTCCCATACCTGCTCGGAGTCGACGAGCACGCCGTCGAGGTCGAAGACGACCGCCGATGTCACAGGTCGTAGTAGCGGCGGTCGAGGTACACTAGGGCTCCCTGGCCGGGCCCGTTCTCGAGGGCCCGCACGGCACCGACGAAGATCACGTGGTCTCCGGCGACCAGACGGTCGACCGTGTCGGCGACGATCCAGCCGACCGCGGCGTCGATGAGCCGCGGGTCGTCGTCGCGCACCGGGATCCCGTCCCACAGGTAGAGCGGCGGCACGCTGCGCGCGAAGTGCTGCGCGAGGTGGCTCTGCCCTCGCCCGAGAATCGAGACGCACCACTCCCCCGCTTCGTCGAGCACCTCGAACAGCGAGGCCTCGCGCGCGACCGAGATCGAGATCAACTGCGGCTCGAGCGAGATGGACTCGAGCGACGACACCGTCAGCCCGGCGCGTCGCCCTCCGACCTCGGCAACGACGATCGAAACGCCGGCTGCCCAGCGCCGAAACAACCCCCGTTGCTCCTCCCCGCCCACGGCGAACCTTTACCACGACGGCGACACCCGCAAGTGTTGCAAGTCACAAGGCTTGCAACTTGCATTACAAGCGATCCTGGATCGTGGCTATCAGTTCGGGCGACAGAGGCTGTCGTGCAGTCCGGCGATGGCGATGTTCCGCTGGGCGTCCGTGGTCTTGTCGTACGCCCCGGGCGCCGGGCCGGTCCACATCACGTCGGGAGTGACGCCCGGGCCCATGATCGTCGCGCGGTAGTCCTTGCCGGTGCCCGCCGGGTGGTCGCCGTGGGGGTTCACGCTGTAGCAGAACACCCCGTCGTCCTTGTGCGTGAGGAAGCTGTTCTCGCGCTTCCAGCCGGCGCCGTAGGCCGAGTTGAAGGTGTCGAGGTAAACGTTGCGGCCGAAGCTGTCCAGCGGCTGGCCCACCGACGTCGAGGCGAGGCCGAACACCGGCTTGCCGTCGTAGGTGAATGTTCCGAACAGGTGGTTCCACCGGTGCCATGACCAGTCCGTGTAGACCGTCAGCACCGGCAGTGCACCCGTCCAGTGGGACAGGTGCACCTCGTACGCAGCGTCGATGCCCCTGCCCGGCAAGCCGTAGTCGGGCAGCTTCCGCTGCCACTCCTGCACGGCCCAGTAGCTGCCGTCGGGCGCCTTGCACTCGGCGACCGCCCAGGCGAGCTTCGGACCGTCATAGTGGCCGCAACTCCCGTCGAAGCCGTTCTTCCAGTAGTTGTCGGCTGCGAGCTGGACGGCGCTCAGCTGCTTGACGACCGGGCTCGTCAGGTAGCCCGGCGTGCCGCGGATCTTCCGGTACTTGCGGACGAGGGCCTGGGCGGCTGCGTTGTGGAGGAAGTACTTCTGGTAACCGCCGGAGTAGTCGAGCTTGAAAGCGACCTGCTTCAGGCCCGGCTTCGTCGAGACCGCGTTCTCGGCGCCCCAGGCCAGCACGTGGACGCGCCTGCCGGCGGACCTGTAGCTGAGCAGGGCCTCGCCCTTCGCATTGACCTGAAGGGTGAGGGCGCTGACGCTGCTCGTGGAAATGACCTGCGACGCACCGGCCGTCGAGACGAGAACCATCGCCGCGAGGGTGGACACGAGGAGCGCGAAGCGAGGCATGCGGCTGCCATCGGCCCCGCAGGCGCAGCGGTCGAGATAATTCCCTCAAACGGTGTCACTCGATCGAGTCCTGCTCTCCCAGGTACTCGGCCAGCAACCCGAGTGCGTATAGCCGCCAGGCCAGATCTATGTCGGCAGCCAGGAAGAGAACTGCTTCCCTCACGCGGGGGAGATCGCGCGCGAGCAGCGCGAGCGCGTCGAGTCCGGCGACGAGCGCGGCGCGACGCTGCTCGTCGTGGAGGTCGACGGCGAGCGCCTTGACAGCGCGGTCGTCGACGTCGAGCTCGCGGCGGGGATCGCCCCCGGCTGCGAGCAGCAGCACGGCCCGGCGGCCGGCTACGTGCAGCTGGCCAGGCGCGAGCTCCACGCGCCGTCCGGCGAGATAGGCGACCATCGTCGGCGGGTCTCCGAGCTCCCCCGCGTCGATCCGGGCGAGCAACTCGAGGACGGCGCCGGCTTCGGCCTCTGCACTCACCCCGTCACGTGCTCCATCCGGGCGCCTCGGACGACCGCATGCGTCGGTATGAGGAGGATCACGCCGAGGAGAGCCCCTCCGACGACGTCGCTGGGGGTATGGGCTGCCGTGACCACGAGCGCCGGCGCGACGAGCACCACCCAGACGGTCGCCCACCACTTCGCGCGGCTCCAGAGCAGGAAGACGGTGTAGGCGACGATCACGCCGCGCATCATGTGACCGCTCGGAAACGAGTGGAAGTAGGGGATTACCGCCACCCGCGCGCCGTTCGCGACGCCGTAGAGCGTCGGCCGTGTGATCACGTCCTTGCCGAGCACCTCGATCGCGTTCCCGACGACCCAGACGGCCGCAGGGGCGAGCGCCGCCGCCGCCCCCAGCCGGCGGCGAAGGAGCACGAACGCAACCACCATGATCACGCCGGAGACGACCACTGAGCAGGGATAGGTCCACAGGTCGAGCAGCTTGGCCCCGTTCGCGGTGTGCAGCCTGAACGGCCGCCAGAACGAGTTGATGGTGGACTCGACCCTCCCGGGGTTCCCGGGGACGAACCACGGCATGAAGTGGTCGATCCCGAACTGGTCGACTCGTGTGAGCGCCCCGGACGCGACCAGCGCCGTCAGCGCAGCGAGCGCGACTGCGAGCCCGGCCAGCAATCCGGCGGACCGCGCCGAGAGCGGCTCCGCGGGCGGCATGCGTTCGCGGACGCCCATCCGCTGAGGGTAGCGGCGAGGCCAGTTGCGTAACGGACGCTCAACGTACCTCGCCGCCGCACCTCTTACGATTCGGTGCGTGAGGCTCCGCCACCTCGGACACACGCTGGCCGACCCGGTCGAGGTGCACCGCTACAGCCTCGCCGGCCGCGACGCGCTTCTGCTCATGCTGGGCGCGTCCCTCGCCACCTTCGTGCTTGCGCGCCTTTACACGCGGCTCGCCCGGCGTTACGGCTGGCGGAGCGGGAGGATCGGCGGCGTCCACCTCCATCACATGGTCGTCGGCGTCGTGCTCGTGCTGGCGGCCGGGATGCTCGAGATCGCGCTCGACCCGGGCGACGAAGGCCGCGAGGTGCTGGCGGTGGTGTTCGGGATCGGCGGCGCGTTCATCCTCGACGAGTTCGCGCTCACGTTCCACCTTCGTGACGTCTACTGGACCGAAGAGGGGCGGCAGTCGATCGACGCGTGCGTGATGTGGCTGCTGCTCGGCGCGATGCTGCTCGTCGGCATCTCGCCGTTCGGGATCCACGACCACACAGTCGTCCCGCGCGCGATCGGCTTCGGGGTGATCGCTGTCAGCATCGCGCTCTCGGTAGTGACCTGCCTCAAGGGAAAGCTGACGCTCGGTCTTGTGAGCGTGTTCGTGCCGCCCGTCGGAGTCGTCACCGCCACCAGGCTCGCACGTCCGGGATCGGTCTGGGCGCAGCTGTACTACGCCGACGATCCGTCGAAGCTCGAGCGGGCCAGGGCCCGGTTCCACCCGGACGGGTCGCAGCTCGAGCGCCTCCGCCTCAGGTTCGTCGACCTGGTGGCAGGCGCCCCCGGTCCCTAGCTATCGTCAGCGCGGCCATGGCCGACCCCACCCGGAGCGCGATCGAGACGATGCTGCTCGAGGAGCGGCGCTATGCGCCGTTGCCGGAGTTCGCCGCCCAGGCAAATGCGAAGCCGGACATCTACGACCGTGACCCACTCGAGTTCTGGGCCGAGGAGGCGCGGGCGCGAGTCACGTGGTTCGAACCGTTCGAGACGGTCTGCGAATGGGAGGTTCCGTACGCGAAGTGGTTCGTCGGCGGCAAGCTGAACGTGACCTACAACTGCGTCGACCGTCATGTCGAGGCCGGCAACGGCGGGCGCGTCGCCTATTACTGGGAGGGCGAGCCCGCCGGCGAACGGCGCCAGGTGACCTTCGCGGAGCTTCAGCGCGAGACGACGAAGCTCGCGAACGCCCTGCGCTCGCTCGGGGTCGGCAAGGGTACTCCGGTCGGGATCTACATGGGCATGGTCCCGGAGACGCCCGTCGCGATGCTCGCGTGCGCACGCATCGGCGCCCCTCACACTGTCGTCTTCGGCGGCTTCTCGGCCGACTCGCTCTCCGGGCGGCTCGAGGACATGGGCTGCGAGGTGCTGATCACGCAGGACGAAGCCTGGCGGCGCGGCGCGACGGTACCGCTCAAGGCGACGGCCGACGAGGCGATGGCGGCCTCGCCCTCGGTGCGCAGCTGCATCGTCCTGCGGCGCACCGGCGGCGACGTCCCGATGACCGCGGGGCGCGACCACTGGTGGCACGAGCTCGCCGTCGACGAGAGCGACTGCCCGTGCGAGCCGATGGACGCCGAGGATCTGCTCTATCTCCTCTACACGTCCGGCACGACCGCGAAGCCGAAGGGGATCGCTCACACGACCGCCGGATATCTGGTCGGCGCCTCGACGACGCACTACTACGTCTTCGACGTCAAACCCGACTCGGTCTACTGGTGCGCGGCCGACGTCGGCTGGGTGACCGGCCATACCTACATCGTGTACGGCCCGCTCTGCAACGGCACGACCGGAGTCATGTACGAGGGAACGCCCGACTTCCCCGACCGTGACCGCTGGTGGGAGATCGTCGAGCGCTATCGGGTCGACATCCTCTACACCGCGCCAACGGCGATCCGCACCCACATGAAGTGGGGCCCCGAGCACGCGCAGAAGCACGATCTCTCGAGCCTGCGGCTACTCGGATCGGTCGGCGAGCCGATCAACCCCGAGGCCTGGATCTGGTACCACGAGCACATCGGCGGCGGCCGGTGCCCGATCGTCGACACCTGGTGGCAGACCGAGACCGGGATGATCCTGATCACACCGCTCCCGGGCGTGACGACCACGAAGCCCGGCTCGGCGACACGCCCGTTCCCGGGAATCGAGGCGTCGGTCTACAACGAGGCCGGTGAGGAGGTCGGGCCCGGCGGCGGCGGGTACCTCGTGCTGCAGCGGCCGTGGCCGGCGATGCTGCGCGGGATCTACGGCGACGACGCCCGCTACCGCGAGACGTACTGGTCGAAGTACGGGGACGTCTACTTCGCCGGGGACGGGGCGCGGATCGACGGCGAGGGCGACTTCTGGCTGCTCGGACGGGTGGACGACGTGATGAACGTCTCGGGGCACAGGATCTCAACCATCGAGGTCGAATCCGCTCTCGTCGACCACCAGGAGGTCGCCGAGGCGGCGGTCGCTGCCCGGAACGACGCGATGACCGGTCAAGCCATCGTCGCCTTCGTCACGCTCAAGGGCGGCGGAGAGGGATCGGTCGAGAAGCTCGAGGAGCTCCGCACCCACGTGGCGGAGAAGATCGGCCCGATCGCCAAGCCGGCGAACATCGTCTTCACCCCGGAGCTGCCGAAGACGCGAAGCGGCAAGATCATGCGCCGCCTGCTCCGGGACGTGGCCGAGAACCGCCCACTCGGAGACACGACGACGCTCGCCGACCCGGCAGTGGTGGACGAGATCCGACACCGGGCCGTCGAGGAAAGCACCGACGACTAGATCGACTGGCGAAGATCGCCGTCGTCTTCCTGACGCTCCTTCCGAGGAGCGCCCGGGACCGGCTCGTCGCCGAGCGCGACGCACAGATCGCGAAGAGCCTCGGCGAGGTCCCGCCTCTGCCGCTTCCGGAGACCCGAGAGCAGGCGTTTCTCGTGCCTCAACCGCGAGGCCAGCACACGCTCGACGAGATCCCGGCCGGCGTCGGTGAGCTCGACCGACCTCGAGCGGCGATCAGTCGGATCGGGGACGCGCGTGACGAGCCCGGCACCCTCGAGCGTTGCCAGGCGCTTGGTCATCCCGCCGCTCGTCATCAGGACGGTGGCCGTGAGCCTCGTCGGCGTCATCCGAAACGGAGCCCCCTCCCGGCGGAGAGCCGCGAGCACCTCGAGCTCTCCCGCCGTCAGCGAGTGAGGCGCGAGCACCGGCTCGAGCTGCCGCTCGAGGAGCGTCGAGAGCCGAGCGATGCGCTCCACCACCGCCAGGGAGGAGGCGTCGAGGTGCGGCATCTCCGTTCGCCAGCGCTCGAGTGCGGCTTCGACGTGGTCAGCCATCGGTCCGAGCATAGCGTCTTCGAAAGCTTTCCGGCAGACTTGTTCTCCCGGCCGATACCTTCCTGGGAAGCAATAGCCGTTTCACGGAAAATCAGCCCCGAAATCGTACGTTTTTGCGGTTAATTCTGGAAAGCTCCGCCCTTTTTTCGTGCCGAATCGCTTGTAGGATCGCCGCCTGCGAGATCCGTTCGCGAGCTCACGTCTCAGACGGCTGGGGGAACGTTGAAGGGCATCACTGCGGCACTGGTCGTGCTGGTCGCGCTCGTTGCGGCGCCGGCGGCGCTTGCCTGGACGCCGAACCTCACCGCGAGCATGGACTGCAACGGCGTCGTCTCCTACACGGTCACGGCGGACTCGCAGGATGCCTCTCGGACGAACTCCGACATCGCGATCTTCGACGATGCGGCGTTGACCAACCAGGTCGCCACCGGCGCGTTCTCGAGCGCGAACAACTGGTCGTTTTCCGGCACCTTCACCGAACCGACGAGCCTGACCACCGTGACCGTGA
>DATIYE010000131.1:0-6072 GCA_035517795.1 Gaiellaceae bacterium | reverse complement strand
GTCGCGGGCACCTTCGTCTACCTCTACCTCTTCCTCTCCGTCCCGAACAGCTTCGACCTAAACCTCGGCAACATCTCCGCGCATCCCGGATTCACCGTCGCGATCGTCGTGGGCGGCGGCTTCGGGATCGCGATCCTCGTGCGCCTCTTCTGGCGCCAGGTGAAGAAGCTCTGGGCGCAGGCGAAGCAGGGCGGTGTGATCCTCTCCACGCCGAAGCGCTACTTCACGCGCGTGTTCTTCCCCTCGTTCCTCTCCTACGTCTGCAAGTACATCGTGATCGGGATCTTCCTTGCCGCCTTCGCGATTCCGGTCACGTTCGAGTCGATCACCTGGGTGGTCGGCTCGGGGTCGCTCGCCAACGTGGCGTCGTTCACCCCCGGAGCGGTCGGGATCACCCAGGCGACGAACGCCCTCGCCCTGAACGTTTGCTGCAAGGTGCCCAACAACACCGCCATCGCCTACTCGACCGCACAGCAGCTGATCACGACCGCCTGGAACGTCGCCTTCGCGATCGTCCTCACGGTGTCGGTGTTCGGCTGGACCGGCGGCAAGCTCCTCGTGCAGACGTCCTACACCGGTGCGAAGGAGCAGGTGGCCGAGCAGAAGGCCGAGCGCAAACGCCGGAAAGAGGAGAAGAAGGCGGCGAAGGAAGCAGAGCAGCAGGCCGAGCGGGAGGCCAGTGCAGCCGATTAGCCGCTGATTGCGCGCTCGATCGCCGGCTCGATCGGGCCAGGCTCGTACCCGAGCTCCTGCTTCGCCTTCTGCGAGTCGAACCAGGCGGGCAGGCGGGCGAGGACCACCTCTTGACGGTTCGCGAGACCGGCAGCAGCCATGGCTCGTGCGGCGGCGTACGGGAGTCCGAGACGCGGGGGTCTGCGGCCGGCGGCGCGTGCAATCAGCGCGAACACCTCCGCGAGCGTGAGGTTGACGCCGCCGAGCAGGTAGCGCTCTCCACGGCGGCCGCGCTCGAGCGCCAGAAGATGGCCCCGCGCCACGTCGCGGACGTCCACGAGGTTGAGCCCGCCCGAGCGCAGCGTGGCCCGGTAGCGGCCCGACGCGACGCCGCGGACCATCCGGCCGGTCGGAGTCGGCGCCGTGTCTCCCTCGCCGATCGGTGTGGTCGGGTTGACGCAGATGGCGTCGAGCCCCTCGGCGGCAGCCGCGAGCACGAGCCGCTCGGCCTCGAGCTTGGTCCGCTTGTACGGCACCTCGAGCTCCCAGGGCGGAGGGCCGTCGTTCTCGGTGGCGAGGCGACCCGGGACGGGGCCGCACGTTCCGGCGGTGCTCGTGTGCACGAGCCGGGTGACGCGGGCGGCCCGGCAGGCAGCGATCACGTTGCGCGTCCCCTCGACGTTCACGGCCTCCAGCTCGGCAGCGGGTGCCGTGTAGCTGTAGAGCGCCGCCACATGGACGACGGCATCGCACCCGTCCAACGCCCTCGAGAGCGATCCGGCGTCGCGGACGTCCACGAAGTCCCGGCGAACCTCGTGGCCGGCGCCCTCGAGCGCGCCGACCAGATGACCCCCGACGAACCCGAGCCCGCCCCCGGTCAGGAAGACGCGCACCGCTCTCACCCACCGCGGGTTCGGCGATCGACAAGCGTCGCGTTCACCGCGGCCGCGCCGACCGCGACCCGCCCGATCACATACAGCGCGAGCAGGAGCACGGCAGCGACCCCCAGGGCACCGTACGTCCCCTCCTTCTCGAGCGCGTACGGCCCGATCAAGTACGCGGCCAGGATCTGCAGCACCTCGAGGGATACGGCGAAGGCAACGGCACCGGGAACGAGAGCCGTCCAGCGTGCCCCGCGATGCGGCAGCATCTGGAGCACGAGCAGCCAGAGAACCGTGTAGCCGAGCGCGACGCCGATCGTTGCCAGCAAGCCGAATCCACCGGATCTGGCGCGCACCCAGCCCGCGAGGCCCGTGATCGCGAACAGTGCAAGCATGGCCCCGAGCAGCTTCAGGGTCGCGAGCACGGTGGGCTTCGGCGCAGACGCGCGGACCTCGCCCCACACGAGGCGGTGAGAGGCGATCAGTGCGCGAAGGAGGTTCCTCGTCTCGTAGACGAGGATCGGTACACCGACGAGGATCGCATACCAGTGCGCGGTGCTCTTCGAGGCGCTCGCCACCGAGTTCGACACGAGACCCGCCAGCCCGAGTGACTTGCCGATCGCCTTCGGCGATTCCGTGGCCGCGCTGGACACGGCCCCCAGGACCCCCACCACCACCAGAGAGAAGGGCAGCAACCAGATGAAGAGGCGGTAGGCGAGCGCACCGGCGAGGATCGCCCCGCCGACCTCCCCGTCGCGATCGGCGATCTCGAAACAGGCGTCGACGGTTTCGTGGCGGCGCCGTTCCTCCTGCGCCCGGTCGGCGACCAGCTTCGCGCGGGCCTGGACGGCCTCAGCCAGCTGCTGGGCCTTGCCCACGATCGGGAGGCTCCTTCTGGCTCACGAACAGCCCGAGCACGGCCCTCTTCACCTGGGTCAGCACGGGCGGGCCGGGAACCCCGTCTTCGGGCCGGGCCCAGGCGGCGGCGACCTCGGCCCCGAGCAGGAGCGCCGAGGAGTAGAGATAGACCGAGTAGAGGAAGACGAGCCCGACGGTCAGCGAGCCATACACGACGCTCAGGTTCGTGGCGTGGTTGTAGACGACCCCGGAGGCGAGCGAGATCAGCTCCAGCAGCACCGCGGTGACGATTGCACCGGCGAGACCGTCGCGAAAACGCAGACCGCGCGCCGGAACGAACCGGTACAGCAGCAGCACGACGCCGACCAGGATCGCGAAGGCGGCCGCTCGGAGGAGCCAGTGCGCGAGCGAGCCGGTGCCGACGCCGACCGCGTCGCCGATCCGGCTCGAGGTCCGCTCGACCACCCCGCCGACGACCGTCCAGACTGCCGCGACGAGGACGAGCGCTCCGGCGCCGACGACGAGCGCGAGGTCGATGAGCTTCCCGCGCGCCATCGGCCGCCCACGGCTGACGTGCATCGCCGTCTCGAGGCCGAAGCGGATCGCGCTCATCATCCCCGTGGCGGCCCAGGCGAACACGACGAGGCTCACGAGCCCGGCAGCGCTCGCCGGAGTCGCGATCCCGGAGATCGCGTCCTCGACCTGCTTGCTCCCGGACGCCGACACCGGGAGCGCGCCGACGATGCTGTCGACGACGCGCTGCCGCACCTCGTCGTCCTGGAGGACGAGTCCGAAGATCGAGACCAGCACGATCGCGAGCGGCACGACCGAGAACAGCACCCGGTAGGCGATGCCGGCCGCCTGCTGGGTGCAGTGGTCGGCGAAGAACCCCTGCACCGCCTCGGGAACCACCCGGATGACCTTTCTCGCGGCCGCGCGGACGTGGCCTATGTCGTCCGGCCTGGATCGCTCGCGGCGCGCCAGGCTTCCCGTCACCCGGCCTGCGACTTCACGTAGTCGACGTAGCCGCGCACGTCGGCCGCCGGCTCCGTGTAGGCGTCGCCGAGCGTCTCCTCCATTCGCGCCATGAACTCGGTGGCCCAGGCCGGGAAGTCGTAGTCGATCGCCTTCAGGAACTCGAGAGTCGACGAGAGGCGGATATCGGCGATCGAGGGCTCCTCGCCGCCGATGAACGGCTTCCCGTGAAAGAAGAAGACGTTGTAGACCTCGAGCGGCTTCGCGATCGCGGCCTTGGCGTCCGCCGCCGCCCGCACCTTCATCTCGTCGGTGGCGTCGGGGGCCGTGCCGACCTCGCCTGCGTACTGTCCGAACGAGAGCGTCGGATAGGTGGCGCGGGCGACCAGCGGGTAGAGCGTCGCGAGGTGGAAGCACATCGCGCTGTCGACCATTGCCCGCTTGCCCGGATCGGTCGGGTAGAAGCTGTCCAGGTGGTGCTTGTTGCAGAGGTACTGCATGATCGCGCAGCTCTCCCACAGCGCGCCGCGCGTTAGGCCGTCGCACTCGAGCAGCGGCGTGAGCGCCGACGGGTCCTTGGCCAGGAAGTCGTCGTCGCCCTGGTGGCCCCACACGTCGACCTCCTCGAAGTCGAGGCCGGCCGCTCTGACGAAGATCCGTACGCTGAGGTTGTTGACGCTCGGCTTCAGGATGCTGAGGGTGTTCTCTGCCACGTCATCCTCCAGATCTGGTTAGAAGGGATTCCTGGGCGTCCGGTCCTCGGACAGAGAGCCGCGCGACCGCCGCACGAGGATCTCGAGCGCATCGGCGAGATGGCTCTCGGCGATCGCGTAGTCGCCGCGTCCGACGCGGAGCCTGTGCGCCTCGAGCAGCACGTCGACGTGGTTGTAGCCGAACGGCGGCTCGAACCGCCAGGCCGAGAGCTCGATCGTCAGGCCCAACGGGTCCTCGAAGTAGATCGAATCCATGAACCCGCGGTCCTTGACGCCGCTGTGCTTGATTCCGCGCGCCTCGAGCCTTTCTACGGCCTGGGAGAAGACGGCCTGCGAGATGTTGAGCGCGATGTGGTGGACGCACCCCGGGTCGGTCGCGGTCCGCGTCGGGTCGGGCACCCGCTCCTCGTTCGTGAACACGGTGATCAGCCGCCCGTCGCCCGGGTCGAAATAGAGGTGGCTCTCGAGCTCGTTGTCGAGGTTCGGCTGCTCGAAGACGAAGGGCATCCCGAGTGTCCCCTCCCAGAAGTCGATCGAGGTCTGCCGGTTCGCCCCCACCAACGTGATGTGATGGACGCCCTGGGCTTGAAGCTTACGAACCGTCACCGTGCTGCACCAGCTTCGACTTGTACTCGCTCCGGGCGAGCGTTCCCCACGGGACGAGCTCGACACTTGCCTGGACAACCAACACGGCGCGAAGTCTCTCACGGATCGACTCGGCTAGCGACGAATCCGCCTCGCCGCCCGCGGCCAGCTCGATCGTGACCGGGAGCGGTGCGTCCTGCTTCACGCCGGGAGCGGTCGGCTTGACCAGAATGCTGCCGCTGACGCGGGGCGCGAAGGCGCCGACGACCTCCCGGATTGCAGAGGGAAAGACGTTCACGCCACGGACGATCAGCATGTCGTCGGTCCGGCCGAGACAGCGGACGCGCGGGCCCGTTCGGGCGCACCGGCACGGGTTCGTCCGCAGCTCGACGTGGTCGCGCGTGCGAAAGCGCAACAGCGGAGCCGCACGGTGCGCGAGATGGGTGAGCACGAGCTCCCCGCTCGCGCCGTCGCTCAGCTCGAGCGAAGCACCGGTCTCGGGATCGATCAGCTCCGGATGGACGAATCCGCGAGCGCCGAGGTGCATGCCGTCCTGCTCCTCGCATTCCCCCCATAGCGACACGCCGATGTCGCCGATCCCCATCGCCTCGGTCACCTGCGCGCCCCAACCCTCCTCGAGCTTCGCGCGGAAGGCCGGCTCGCCGCCCCCGGGCTCGCCGGCGACGAGGACTCGCGCCACGGTCGAGCCCCGGAGGTCGATTCCGCGCTCGGCCGTCCACTCCACGAGATGGGCTGCGTACGACGGCGTCAGCACGGCGGCCTCGGGCCGCAGCAGCTCGATCGCCTTGACGAGCCGTTCGGTGTTTCCGGTCCCCACGGGGATGTGGCAGAGGCCGATCCGGTCGAGCGCTGCGAGCGCTGCTCCGGCGACGAACGGTCCCGCGTTGTAGGTCGAGACGATCCGCTGACCGGCCTCGACTCCAGAGGCGGCGTAGCTTCGCGCCGATCCGGTCACCCAGTTGTCGAGATCGCCCGCAGTGAGCGGGACGTAGCTCGGCGTTCCCGTAGTGCCGCTCGTCGAGTAGATGCGCACGATCTCGCCGCGCGTCGCGCAGAGGTGCGACCCGATCGGGTTCTCGGGGGTGACCGTCGCCCTGAGCTCGCCCTTCTCGGTCAGCGGCAGCCGCCCAATTGCATCCAGTCCCCCGGCCTCGGCTGCAGAGCCGATTCCGGCGCCCTCGAGCTTCTCGCGGTAGAAGGCCGACCGCTCGAACAGGTAGCCGAGCTGCTTCCGGTAGCTCTCGTCGTCGAGGGCGAGCTGCTCTTCCCACGGCCTCGCCTCGACCTCGGGTTCCAGCATCACGGATCCTCGGCCGGGGGCTCGTACCTGACCGAACCCTCGGCAGCGCCCGCGAGCAGGAAGCCGA
>DATIYE010000130.1:0-14141 GCA_035517795.1 Gaiellaceae bacterium | reverse complement strand
GAGCACGTTCGGCCCGTGCTTATCGTCGAACCGATCGAGCACACCTGACGAGACGAGGCGTTCTCTGGCCTCCTCTGCATTGGCGACGCTCGCGAATTCGAGGTAGATGAAGACCTCGTTCGGGTCATCGATGCTCCGCAGGACGCGCTGGATCCGGGCCTTCTCCCTGGCGCGAGGCCCGTCGTTATCGAACATCGGTCGCCACGAGTCGTCAGGGAGCGGTCGCGAGCGCGGGAGTGGTAATGCTTAGCATCCGACGATGCTTCCCGAGGGCGTGTACCACTGGACTGCGAGCCATCCCGAGTGGGAAGGGCCGGTGTCGGCGTACGCAATCGACGACGGCGAGCGGCTGATCCTCATCGATCCGATCGCCGTTCCAGACGACGTCCGCGCACTCTTCGGGTCGCGCGAGGTGGTCACGGTACTCACCTCCGCGTGGCACGAGCGCGACGCCGCATCCCTCGGCTTCCCCGTGTGGGCTCCGGCGCCTGATCGCCCCGAGGACCAGCTCGTCCCGGCGACGCGCTACGCGATTGGCGACCGGCTGTTCGGGATGGAGGCGTATCCGGGCCGCGAAGGCCAGCTCGACCTCGTTCTCTGGAGCGAGCGGATTCGCGCAGTGATCGCCGGCGATACGCTGATCGATCTGGGCAACGGGCTCGAGATTCCCGCGAGCTGGCTGCCGGAAGGCGTCACGGTCGAGCAGGTAGCGACCGGGCTAAGGCCGCTGCTCGACAAGCCCGTGGAGTTCGTGCTGCCGACGCATGGCGAGCCTGCCGACCGTGGGGCTCTCGAACGCGCGCTCGCCTGATCGGTGCGAGTACCGTCCGGGACGGACGCGGCCTGCACGTGGCGCCTCAGGGTGCCTTTGCGTCCACTGGCGCCCGTATATTCGTCGCATTGGACGAGCCGCCGGAGCGACAGCACAACGCACGCTCGAAGCTACGGCACAACGGACACTGGAGGATGGCCGTGTGGGCCCTTCGCGCGGGGTACCTCGGGCTCGGCGTCGCCATCGCGGGTCTCATTTCGCTGGCGTTCGGATCTACGTCCTGGGTCCTGGCGGCCGGGGTGATCGTCTGGCTCGCCACCGTCCCCGTGACGTTGACCGGGTTCCTCTGGGCCCGGCACGAGCTCCCCGTGCCCCGACCCAGGCTCTGGCCGATGCGGCTCATGCTCATCCACGACTCCGTCCACCGCCTGTAGTTCGGGCCAGCTGTCAATAATGGGCAAACCGGCTTACTCTCGACCACTTGTCGAGACCGAACCACTCGGCTTCGCGCCTCGAGCTCGCACGCCTGGGAAGCGAGAGTGCCAGCTTCACGTGCTCGAGTGGGTCGATTGGTAGACATAGGACGCCACGTCGTAGATCTGTTGAGTCGTCAGCGAGGCGGAGAAGCGCGGCATGTATCCGCCGCCGCCGCCGAACGTCACAAAGTTCACGATCGTCGTCTGGTTGGGTGCGACAGTGTCGAGGTCCGGGCCGTCGTTCCCAGTCGCGCCGGCCGCGGCGAGCACGTGACACGAGCCGCAGCCTGCGCTCATGAACACGGCCGCTCCGTCGACCGGGTCGCCGATCAGCGGCTCAGTCGCCGGCGGCTCCACCGAGGGCCCGGTAGACGTGGCCGTCGTCGTGGTAGCCGGGCTCGTGATCTTGGGAGGCGATGGGGCCGCCGCACCGCCGACGCGGATCGAGCCCTTCATCCCCGCGGCCGCGTGCCCCGGAACGGAGCAGAGATACTCGTACGTCCCTTGCTTGAGCGTCACGGTCAGCGTGGCGCCAGCGCCCGGCGCGAGCAGCTTCGTCACCTTCCCAGTGCAGAGGTTGGCGGTCGCGGTCTTCGACGGCGAGCTGCAGATCTTGAAGGTGTGGGCGATCTTACCCTTGTTCGTCACCTTGAAGACGACCGTGCCGGCCGACGCCGACTTCTTCGAGAGCGTGAACGAGAACTCGCTCGGCTTGCCCGCAGTCACGGTAACCGTCACGACCGGCTTGCTCGCTGATCGCAGCGCCGCGTGCTTGAACCTCGTCCCGGTCGCGGTTCCAAATCCAAGAAGAAAAACGAGCGCTGCGGCGACCCCGGAAATGGCCCACCTTCGTACACCCCCCGCCCGCAAGACCCCGTCTTTCTCGGTCACGCCACTATCTCCTTGGTTCGAGAACTAGGCCCTCGAGTCGAGCCACACGTCGAGGGAGCCGGGCGGTGCACTCCGAGACCCGTTCACGCCCGGTGTTTGAAGCCCCGGATACGTTACATCGACCACGGGCGGTCCACTGATCGGGATGTGAACTCGGGCCAGAACCGGCATCCCCACCATCCGGCCGCCGATCCGACCAACGCTTGCCCGATAGAGATTCGCGCGCCGCGCCGGAAGGTCACGCGGGCAGCCACGGCACACGGGGCCGCGATCCCTTAGGTCGTCACGACGAGCGTGCCCTGCATCCCCTCAGCTGCGTGGTCCTTGACACCGCAGACGTAGATGTAGGTGCCAGGCTTCAGGGTGACGGTCATCGTTGCGGTCTGACCTGGTGACAGGAACGCGCCGGAGGCTTTGCCGACCAGAGCGAAGTTGTGGACCAGCGAACCGGTATTGCGCATCAGGAACGTGACCTTGCCTGCGGAGATCGTGTTTCGCGAGAGCGAGAACCCGAACTCGTACTCCTCGACTGAGATCGTCCTCCGAGGCAGATGCGCTGTCGCCGTGGCTGGTGTCGTGGTTGTGCCTGCGAACGCGACCGTCGATGTCACGGTCGCACGGGAGCCGTGAGCGCCGCCGCAGCCTGCCAGCAGCACCGCTGCCGCAACGAGCGCTCGAGCCGGCCGCCACGTTCTGGCTGCCCGGATCGTCCATGTTTCCAGGTAGTTTTTCGATGGGCGCACCTGGGATTGAACCAGGGACCTCCCGCGTGTGAAGCGGGCGCTCTCCCGCTGAGCTATGCGCCCGGGAGGCGTTCACTCTAGCCATTCGGGCAGCGCCTGAACCCCTGGCAGACGCTCGGCGGTCGCAAGCGAGACTGCCCGGCTAGGCTCGAGCGATGCCGCGCGCGCTTACGGTCTCCGGTCTGTCGAAGCGGTACGGGTCGGTCGAGGCGTTGCGAGGGGTGGATCTCGAGGTCGGCGAGGGCGAACTCGTCGGCCTGCTGGGCCCGAACGGATCGGGCAAGTCGACCCTGGTCAAGATCGCAGTCGGGTTGGTGCGGCCGACGCGCGGAGCTGCAGAGGTCGCGGGGCATCGGGCCGGCTCCCGGCCGGCCCGGGCCGCGCTCGGATACCTGGCCGAGCTCTTCCGGTTCCCCGGCTGGTACACGGCGCAGGAGGTCCTCGATCTCCATCAGCGGCTTGCCGGCTCCGATGGTGGTGCCGAGGAGCGGCTCCGGCTGCTCGAGCTCGTGGCGCTCGCCGACGCGGCCGAAAGGCGGGTCGAGGGGATGTCGAAGGGGATGCAGCAGCGTCTCGGGATCGCTCAGGCTCTCGTGGGAGAGCCGCGACTACTCCTCCTCGACGAGCCGACCTCGGCCCTCGATCCGGTCGGACGCCGGGTCGTGCGCGAGCTGCTCGAGCAACTGAGGGCGCGCGGCGTCTCGGTGCTCCTGAACTCGCACCTTCTCTCCGAGGTCGAGCTCGTCTGCGATCGAGTGGCGATCCTGCGCGCCGGCGAGCTCGTCGCGTCGGGCACGCCCGCGGAGCTGTCGCACCCGCGCGGCGTCGAGCTCGAGACCGAGCTCGGCGTCCAGCTGATCGCCGGGGTCACGCGGGAGGACGTTCCGCGTCTCGTCGCCGAAGCGGTCGCGGCGGGCCGGAGCGTCTACAGGGTGAACGTGCTCGCCTCGACCCTCGAAGACGTTTACCTCGAAGCCGTCGGCGGGGAGATCGATTGAGCAACGTCCTGGTAATCGCCGGCTACGGCTTCCGCGAGGCCGTCCGCCGGAAGGTGTTCGCGGTGGTGATCGTGCTCACGGTCCTCTTCCTGGCGCTGTTCTGGCTCGCGAACCACTACGTGTTCGGCGACCTCGCGCACATCACGCCGCCGCCGGACGTCCGCGTCGACACCCGCACCTTCGCGGGCGCGTTCCTGACCGGGCTCGCGATGTTCGCCACCCTCTTCCTTGGAGTCGTCCTCGCCGTGTTCCTCACCCTCGGGGCGGTGTCCGGCGACGCTGAGCGCGGCCTCCTGCAACCGTTGGTCGTGCGCCCGGTCGGACGTTCGACGCTCCTGATCGCGCGCTTCCTCGGCGCCGCCGCCGTGTGCGTGGCCTACGTCCTGGCCGTCTACTTCGCCGCGCTCGTGATCACCGGGCTGACCGGGCACTGGTGGCCCGACGTACTCGTGTGGCCCGGACTCGAGCTCGCGGCAGGCGTGGTGATCGTGATTGCGCTGTCGCTGCTCGGATCGGTCGCCCTCTCCTCGACGGCGAACGGGATTGCAATCTTCATGCTGTTCGGCGGCGGCCTCGTCGCCGGGCTGCTCGGCTCGATCGGGCATGCCCTCAACTCGCACGCGATCAAGCACGCATCCACCATCGCCTCCTGGGCGCTGCCGTTCGAGGCGCTCTACCAGGACGGCCTGCGCATGATCACCGAACACACGAGCGGCCTGACCGGCTTCCTCCTCCAGCTCGGCCCGTTCGGCGGCGCCTACGTCCACGGCTGGGGGATCCGGCTCTGGTCGGTCACGTTTCTCGTGGCCGTCGGAGGTATCGCCCTCGCCGCCTTCAGCCGACGCGATCTCTAGCCCCGTGCGCCTATCTCCCGTACGATCGGGCGCATGAGCCCGGGCCGGCCTGCAGTGCGGCTGTCCGGCTGGGTCGGAGCGATCGCCGCGGCGCAGTTCCTCGTGCTCGTGGTGACGAGCACCAGGTACGGCTACCACCGCGACGAGATGTACTTCATCGTCGCCGGGTCGCATCCGGCCTTCGGCTACCCGGACCAGCCTCCGCTCGTTCCGCTCCTCTCCTGGGCGATGCACGAGCTCGCCCCTGGATCGCTGCTCGTGCTCAGGCTGCCATCGGCGCTCGTTGCCGCCACGACCACGGTGCTCGCCGCCCTGATCGCGCGCGAGGTCGGCGGCCCGCGCCGGGCGCAGCTGATCGCGGCGGGATGCACGGCGGCGTCGGGCGTCGCCCTCGCGGTCGGCCATTTCATCACCACGACGACCTTCGACCTCCTCAGCACGACCGCTCTGCTGTGGCTGATGATCCGGGCGGTCGTCCGCCGCAGCGGGCCCTCAGTCCTTGCGGCCGGGGTGGTAGTCGGAATCGGAGTCGAGGCGAAGCCGCAGGTAGGGCTGGTCGCCGCCGTTCTGGTCGCAACGCTGCTCGCGGTCGGGCCGCGGGCCGTGCTGAGGTCGTGGTGGGCGGCCGGAGGGGTCGCGGCCGCACTGATTCTGGCTGCTCCGTACGTGATCTGGCAGCAGGCACACGGCTGGCCGCAGCTGACCGTGGCCCGCAACATCGCCGGCTCCGCCGAGGGCGGCCGGATTGGTTTCTTGCCCTTCCAGCTCGTGATGGTCAGCATCCTCCTCGTCCCCGTCTGGATCGCGGGACTCGTGGCGCCGTTTCGCCGCGAGTCCCTGCGCGCGGTCCGGTTCGTCCCGCTGACCTATGCGGTGCTCGGAGCCGTCTACCTGGTCGGGAACGGCAAGGCGTACTACCTGGCGAGCCTCTACCCGGCGCTGCTCGGCCTCGGAGCCGTCCCCACCGCGGACTGGACGCTCCCGACACGGCGGCGGGCCGGCCTCCTCGTGGCGGCGATCGTGCTCAGCGCCGCCGTGAGCGCCTACATAGCGCTGCCGCTCCTACCCGAGCGAGATCTCCAGGGGAGCGCGCCGTTCGCGATCAACCCCGACCTCGGAGAGACCGTCGGCTGGCCGCGTTTCATCCAGACCGTCTCGAGCGCCTGGAGCTCGATTCCTCGGGAGGAGCGCGCCCACACGGCGATCTTCACCGAGAACTACGGCGAGGCCGGGGCGATCGACCTGCTCGGCCGCCGGCTGCTGCCGCGCGCCTACAGCGGCCACAACGGCTTCAGCGAATGGGGGCAACCTGCGGCCGGCGACTCGCACGTCCTCCTGCTAGGAGCCGACAGCGCGCGGGATGCGCTCCCCGAGTTCGATCGGTGCCGGACGCTCGCGCGAGTCGACAACGGCGTCGGGCTCGACAACGACGAGCAGGACCTGCCCGTGCTCCTGTGCCGGACGACGGCGAGCTGGTCGACGCTCTGGCCGCGTCTGACCCACTTCAACTGACGGCGCCGCTCCTGCCGGCAGGGTGTAAGGCCGCGGCACCTGCGAGGGATCCTTAGGGCTGCTTCCTCCCGGACCTGACCCGGTTCGGAATCTCGCAGCGCCGCGGTGAGCTCAGCCTAGCCGTTGATCCCGAGACTCGAGCGCGCACCGGGCACTGCAGTGCACTTCAGCTTCGAGGGGTCAGGTTTCGCCGTTCGCCTGGACGGTTTCGGAGGGTCAACGGCCATCGAACGGCTTTAAGGACCCCCTAAGGATCGCTCTGCCGACCACGGCCGCCTCGGCTCCGGCGTCCGTCAGGGCCCGGACGTCGGCAGGTGAGCGGACGCCGCCGGCGGCCAGCACGCGGAGACCCGCGGAGGCAACCGATGCGACCAGCGCCAGATCCGGTCCGTCGAGGGTGCCGTCGCGGTCGATCGCCGTGCAGAGGACGCGCCCGACGCCCGCCTCCAGGCACGCCTCGACGGCGCGCTCCAGAGTCAGCCCGGACGCCTCCGTCCAGCCGGTCGTGCGAACCATGCCGTCCCGGACGTCGAGCGCGACCACGAGCCTTGCGCCGAGCGTCTCGACCCAACGGGCGGGGTCGGGGAAGGCAGCCGTGCCGACGACCACGCGGTCGGCGCCCGCCTCGAGCAGTGCGTCGGCATCCTCGAGCGAGCGGATCCCGCCCGAAGCCTGGAGGCTCGCCGGGGCCGCAGCCCTCGCCACCTTGCCCACCAGTTCGGGCCGAGCCCTGCCCGCTCTGGCACCGTCGAGGTCGACCAGGTGAATCCGGGTCGCGCCGGCTTCCGCGAAGCCGCGGGCGAGGGCGACCGGGTCGCCCGCCTCCTCGACGACACGGTCGTAGTCGCCCCGGTGCAGGCGCACGGCTCCTTCGCCGAGCACGTCCACGGCTGGTATCACCTCGATGGGGGATTCGAGCCATCCAGATAGCACAGCGTCATGTTAACGTGCTAACATGAAGCTGGCAATGGTGGTGACGGGGCGACATTCATGGCGGACGAAAGACCTGCACAGGCTCTCCGACGCGATCCTGGAGCTGGAGACGCGGGACGAGGTGGAACGGTTCCTGCGGGATCTGTGCACGATCGCCGAGCTCGAGGCAATGAGTCATCGCTGGGCGGTCGCTCAGCTGGTGGATCGCGGCCTGCCGTATCTGGAGATCGCAGAGCGGACGGGTGCGTCGACCACGACGGTGACCCGGGTCGCGCACTGGCTCCGCCACGGCGAGGGCGGCTACCGGATCGCGCTGGACCGGACGAAGGAGTCGGCGTCGACCGCCTGACGATCGCGGTCCCGGTCAAGGGGCGCCTGAGGGAGCCCGCAGTGTCGCTGCTCGAGGACGCCGGCCTCGGCCCCGAGCAACCCGGCGAGCGCGCGCTCGCGTTTCCGTGCAGGAACGCGCCCGTCGACGTCCTCCTGGTGCGAGCCGCGGACGTGCCCGAGTACGTGCAGGACGGCGTCGTCGACTGCGGGATCACGGGTCAGGACCTGGTCCACGAGCGCGGGGCGCGCGTGGAGGAGCTGCTCGAGCTCGGATTCGGGTCGTGCCGGCTCGAGGCCGCCGTGCCCGAGGAGTCATGGTTCCAGCGGCTCGATGACCTCGCCGGCGCGACGATCGCCACCGTCTACCCGCGGCTGGCGCGGCAGCTCCTGCCCGTCGACGTGGAGCTCGTCGACGTCACCGGATCGGTCGAGATCGCCCCGCGCCTCGGCCTGGCCGACGGGATCGTGGATCTCGTTTCGTCGGGGAACACGCTGCGCACCAACGGCCTGCGGTCCCTGGGCGCGGTCTTCTCCTCCCAGGCGGTGCTGATCGGCAAGCCCGGCGGCGACGCCGGGACGCTCGTGTCGATGCTGCGTGCGGTCGTCGAGGCGCGCGCGCACCGCTACCTGATGCTCAACACACCTGAGTCGGGGCTCGACGCGGTGTGCGACATCATCGGCTCGCGTTCGCCGAGCGTGCTCCCGCTGGCCGAGCCCGGGATGGTCGCAGTCCACGCGCTCGTGCCCTCGTCCGAGGTCTGGCGCCTGCTCCCCGAGCTCGAGGCGGTCGGCGCCTCGTCGATCCTGGTCGTCCCGGTGGAGCGGATGACCCGATGACGATCGTCGAGGAGATCAAACGGGAGGGGGAAGCGGCCGTCCGGCGGTGGGCGGTCGAGCTCGACGGCGTCGAGCCCGAGCACGCCGTGCCGGAGCCCGGGCTTCTGCCGCGCGAGGCGCTGCTCGCGCTCGCCGACCGTGTGCGGCGCTGGCACGAGTCCCAGCGGCCCGCCGACGTCTCGCTGGAGGTCGAGCCCGGTGTGCGGCTCGAGCGGCGCTGGCTCCCGCTCGACATCGTGGGCATCTACGTCCCGCGCAACCTCGTCTCGACGCTCGTCATGTGCGCAGTGCCAGCGCAGACGGCAGGGGTGGGGCGGCTCGTCGTCTGCACCCCGCCCGCAGGGGCCGGGCTCGTCGCTGCCGCCGCGGAGGCGCTCGGGATCGACGAGGTCTGGGCGCTCGGCGGGCCGCAGGCGATCGGCTGGCTGGCCTACGTCCGTCGCGTCGACAAGATCGTCGGCCCCGGGAACGCGTACGTGAACGAGGCGAAGCTCGAGGTGCAGCGGGACATCGCGATCGACCTGCCCGGGGGGCCGTCCGAGGTCGTCGTGGTCGCTGCCGGCGACGTGGACCGGGGCATCGTCGAGCTCGAGCTGGCCGCGCAGGCAGAGCACGGTCCCGACACGGTCTGCCGGGTGGTCGAGACGCTCGAGGAGGCAGAGGCGATCGCTCCCGAGCACCTCGTGCTCCTCGGCGATGCCGAGCAGCTTGCCGGACAGGTGAGGAATGCGGGCGCCGTCTTCGTCGGGCCGTTCTCGCCCGTCGCTGCCGGGGACTACGCGACCGGCGGCAACCACGTTCTGCCGACGGGCGGCTGGGCTCGCTCGGTCGGCGGGCTGGGGATCGAGACCTTCCTCAAGCCGGTCACCACCCAGCGGCTCACCCCCGAGGGGCTGGCGCTGATCCGGCCGACGGTGGAGGCCCTGGCCGCGGCCGAGGGGATGCCGGCACACGCCGAGGCGGTGCGGCGATGAAGGAGCTCTCCGCCGAATTCAGCGCCTACACGTGGGCCCCGCCCAACGACGAGGTCGCGCGGCTGGCCGGAATCGACCCCTCGCAGGTCGTACGCTACGACCAGAACACTCCGCCGCTGCCGCTGCCCTCGACACGGCCCGGCGCGATCGCAGGGGCACTCGCTCAGGTCAACGGCTACCCGCCGGGCGGATATGCCGAGCTGCGGCGTGCGATCGCCGACTACAACGAGGTCGACCCCGAGAACGTCGTGCTCGGGGCGGGTGCCGACGATCTGATCCTCCTGTGTGCTCGCTGCTACGCCGGTCCGGGCGACCGGATCTCGGTCCCGGTGCCCCCGACCTATCCGCTCTATCGCATCTCGGCCCAGCTCGCGGGCGCCGAGGTCGGCGACGCCGGGGCCGTGCTCACGTTCACCTGCCGGCCGAACAGCCCCGACGGGGCGCTCCGCCCCCTGCCGGACACGCGGCCGCTCGTCTGCGACGAAGCGTACTTCGAGTACTGCGGCGAGACCGCCTTGCCCCTGCTCGACGACGGAGTGATCGTGCTCAGGACCTTCTCGAAGGCCTTCGGGCTCGCCGGGGCGCGCATCGGGTATGCCCTCGCCGCGCGCGGCACGGCCGCCGAGCTGAACGCGCGCCAGGCGCCCGCACCCGTGTCGAGCCTCGCGGCGGCCCTCGCCGTCGCGGCGCTCACCGCGCCGCCGGATGTGCGGCCGGTGATCGAGGAGCGGGAGCGGCTGGCCTCCGCTCTTGCGGCGATCGGGCTTTCGCCGCTCCCGTCGCACGGCAATTTCCTGTTCGTGCCGGTCGAAGAGGGGCGCGAGCTCGCGGCGCGGCTCCTCCGCCAGGGCCTCGTCGTGCGAGCCTACGACGACGGCATCAGGATCACGGTCCGCGATCGGGTCGACGACGACCTGCTCGTCGAGGCGCTCGCGCGGGTGCTCGACCGGCCCGCGCCGGTTGCGCCTGCCGGCGGCCGCTCTACCAGGCATCTGAGGGCCACAGCGGAGACGCGCCTCGCAGTGCGTCTCGGGCTCGACGGCGCCGCGCGCGTCTCCGTGCACACCGGAGCCGGGATCTACGACCACTTCCTCGAGCAGCTCGCCTTTCACGCCGGGCTCGACCTCGTCGTCGAAGGCGCCGGTGACCTGGAGACGGGCGATCACCACACCGTCGAGGACACGGCGCTCGCATTCGGCGAGGCGCTCGACCGCGCGCTCGGCGACCGGCGGGGCATCGCACGCTACGGCGACGCCGTGGTGCCGATGGACGACGCGCTCGCCCGCGCCGCGGTCGACCTGGGCGGGCGGCCGTTCGCCGAGCTTTCGATCGAGCCGGAGCCGGGAATGGCCGGTCACTTCTTCGGCAGCCTCGCGCAGGCGGGGCGGATGGCGATCCACGTCGAGGCCTCAGGGCGCGACGCTCATCACGTCGCGGAGGCCGCCTACAAGGCGGTCGGGCGAGCGTTGAAGACGGCGATTCGGGTCGAGTCGTCGGGGATCCCGTCGACGAAGGGGACGCTGTGAGGGTCGCGGTGTGCGACTACCGCGCCGGGAACATCCGGTCGGTCGAGATCGCGCTGCGGAGGCTCGGCGCCGAGCTCGTCGAGGACGTCGCCGGTGCCGACCTCGCCGTGCTACCCGGGGTGGGCTCTGCGCGCTCCGCGATGGACCAGCTCCGGGTTCAGGGGCTCGACGACGTCCTGCGCGCCCGGGTGGAGGAGGGCCGCGCCGTGCTCGGCATCTGCCTCGGCCTGCAGCTCGCACTCGAGTCCTCCGAGGAGGACGGCGGCGTCGAGGGGCTCGGCATCCTTCCCGGCCGCTCGGTGCGGCTTACCGGCAGGCGCGTGCCCCGGATGGGGTGGGCCCAGGTCGACGGGACTGCGTACTACTTCGCGCACTCCTACTCGGCCGAGACGCCGCGTGCGACCGCCTGGTCGGAGGGGATCGTCGCGGAGGCCCGGTCGGGCTCGTTTCTCGGCGTGCAGTTCCACCCGGAGAAGAGCGGCGCCGCCGGTGCCCGCTACCTCGACCGGGTGCTGACGGAGGTGAGGGAGCGATTCCTCTCCCGCGCCTGATCCCCTGTCTCGATGTCGCCGCCGGGCGCGTCGTCAAGGGCGTCAAGTTCCAGGAGCTCCGGGACGTCGGCGATCCCGTCGAGCTCGGTGCCGCCTACTCGGACCGCGGGGCGGACGAGCTCGTCTTCCTCGACGTCAAGGCGACCCTCGAGGAGCGGGAGACGCTCGTAGGAGTCGTGCGGCGGGTGGCCGAGCAGCTCGCGATTCCCTTCACGGTCGGAGGCGGGATCCGCACGGTGGCTCACGCGGACGCGCTCCTCTCGGCGGGCGCGGACAAGATCTCGGTCAACTCGGCCGCGCTTGCCGGCCCCTCGCTGATCACGGCGCTGGCCGAGAAGCTCGGCTCGCAGGCGGTGGTGGTCGCGATCGACACCGAGGGCGGCCGCGTCAAGACGCGGGCCGGCACGACCGAGACGGCACGGGGCACAGTCGAGTGGGCCGTCGAGGCCGAGGAGCGTGGCGCGGGGGAGATCCTGCTCACCTCGATCGACTCGGACGGGACGCAGGAGGGCTACGACCTCGAGATCACCCGCGCCGTGGCCGAGGCGGTGTCTTTGCCGGTGATCGCCTCGGGCGGCGCAGGGAATGCCCGCCATGTCGCCGAGGCGCTCGAGGTGGCCCAGGCGGCGCTGCTCGCATCGATCCTGCACGAGGATCCGGACCGGCTGACCACGCTGCGGGTCGAGCTGCAGACGATGGGCGTTGAGCTGCGCGATGCCGCCTGAGGGAGAGTTGCGGCCGGCGATCGTCCAGGACGCGACCACGGACCGAGTGCTGATGCTCGCGTGGATGGACGTGGAGGCGGAGCGGCGGACGCGCGAATCGGGCGAAGCCTGGTTCTGGAGTCGCTCGCGCCGGGAGTACTGGCGCAAAGGCGCGACCTCCGGCAACACGCTCACGGTCGAGGAGCTTCGAGACGACTGTGACGGTGACGCGCTGCTCCTGCGGGTGCGTCCGTCCGGGCCGGCCTGTCACACCGGGTCGCTCTCGTGCTTCGCTCCCGCGCTCTGGCGGACGATCTGCGAGCGGGCGCAAGAGCGGCCGGAAGGGTCGTACACGACGAAGCTGCTCGACGAAGGCGTGCCCGCAGTTGCCCGTAAGGTCGGCGAGGAGGCGGTCGAGGTAGTGACTGCGGCGCTCGCGGAGGACGACGAGCGGGTCGTCTCCGAGGCAGCCGATCTCGTCTACCACCTCTACGTCCTGCTCGCCGCACGGGGGATCGACCTGGCAGCGGTCGAGGACGAGCTTACGAGAAGGGCTTCGTGACCATGTCGACGACCACGAGCAGGAGCATCGCGATGTCGGCGCGGGCGATCAGGAGGATCCGTCCGATCGCCGTTTGAGTCTCGGGGCGCATCGGGCCCCTTCTCGACGACGCGCGCGTCTAGATCCGATCACGCGCCCCGACCTCGGTCGCCGCGGCGATGTCCTCAACCACCTCCGCGATGTCGCGGTTCGCGTTCCAGACGCGCAGCTGAGCCTCCGCGCCGTTCCCTCTGGACAGGATCTCGCCGATCCCCTCGAGCTCGCGCTCGCAGCCGAGCTCACGGGCGTGCGGCTCCGCGTCCCTCAGCGTGCGCCGGATGAGCTGGGCGATCGGGACGCGATTCCGGCGGCCGGTGACGAGATCCATCACCGGAGCCTGAAGCCCGTGGCGCGCCGCGAGCCACTTGTTCTCGGTCGTCAGGATGCGGTGGAAGCTCGGCGCTGTGCCGACCGACTCGACATGCTCGGAGAGCATCTTCACGAGCACCTGGTAGTAGGCGGCGAGCGCGACGGCATCCTCGACCCGCGTCACGGCGTCGCAGATGCGCAGCTCGACCGTGCCGAGCCGCGGGTGCAGCCTGACGTCCCACCAGATGTGTGTGTAGTCGGCGATACACCCGGTGCGCTCGAGCTGCCCGACGAGCTCCGCGAACGCCTCGTAGCTCTCGAACCGCGGCGGTACGCCCGAACGGGGGAACGCCGAGAAGACCATTTGCCGTGACGAGGCGAGGCCGGTCGGCTCGCCCCGCCAGAACGGTGAGCTCGCCGACAGCGCGAGGAACTCCGGCAGGTGGATCAGGAGCCCGTTCGCGACCTGCACCGCCTTGTCGGGACCGTCCACGGCCGCATGGACGTGCATGCCGAAGATCAGCTCGCGCCGGGCGATGTACTGCAGCTGGTCGACGAGCAACCGGTAGCGGTCCTTCGCGGTGATCCGCTGGCGCTCGAAGAGGCTGAACGGGTGCGTGCCGGCGGAGGCGAAGCGGCAGCCCTCCCTGCGCGCGATCTCGCCGACGTAGGAGCGGAGCGCGCGGAGGTTCAGGTGCACCTCGGCCGCGGTGCGGCAGACGGGCGTCGTGATCTCGAGCACGGACTGCATCAGCTCCGGGTTGATCCGCGCCTCGAACGCGCCGTCGTCGGTGACGCGCGAGAGCATCGAGTCGATGTGCTGGACGAGGTCCCACGTCTCCGGGTCGAGCAGCATGTACTCCTCCTCGACGCCGAGCGTGTAGGGCGCGCTCGAGCCGAATCGGTGCTCCATCACGCTTGAGCCGTCGCGCCCGTTCACGCGGATAGTGTCCGCGCGTGGAGGCGCTCGCGCAAGTCGACGTATGGCCGAGCGCGCACGCGGCCGTCGCCGTCGCGGGTCGCATCGAGGCGGCGCATGGCGACCTCGAGCGGCCGTTCCCCTGGGCATCGGTGACGAAGGTCGCGACCGCAGTCGCCGTCCTCGTCGCCGTCGAGGAGGGGATCGTCGA
>DATIYE010000129.1:0-18095 GCA_035517795.1 Gaiellaceae bacterium | reverse complement strand
GTCGGCCAGATCGTCGGCGAGCCGTTCACCATCCACCGGACCGAGAAGGATGTCCGGCGCCGCGTCCAGGAGCTGCTAGCCCGCGTGGGGCTGAACCCGGAGCACTACAACCGCTATCCGCACGAGTTCTCGGGCGGCCAGCGGCAGAGGATCGGCGTCGCCCGGGCGATCGCGCTGCAACCCAAGCTGATCGTGTGCGACGAGCCGGTCTCGGCGCTCGACGTATCGGTGCAGGCGCAGATCCTCAACCTGCTGAAGGACCTGCAGCACGACTTCGACCTCACCTACGTGTTCATCTCCCATGATTTGTCGGTGATTCGCCAGATCTCCGACCGGATCGCCGTCATGTACCTCGGCCGGGTTGTCGAGCTCTCGACCTCGGAGGGTCTCTACGAGCACCCGCGGCACCCCTACACCGCTGCGCTCCTCTCGGCAGTGCCCCGCCATTCGGCGAACGGGGCGGTCGAGCGGCACCGGATCGTGCTCAGCGGGGATGTCCCGTCACCCGTGAACCCACCGGCCGCGTGCGTCTTCCATCCTCGCTGCCCGCGCTTCCAGAAGGGCCGCTGCGACGTCGAGACGCCCGAGCTGCGGCGCTTCGAGGGGGCCCACGAGGCCGCCTGCCATTTCCCGGTCGAGCGGTGGCCGATGACCGAGGAGGAGCTTCGACGGCCTTTCGCCGGCTCCGCGACTTCCGTTTGAGAACATTGCTAACTCACGCTTTCGAGCGACGTCTCATCGAGTAATGACGCGGTGGCGCAGGACGACGGCCTGCGAACGGGCCGCCCAATGGGTCTCACTCGAACTCGACGGCGAGCTCGGCCGCCTCGAGCAGGCGGCGCTTGCCCGTCATCTCCGGCGCTGCGACCGCTGCCGCGCCTCGAGCGACGAGGTCGGGGCGTTCACGGCCCTCCTGCGTGAGGCGGTGCCGGTCGAGCCGGCGCGTGCTATCCCCGTCGTGACGCCCGCGTGGGCGAGGCGCCGTGCTGGCGCCACCACCCTCGGCGGCGGAGCGCTCGCGCTGGCCGCCGTGCTGGCAGCGGTTGCCGCGATCGTGATGATCCCGCACTCCGGAGGCAACCCGTCGAGCAAGCTCGGGTTCAGCGACCGCCATCAGCAGCACCTCTTCGCTAGGGAGCACGTCCTGGGCGAGCCGACGGTCTACGTTGTGAAGCCGCCGGCTCCCTCGCTGACGCCTCGCGCGCTCCTATAGACTGCCGTTCCGGCGGGCGGCCTTCCAGGCCGGGTCCAGCGCCGGCGCCCTCCCGCGAGCCTCCAGGAGAACAGGGGTCCAGAAGTCAATGGCCAAGAGCAACGGCAGCAGCGACAACGTCGGCAGTTTGATCGAGATCAAGGGCGTCGTGGTCGACGCAGTGTTCCCCGAGAAGCTGCCGGAGATCTACTCCGCGCTCCGGATCATGCGCCCCGACGGCGGCGCGCTCATCGCCGAGGTGCAGCAGCATCTCGGCGACGACCGCGTGCGCGCCGTCGCGATGGACTCCACCGACGGGATCGCCCGCGGCGCCGAGGTCGTCGACACTGCGGCGCCGATCTCGGTTCCCGTCGGAGAGATCACGCTCGGCCGGGTGTGGAACGTCCTCGGTGACCCCGTCGACGGTGGCGACGCTCCGCCCGAGGGCACCGAACGCTGGCCGATCCATCGAGACCCGCCGGCGTTCGACGAGCTGACCTCGAAGATCGAGATCTTCGAGACCGGCATCAAGGTGGTCGACCTGATAGCACCCTACGTGCGCGGCGGGAAGATCGGCCTCTTCGGCGGAGCCGGGGTGGGCAAGACGGTGCTGATCCAGGAGTTGATCGCGAACCTGGCCCGGGAGCACGGCGGCGTCTCGGTGTTCTCGGGCGTCGGCGAGCGCACGCGAGAGGGGAACGACCTCCTGCTCGAGATGCGCGAGGCTCCGTCCGGCGACGGCCACGTGATCGACAAGGTCGCCCTCTGCTACGGCCAGATGAACGAGCCGCCGGGTGCCCGTCTTCGTGTCGGCCTCTCGGGCCTGACGATGGCCGAGTACTTCCGCGACCAGGGCCAGGACGTCCTGCTCTTCATCGACAACATCTTTCGTTTCGTCCAGGCGGGCTCCGAGGTTTCCGCGCTGCTCGGCCGCATGCCGAGCGCGGTCGGCTACCAGCCGACTCTCGCGACCGAGATGGGGCAGTTGCAGGAGCGGATCACCTCGACGAGCAAGGGCTCGGTCACCTCGGTCCAGGCGATCTACGTCCCTGCCGACGACCTCACCGACCCTGCCCCCGCGAACACGTTCGCCCATCTCGACTCGACCACGGTGCTCTCGCGCGCCCTGGTCGAGCAGGGGATCTACCCGGCGGTCGACCCGCTCGACTCGACATCGCGCGCGCTGAGCCGGGGAGTCGTCTCCGACGAGCACTACGACACCGCGACCAGGGTGCAGGAGATCCTCCAGCGCTACAAGGACCTGCAGGACATCATCGCGATCCTCGGGATCGAGGAGCTCTCCGACGAGGACCGCCTCACGGTCGCGAGGGCGCGCAAGGTGCAGCGGTTCCTCTCTCAACCGTTCTTCGTGGCTGAGGTGTTCACCGGCACCGCGGGGAAGTACGTCAAGCTCGAGGACACCGTCCGCGGGTTCCAGGAGATCATCGAGGGCAAGCACGACGACCTGCCCGAGCAGGCCTTCTACATGGTCGGAGGAATCGAGGAGGCGGTCGAGCGGGGCAAGCAGCTCGCCGCCGCGTAGCCGCGGATGGCCGGGAGCGGCAAGAAGTTCGACCTCTCGCTGGTGACGCCGGACGGCGCCGCCTACGAGGGGCAGGTCGAGATGCTCATCGTCCCCGGCCAGATCGGCGAGATCGGCGTGCTGGCACGCCACGCGCCGCTGATTGCGACCCTCCGGGCCGGCTCGACCCGGATCCATCCCGGCGACGGGGCGGAGGTGCTGGAGTTCGCAACCGGGCCGGGCTTCTTTCAGGTTCTGCGCGACCGGGCGATCGCCCTCGTCGACGACGCGGTCGAGGCGTCCCAGATCGACGACGAGCGTGCACGCGCCCAGCTCGAGGCTGCCCAGGCCGAGCTCGACGCGATCGAACGCGGCGAGTCGACCGCCGACCGATGGCAGGTCGAGCAGCGCCTCAAGCACGCCGAGAACCAGCTCGAGGTCGCGGGCCGCTGAGCCGCGTTCCGAGGCGCCGGTCGAGCATGCAACAAGACCGGGGTCAGACCCCGGTCTTGTTGCGGTCCGCTCAGGCCGACTAGAGAGGCCCGTGTCACGCTCGATGACGGCGACGGCCTTCGACGAGTCGTCGCAGAGACGGAAGCGTGCGTACACCCGAACCCGACTCGGCGCACCGCGACCTAGCTCAGGGACGGCGCACGGTTTCGCCGCATGACCGGCGGCGGAGGCGGCGCGATGTCTGCGACGACCCACGTGGCGACCGACGCCGCGTTCGACGACCCCGCGAGGTTCGTCGCGGTCACGACCACCCGGAGCGTGTTTCCGCGTCGATCGAGCGGACGCCGTAGACGCGGCCGGTCGCACCGGTTCACGTACCGGTTGAGGCAGCTCTGGACGAGCTCGGCGAACGGGTTGGCCTTCCAGCCGTCCATGCAGTCGGCATGGCCCGAGTAGATGCCTCCAGACGAGAGGAACACGTTCGAGCCCGTGACCGGCGGGTAGCGGAGGACGGTCGAGATCGCGGGCACAGCGATCGGGTGCGACTACGGGCAGCGTCCACCGATCGAATAGGCCATGTGGCTCCGGTGGTCGGCGCTCGTCGAGCGCCTATCCGAGCCAGTCGGGGAAGTTGACCTGCAGCTCGAGGTTCGCCCCCCGGGTGCACCGGGGCAGGCCCGCCGCCGACACCGAGGGCGCCTGGCCGTCGCGCCGGCGTCGTCGCGCCCGCACGCGCGAGGGGCGCGTAGAAGGAGCTCTTGAGCACGCCGCAGTACCACTCCGTGACGGACGGATTCTGGGGGGTGAGCGCGTGCGAGTTGCCTGCCACCATCTCGAGCCCGCGCGGGAACGGCCGCACCGGGGCCTGGGTCAGCCGCCTGTAGTAGATCGTCACCTCGAGCGGCTTGACCGGCGTGCCCGCCGCGCACGGCGTCGGGGCCCAGTAGGAGGAGAGATCGTCGGTGTCGCTGCACGTCGTCGCGTGCCCGGCGAGCGAGGCAGGGGTGGTGAAGGGGTTCGTGGAGACGTTGCCGATGAACGAATGGTCATGCGAGTGCGACGGCAGCCGGGGAAAGACGATCGGGTCGTCGGGAGCGCTGTGGCTGAGCCGACTTGCGACGATGAAGAACGCGCCGGCCGGGCCGGCGAGCGCGCCGGGCGCGTCGAGAACGACCGACGAGCTGCACCTGACCGCGGCACACGCGAGCTTGCGCCACCGCCTCATCAAAGCGGTGTGCCACGGCGGCCCGGTACGCTTTGTCGAGCACGAGCCGGAAAGCTTTGAAGGCAGCTTGGCGACCGGTCAAAAAACGCCTAAAGAGCCCCGCCTACAGTACCGATCTCGTTCTCGGCGGCTCCTTGGGCTCGGGAGACGAGATGGCGAAGCGCGACGCGGCAAGCGAGATCAGGCGGATGGCGGGGGAGCGGATCCTCGTGCTCGACGGTGCCTGGGGGACGCTGATCCACGGCGGCGGCCTGGGACCGGAGGACTACCGCGGTGCGCGCTTCGCGGATCACGGCGTCGACTTGACCGGCGATCCGGACATCCTCAACCTGACGCGGCCCGACTTCGTAGCCGCGGCCCACCGGCGCTACCTCGACGCCGGCGCCGACATCACGACCACCAACACGTTCACGGCCACGTCGATCGGCCAATCAGACTACGGGCTCGAGGAGCACGTCTACGAGCTCAACGTCGCCGGCGCGAGGATCGCTCGGGACGCGGCCGGCGACCGGCTCGTCGCGGGAGCGGTGGGGCCGCTGAACGTCACGCTCTCGCTGAGCCCGAAGGTGGACGATCCCGGCTACCGGACGCACACGTTCGACCAGATCAAGGAGGCCTACGCCGAGCAGATGCTGGGGCTCGCCGAAGGCGGCGTCGACCTGCTCTTGCTCGAGACCGTCTTCGACACACTCAACGCCAAGGCGGCGATCGTGGCAGCGCGGGAGAACGTGCCCGGCCTGCCCTTGTGGATCTCCTCGACGATCGTCGACCGCTCGGGGCGGATGCTCTCGGGGCAGACGATCGAGGCATTCTGGACGTCGATCGAGCACGCCGATCCGCTGATCGTCGGCATCAACTGCTCGCTTGGTGCCGCGGAGATGCGGCCGTACGTCGCCGCGCTCTCCCATGTCGCTCCCTGCTTCGTCAGCGCCCACCCGAACGCCGGTCTCCCGAACGCCTTCGGAGGCTACGACGAGACGCCCGAGGTGACGAGCGGGCTCCTGCGCGAGTTCGCCCAGGCCGGCCTCCTCAACGTCGCCGGCAGCTGCTGCGGCTCGGGGCCCGACCACACCGCGGCGATCGCCGCCGCGATGGCCGGGCTGCCTCCGCGCACGCCTCCGAGCAACCCGCGCCGAACACGCTGGAGTGGCCTGGAGACCTTCGAGATCGGCCCGGACACGGGCTTCGTCCTGATCGGCGAGCGCACCAACGTGACCGGATCGACCCGATTCCGGCGGTTGATCGAGGCGGACGACTACGTCGGCGCGGTCGAGGTCGCACTCGAGCAGGTCCGCGGCGGAGCCAACGCGCTCGACGTCAACATGGACGCCGACCTGCTCGAGAGCGAGCAGGCGATGCGCACCTTCCTCAACGTGATCGCGACGGAGCCCGAGGTCGCCCGCCTGCCTGTCATGGTCGACAGCTCGCGCTGGAGCGCTCTCGAGGCCGGGCTGCAGTCGATTCAGGGGAAGGGAATCGTGAACTCGATCAGCCTCAAGGAGGGCGAGGAGCCGTTCCTGGAGCAGGCGCGCCGGATCCGTGACTACGGCGCCGGCGTCGTCTGCATGGCCTTCGACGAGGACGGACAGGCGACCGACGTCGAGCGGCGCGTCGCCATCTGCGGACGTGCCTACGACCTGCTCACGCGGGAGGTCGGCTTCCCGGCCGAGGATCTGATCTTCGACCCGAACGTCCTCGCGGTCGCAACCGGGATCCCCGAGCACGACACCTACGCGCGTGACTTCCTGGCGGCACTGCCGAGGATCAAGGAGCGCTGCCCCGGCTCGCGCACGAGTGGCGGGATCTCGAACCTGAGCTTCTCGTTCCGCGGCAATGACGCCGTCCGCGAAGCGATGCACGCGGTGTTCCTCTACCACGCGATCCGCGCCGGTCTCGACATGGGCATCGTCAATGCCGGGCAGCTCGCCGTGTACGAGGACGTCGAGCCGGAGTTGCTCGAGCGGATCGAGGATGTGATCTTCGCCCGTCGGAACGACGCGACCGACCGTCTGGTCGAGCTCGCAGGGCAGGTCCAGGGCGAGGGCGTGAAGCGTGAGCGCGACCTTTCCTGGCGGGAAGGGCCGGTCGAGGAGCGGCTCGCTCACGCGCTCGTGCACGGAATCGTCGACTTCATCGAGGCAGACACCGAGGAGGCGAGGCTCGCGCGGGACCGGCCCCTCGACGTGATCGAGGGTCCGCTGATGGACGGGATGAGGATCGTCGGCGACCTGTTCGGCTCGGGCCGCATGTTCCTGCCGCAGGTTGTGAAGTCGGCACGCGCGATGAAGCGGGCCGTCGCTTACCTCGAGCCCTATATGGAGGCCGAGAAGGAAGGCGCGAGCGCGCAGGGGAAGGTGGTGCTCGCCACCGTCAAGGGCGACGTGCACGACATCGGCAAGAACATCGTCGGCGTCGTGCTCGGCTGCAACAACTACAAGGTCGTCGACCTCGGCGTGATGGTTCCCGCCGAGACGATCCTCGACACCGCGCTCGCCGAGCATGCGGACGTGATCGGTCTCTCCGGGTTGATCACGCCGTCGCTCGACCAGATGGTCGACGTCGCGACCGAAATGGAGCGGCGCGGGTGCTCGGTGCCGCTCCTGATTGGAGGGGCCACCACCTCGCGCCAGCACACGGCGGTCAGGATCGCCCCCGCCTACTCGCACGAGACGGTTCACGTGCTCGACGCGAGCCGAGTTGTCGACGTCGTCTCAGGCCTCCTCGACCCGGTTCGCCGTACGGCGCTAGACACCGAGAACCGTGAGCTCCAGGCGCGGCTACGGGACCAGCACGCCGAGAAGCAGCGCCGGCCGCTGCTGCCGCTCGCCGAGGCCCGGGCCAATCGCGAGCAGCTGACCTTCGAGGGACTGCCGGCGGCGCCGTTCAGCGGCTCCCGCACCATCGCTCCCGAGCTCGGAGAGCTCGTGCCGTACATCGACTGGCAGTTCTTCTTCCACGTCTGGGATCTCAAGGGCCGGTTCCCGGCGATCCTCGACAACCCGGCCGCGCGCGAGCTGCACGAGGACGCGCTCGCCCTGCTCGAGGAGATCGTGCGAGACGGCGCGTTCGAGGCCCGAGCGGTGTACGGCTTCTGGCCCGCGCACGCCGACGGAGACGACGTCGTGGTCGACGGGGGCACGCGGTTCTGTTTTCTTCGCCAGCAGGCCCGTAACGGCGATGCGAGGCCGAACCGCTGCCTCGCGGACTACTTCGCCCCGGAAAACGACGCGATCGGAGCCTTCGCCGTCGGGATCCACGGCGCCGACGAGCTCGCCGCGCAGCTTCAGGAAACCCACGACGACTACCGCGCGATCATGGCGAAGGCACTGGCCGATCGGCTGGCTGAGGCATTCGCCGAGTGGTTGCACGAGCGGGCGAGGCACGAGTGGTACGCGCCCGAGGAACTTCTCGATACCGAGGAGCTCCTCGCCGAGGGCTTCCGGGGCATCAGGCCGGCGTTCGGGTACCCGGCGTGCCCGGATCACAGCGAGAAGGGCAAGCTCTTCGACCTGCTCGGGGCCCGCGACGCCGGGCTCGACCTGACCGAGAGTTACGCGATGACGCCGGCCGCCGCGGTCAGCGGACTCTACCTCTCTCACCCGAAGGCGAGGTACTTCGCCGTGGGCCGAATCGGGCCCGACCAGCTCTCGGACTACGCGGCTCGGAAAGGAGCTCCCGTGGTACAAGTGGAGAAGTGGTTGCGGCCAAATCTCTCCTAGCGGCCGCGCTGATCGGACTGCTCTGGGCTTCGGCGGCACTCGCCGATGCGCCTACGGTTCGGATCTCGAGCGCCGATCAGGCGATCGCCAAGGCGGCCCTGCTACGCAGGTCGGACTTCGGCGCGGGCTGGCTCGGCGGTCCGATCAAGACGAGCCCGCTCAGCTCGCCGAACTGCCCGGGTTTCGACCCGAAGGAGTCCGATCTGGTGGTCTCGGGGCATGCCGATGCGCGGTACAGGTTCCAGCAGGGCGGGGTGGAGCTCGACCAGGACGTCCAGGTGCTCGAGTCGCAGGCCTCGGTGCTGACCGACTTCGCGAGGACGATCTCACCGCAGCTCGCGAACTGCCTTGCCTACCAACTCGGGAAGCTCCCGAACGTGGTCCGAGCCTCGGTGACGCGCGTGCCGTTCCCACCGACTGGTGCCGTGAGCGCGGTGTACCGGGCCGAGATCGCGGTGAAGACCGCGCGCGGGCAGGGTAGCTTGCTCTCCGACTACGTCTTCTTCGGCGAGGGACGCGTGGAGTACGAGTTCACCGTGATCGCGCCCGTGGGCGCTCGTGACCAGCTCGCGCAGTTCGAGGTTGGCCTCGCGCAGATCCTGTTGCGACGGGCCGGAGCGACGCCGGCGTGAGCCGCCGCGCAGCAGTTGCGTCGCGCTCGTCCCGGGTGTCGTCGTGGTCAGCGCGGCTGCGGCCGATTCGAGCGACCCGAAGGTGAAGATCTCGAACGTCGACCAGGCGCGCGCCGGCGCGGCGACTCTCGAAGGCGCTCGCCGGCCGGGGCGTCCGAAGTCGATGGGCTCCGACCTGTCGGGTAACCTTGTCCGGCTGGCGCCTCCGGGCGCCCGTTTCGTGCGATGAGGACGACGCTCAAGAGAGGTGTCGGGCGCGGGGCCGCCCCGAACGGTGCGAACGGGCATGCCACCTTCCCGCCCTCAGTCGTCAGCTCGGTCGTCCGGTACCGGCAGCCACCGCCGCCGAAGCGGAGCGGCCTGGGCCTCGTCGGGCGGGTCATGCTCGGGCTGCTGCTGACCCTGATCGCGCTCGGTCTCGCAGTCGCGGGCGGGGCGCTCCTCTACGTGCACGAGACGATCTCGGACGTTCGCGCGCACTCGGTCGGGGTGAAGATCGCGCAGAAGGAGCTGGACGTCAGTCGGCCCGGACACGCGGCGATTGCGCTCGTGATCGGCTACGACCAGCGGCTCGGCGTCGACTACTCCAACGTCTCCCGGTCGGACACAGTGATGCTGATCCGCGCCGATCCGGTGACGAACACGATCACGCTGCTCTCGATTCCGCGTGACCTCGGCGTGCCGATCTACTGCCCGAAGAACGGGAGCGTCAGCCTGGGCGTCCAGAAGGTCAACCAGGCCTATGCCGACTGCGGGCCGCAGGGGACGGTCGACACCGTCAAGCACTTCACGAATCTCCCCATCAACTATCTGATCACGGTCAACTTCCACGGCTTCAAGGAGATCGTCGACAAGCTCGGCGGCATCTGGCTCGACATCGACCGGCGCTACTACCACGTGAACAACGGCACGGCGGCCGAGAACTACGCCAACATCAACATCCAGCCCGGCTACCAATTGCTCGACGGCACGCAGGCCCTCAACTTCGTGCGCTACCGGCACACGGACGACGACTACCACCGGATCGCTCGTCAGCAGGAGTTCGTCCGTGCGTTGAAGCAGCAGTTCTCGCGGAACCTGAGCCTGACCGAGGTCCCGTCGATCGTGAACACGCTCACGCACAACGTCGAGGTCGGCGGGAACCCGAGCGACAAGACGGTGATCAGCTGGATGCTCTTCGCGCTCGGGCTGCCGGGCGGCCACTTCCTGCAGGACCGGATCGAGGGCGTGACCGGGTACGGGGAGACGAGCACCGATCCGGCCAACATCGCGGCGGCGCTTCAGCAGTTCACCCATCCCAACGTCGGAGCGGCGAAGGTGGCGAACGCGGCGGCCCTTGGAACCAAGGTGAAGCGCAAGGCCGTGCCGGCCCCGCCGCGTTCGAAGACGAGCGTGCTCGTTCTGAACGGAAACGGCATCGCCGGAGCGGCCGCGAACGGTGCCTATCTGCTGCGCCAACAGGGCTACGAGACCGTGCTGCCGCCCGGGGACGTCGCGCCGAACGCCCCGACCCAGGGCTACTTCCACACCGTGATCTACTACGACCAGCGGCAGCGCGGCAGCAAGGCCGCTGCGCTCGAGCTTTCGAGAATGGTCGTCCCCTCACAGATTGGGGTGCTCCCGAAGGACGCGAAGCTGCGCGCGCTCGACCCCGGGGCGATGCTCACAGTGGTGCTCGGTTCGGCATTCCACAATCAGCTCGTGACGGAACCGCCGGCTCCCGCGGCTCCGAAGCACCAGCCCCCGAACGTCCGGTACGACGGAACCACCGGTTTGAGCCTACTCCAGCCGTATGAGCGCCGCGCCGGGTTCAAGCTCGAGGTGCCGACGGTGCTCGAGGCGTCTTCGTATCCGGACAACCAGTACGGCGACGTCGCCTCGCGCCTGTACTGGATCGATAAGCACCGCCATGACAAGGCGATCAGGCTCGTGTTCAGGACCGGCGCCGGGGAGTACTGGGGGATCGAGGAGACGGACATGCCGAACCCGCCGGTCCTCGGCGACCGGAGCTTCCAGCGCTCGATCAAGGGGCGCGAGTTCTCGCTGTACTACACGGGCTCGAACCTGAGCATGGTCGTCCTGCGCGTCCACGACAAGAGCTACTGGGTGGTCAACACCCTGCTCGACTCGCTCTCGCCCGAGACGATGATCGCGATCGCGGCCGGCCTCAGGCCGCTGGCCGTTCACAAGCCGGTCCACAAATAGAGTCCCGTCGATGGCACGGGTAGGCATCTTCGGCGCCGGCTGGGTCGGCCTGGTCACGGGGGTCGCCTTCGCTGAGCTCGGACACGACGTGGTCGTGCGCGACGTCCTCCCCGAGAAGATCGAGGCGCTGAACCGGGGCGAGGTGCCGTTCCACGAGACCGACGTCCCGGAACTGCTCGCCCGCAACCGCGAGCGGCTGACCTTCACGCTCGACGCCGGCAAGCTCGCCGACCGCCGCTTTCTCTTCGTCTGCGTCGACACACCACCGACCTCTTCCGGCGACGCCGACCTGTCGCGGGTCTGGAGCGTCGTCGACCAGCTGCCCGAACTGGAAAGGCGCGCGATCCTCGTCATGAAGTCGACCGTCCCGGTGGGCACCGGCGAGAAGGTGCGCACCGGCCTCGAGCAGCGCGGGCTCGAGATCGGCTACGTCTCGAATCCGGAATTCCTCGCCGAGGGCACGGCGGTGCGTGACTTCATGAAGCCCGACCGGATCGCGATCGGCGCCTTCGACCCGGCCGACGGCGACGCGGTCGCGGAGCTCTACGCGTCGCTCGATGCGCCGGTCGTGCGCTGCGACGTCAACTCGGCCGAGATGATCAAGCTCGCCGCGAACGCCGCACTGATGACGCGCATCTCCTTCATCAACGAGATCGCCAACGTCTGCGAGGCGACCGGGGCGGACGTGGTCAAGGTTGCGGAGGGCGTCGGGCTCGACCGCCGCCTCGGGCCGCACTTCCTGCGCGCAGGGATCGGTTACGGTGGGAGTTGCTTCCCGAAGGACTCGCTGGCGTTGAAGCAGCTCGCGTCGAACTCGGGCTATCACTTTCCGCTGCTGGCGGCGGTGATCGAGGTCAACGAGCTGCAGAAGCGCCGGGTGATCGGCAAGCTGCAACGCCATCTCGGCTCGCTTCGCGACCGGAAAGTGGCGCTGCTCGGCCTCGCGTTCAAGCCGAACACCGACGACATGCGCGAGGCGCCCTCGATCGTGCTCGCGGGCCGGCTGCTCGCCGAGGGCGCCGAGGTTCGGGGGTGGGATCCGGTCGCCGACGGCCGCGCACTGCCCGAGGGAGTCGAGATCGTGCGCTCGGTCGTCGACGCCGTTCGCGGGGCCGACGCGGCGGTGATCGTCACCGAATGGCCCGAGCTGCGCGAGCTGGCGAGCGCCGAGACACGCGGGCTGATGGCGAACCCGCTGATCGTCGACGGCCGCAACCTGCTCGATCCCGACACCGTCCGCGAGGCAGGGTTCGTGTACGAGGGCATCGGTCGGCCGGGCGTCGAGACCGGACGCAACGGGGAAGCCGCCGCCTAGTGGAGGCGATCATCCTCTGTGGAGGCAAGGCCGAGCGGCTGGGCGATGCGGCCGGTGGGCGTCCGAAGTCGCTCGTCGAGGTCGGCGGCAAGCCGCTTGCGGCCTACCAGGTCGCGCGTCTCGGTCAGGCGGGGGTCACGCGGGTGATCATGGCGTGCGCGGCCGGGCAGGGCGCGCTCTTCGAGCGCCAGCTATCGGGGCTCGGCCCGGAGGTCGTCGCCGCCGAGGAGCCGGAGCGGCTGGGCCGGGGCGGCGGGATCAGGTTCGCAGCGGAGCGCCGCCGGGAAGGGGGAGACGTATACGCGCTGAACGGCGACGAGCTTGTCGCCGTCGATTTCGGCGCACTGCTCGCCAGGCATCGCGAGGCAGGCGGCGCGGCGACCGTTGCGGTGACCCGACCGCGCTCGCCGTTCGGCGTCGTCGACCTTGCCGACGGAGACGCGATCGTCGGCTTCAGCGAGGGCGGCGCGATCCCCTACTGGGTGAGCTGCGGGATCTACGTGCTCTCGGAGGAGGCCGTCAATCGCTTCCCCGAGCGGGGCGACCACGAGTCGACGACGTTTCCCGAGCTCGCCGCCGAGGGCCGGCTGTTCGCCTATCGCCACGACGGACTCTGGCTGACGGTGAATACGCCGAAGGAGCTGCGCACGGCCTCCGACCACGTCGCGGCCCACCCGGAGTGGCTCGCTTGAGCGCGAATGTCGGATCGCTTGGCCCCTGGGCGTTCGAGACACGGCGCGTCGACAAGCCCTGGGGTCACGAGCTGATCTGGGCGCTTAGCGACGTCTACTGCGGCAAGGTGCTGTTCGTGAAGGCCGGCGAGTCGCTCTCCCTTCAGTACCACGAGCAGAAGGACGAGTCGTGGCTGATCCAGTCGGGGTTGGCGCGGATCGAGCTCGGCGCTGTCGGAGAAGGGTCACTCGCCGAGGAGACCGTCGGCCCGGGCGCGGCGTTCCGCTACCGACCGGGTACCGTCCATCGCATCACGGCCGTCGAGGACACGACGATCCTCGAGGTCTCGACTCCGCAGCTCGATGACGTCGTGCGCCTGGCCGACAGCTACGGGCGCGAGGGCACGTCGGCTCCCTGACGCCCCACCTTCCCGCCGTCACGGAATCGTTCCAGACAGGTCACGGCTTTCCGGCTACGGTTCGGAAAGGGCGCTCGCTCCCCCGTACCGGGGGCGCGGGCCTCGGGCCTGCGTTCGCGTGGACCGTCGTTTCGGGATGTGAGCCGAACATTGACATAAACCTGCTAAGGTTCGCCCGATGGAAGGATTGACCGTCGGTGCAGCCGCTGCCAGGACGAACTGGTCGCCGCGCATGCTCCGCTATCTCGAGCAGCACGGGCTCGTCGTTCCGGGACGGACCCCGGCCGGCTACCGCGTCTACGGCCTCGCCGAGCTGAACCGGCTCAGCGGCCTGCGAGAGCTTCGGCGGGCCTACGGAGTCGGTATCGACGAGCTGGCATTCGCCGGCCGGCTTCGCCGTGAGCCCGAGTTGCGAGCCGTCGTCGACGGCTGGCTAGCCGCCGGGGCCGACTCCGCCTCCTGGATCGACTGGGAGCAGCGCAAGCACGAGCGGCTTCTTGCTGCATGACGACCCGGATCTAGCCCGCCCGACGACTGGAGGCCCAACGCATGTCGACGACGCAACGCCACGACGTGAAGGATCTGTCCCTCGCCCCGGAGGGGCTTCGACGCATCATGTGGGCAGACCGGCAGATGCCGGTCCTGGCTGCGATTCGCGAGCGCTTCTCTGCCGAGCAGCCGCTCGCCGGCTACCGCATCTCCGCCTGCCTGCACGTGACGACCGAGACGGCGAACCTGATGCGGACGCTCAAGGCTGGCGGCGCCGACGTCGTCCTGTGTGCTTCCAATCCGCTTTCCACCCAGGACGATGCGGCTGCGGCGCTGGTCGAGGAGTTCGGAATCTCGGTCTTCGCGATCAAGGGCGAGGACAACGACACCTACTACCAGCACATCGAGGCGGCGGTCGACCACAAGCCCCAGCTGACCATGGACGATGGCGCCGATGTGATCGGCGTTCTCCACACGGCTCGCCGGGAGCAGTTGGGCGACATCATCGCGGGCATGGAGGAGACGACGACCGGGGTGATCCGCCTCAAGGCGATGGAGGCCGACGGTGCGCTCGCCTTCCCGGTGATCGCCGTCAACGACGCACGCACCAAGCACTTCTTCGACAACCGGTACGGCACGGGGCAATCGACGATCGACGGGATCATCCGGTCAACCAACGTGCTGCTCGCCGGAAAGCGGTTCGTCGTCGCCGGCTACGGCTGGGTCGGGCGCGGCGTCGCGCTCCGCGCGCGCGGGATGGGCGCGCACGTGATCGTCTGCGAGGTCGACCCGATGCGCGCGCTCGAGGCGTTGATGGACGGCTACGAGGTGATGCCCATCGGCGAAGCGGCGGCGATCGGCGACATCTTCTGCACCGCTACCGGTGACAAGCACGTCATTGCGGGCGGGCATCTCGCGGCGATGAAGGACGGCGCGATCGTCTGCAACACGGGTCACTTCAACGTCGAGATCGACATTCCGTCGCTGCGGGCGCAGGCCGTCGAGACGCGGGAGGCCCGGCAGTTCGTCGAGGAGTTCACGCTTGCCGACGGACGCCGCATCTACCTGCTCGCCGAAGGCCGCCTGGTCAACATCTCGGCTGCCGAAGGCCACCCGGCGATCGTGATGGACATGTCTTTCGCGAACCAGGCACTCTCGACCGAGTACGCCGTTCAGCACGCGGCGACGCTCGAGCGGCGCGTCTACCCGGTACCGCGCGAAATCGACGAGGAGATCGCGCGCCTCAAACTCGAGACAATGGGGATCTCGATCGACACGCTCACCGACGAGCAGGAGCGCTACCTGGCGTCGTGGGACGAGGGAACCTGAGTCCGGCTCATCAGCCGGTGCTCGAGCCCGAACGGATCCTGCGCGTCGAGGGCGACCGCGTCGTCTTCCTTGATCAGCGCCATCTCCCCGAGGACGAGGTCGAGGTCTCCTGTGGCAGCGCGGCCGAGGTGGCGGAGGCGATCCGCTCGATGGTCGTCCGCGGCGCACCTGCGATCGGGATCGCGGCCGCCTACGGGCTCGCGGTCGCGGCGGCCCTGGGTGAGGACCTCGACGCTGCCGACGCGGTTCTGCGCGCCTCGCGTCCGACCGCTGTGAACCTCGCCTGGGCGCTCGACGAGATGCGCCCCGACCCCTCCCTCGAGCACGCTCGCGCGATCCATCGCGGCGAAGTCGAACGTTGCCGGTCGATGGCCGCCCACGCCGCCGGACTGCTCGAGCCCGGCACGCGTGCTCTCACGCACTGCAACGCCGGCGGGCTTGCGACCGGAGGCTACGGGAGCGCTGTCGGCGCGTTGGTCGCGGCATCCGACCGGGGCCTGCTTGCCCACGTCTGGGTTGACGAGACCCGTCCACTCCTTCAGGGCGCCCGGCTCACTGCCTGGGAACTGGAGCAGGCCGCCATACCGCACTCGGTGATCGTGGATGCGGCGGCTGCGTCTCGTATGGCTGGCGGCGAGGTGGACGTCGTGGTCACCGGCGCGGATCGAATCGCCGCGAACGGGGACACCGCGAACAAGATCGGCACGTACGCTCTCGCGGTGCTCGCCGGCCATCACGCGATTCCGTTCTACGTCGTCGCCCCGAGCTCGACCATCGACCATGCGACACCCGACGGCGGTGCGATCCCGATCGAGGAACGGGATCCTTCAGAGATCACCGAGCGTTTCGCAGCGCGGAACCCTGCCTTCGACGTAACACCCTCCACCCTGATCACGGCGATCGTCACCGAGCACGGTGTGCATCGACCTCCGTTCGCCGACTCCCTCGCCGGCGCCGTCGTCGCCGCATGAAGGCGCTCCTGCTCGCTGCGGGCTACGCCACCCGGCTGCGCCCGCTCACGTACTCGACCGCCAAGCCGCTCCTCCCCGTCGGCGGTAGGCCGATGGCGGACTGGATCCTCGACCGGATCGAAACGGCCGGGGAGATCGACGGTGTCCACGTGGTCACGAACGCCGCGTACGCACCTGCCTTCGAGCAGTGGGCCGCAGCGAACGGGGCGGTCGTTCACGACGACGGCACCAGCAGCAACGACGATCGCCTCGGCGCCCTGGGCGACATCCGCTTTGCGGTCGAGCAGGGCGGTCTCGGCGACGACGGGCTCCTCGTGATCGCAGCCGACAACCTGTTCGAGCTCTCGCTCGCCGACTACATCGCATTCTGGCGGGGCAAGGGCGACGGCAGCGCGATCGCGGTTCGCCGACTCGCCGACCCGGGGCTCGCCCGACTCTACGGCGTGGTCGAGCTCGGCGACGGTGACCGTGTAGTCGGAATGGAGGAGAAGCCCGAGCAGCCGCGGAGCGACCTGATCGCGACTGCGATGTATCTCTTCTCTCGCGCGCATCTCGAGCTGCTCGAGCGGTATCTCGCCGACGGCAACGCGCCCGACCCGCCCGGGAGCTTCTTCGCCTGGCTCTACCGGCGCGAGCCGCTGTACGGCTACCGCTTCAGCGAGGAGTGGCTCGACATCGGCAATCCTGGCCAGTTGCTCGAGGCCGATAACAGGTACCGGCAACTCCAAGGCCTCCCGGTGCGAGACGCCTACTCGCCGGAGTAACGGGTAACCCGGTAACGCGTTACACAATCGTTCCAGTCACGTCACGGTTTTCGCCGTACCGTTGATTGAGTGGCTGCTCGAGCTACTCCTGCCCTCGCGCTGCGCCTCCTGCGGCGTCTCCGGTCCGCTTCTCTGCAGCGGCTGCCGAGGCTCCCTGCTGCCGATCAGGCCCCCGCTCTGCGCCCTCTGCGGCGCGCCGACCGCGTGGCCCGTCGCGCGCTGCCGGGAATGCGCCGGTCGGCGGCTCCCCTTCGACTCCGCCCGGGCCGCGATCACGTACACGGGTCCGGCACGCGCACTCGTCCGGGGGTGGAAGGAGCGCGGGCTCCGCCCGCTCACGTCCGTAGCCGCCGACCTCGTCGTCGAGTACGTCGAGCGGCCGGCGGCAGACCTCATCACCTATATCCCGCCCGACGGCGACCGGAGCCTGCGCCGCGGGCAGCAGCCCGCGCGGGCTCTCGCCCGGGAGCTCGGGCGCCGCTGGGGGATCGAGGTCGGCCCGCTCTTGTCGCGGCGAGGCAAGGTGCGTCGGCAGGCGGGGCTGACGCTCGTCGAGCGCCGGCGGAACATGCGCGGAGCGTTCACGGCAGCTCGTCCGGTGCCTGTCGCGGTGGCCCTCGTCGACGACGTGTATACGACGGGCGCAACGGTGGCCGCAGCAGCTGCGGCATTGAGGACCGGCGGAGCCACGCGAGTCGAGGTGGTCTCCCTGGCCCGGGCCGTGCGGTAACCTCGAAACGGCAGGTGGTCGAGCGGCGGAGGTGCTGCGTGCAGCTTCAACTCAAGACCCGGAACTATGAGCTGAGTCCGGAGATACGTGCTTTTGCCGAGTCGAAGCTGGCACGACTCGACAAGCAACTCGCCGACCAGACGCAGGTAGAGGTCGAGCTGGCGGCGGAGACCAAGCACTCGCAGTTCACCGCGGAAGGGCTCGTATTCGCGAAGGGGCAGACACTGCGTGCGGTCGAGTCGGCCTCGGACATGCGGGCATCGATCGACGCGCTGGTTGCGAACCTCGAGCGCCAGGTCGTCTCCTACCGGGAGAAGCGTCGCCTCGAGCGCCGCCGGCGTGCCGGCCATCACGGCGCGTGAGTCTGTTCCGCAAGCAGGAGCCGTTGCACGTGAAGCTGGCCCGGGAGGGCGGGATCGATCTCGACGGGGCCCAGTCGGGCCCGGTTCCCTGGGACGC
>DATIYE010000128.1:0-9470 GCA_035517795.1 Gaiellaceae bacterium | reverse complement strand
CATCGATCGCATCGATCGCCCGCTTCGCCTCGTCGAGATCCTTCATCTCGAGCTTCCCGTAGGCGACCGAGGCGAAGGTCGAGACGGTCGAGAGGATCAGCGGCCCGACCTTTGCCTGCCGGATCGTCTCGAGCATCTCGTCCAGAACCTCCTGCGTGCCCTCTGTGGCTTCGCCGCCCCCGCCCTCGTGGCCGTCGTCGTGCTCGTGGTCGTCAGCCGATTCGCTCACCTGCGATGCCCTCCATGGCGTAGATCTGCTCCAGCGTCGCCCCATCTTGCCACCTGGCCTGCTGGCGCTCGGCCGAGTTCGCCGCCGGCAGGGCGAGGAACGGCGCCGCACCGGTCTCCTCCGCAACCGGGGACACCCATTCGATCAACTGCTCGATGCGTGCCCGCGCCGGCACCGGCTCCCCTCGCTCGAAGTCGATCAGCTCGCCGGGAAGCCCCCAGCGGATCGCCCGCCACAGGTTCTCCTCGAGCAGCCTGTTCGGCAGGTCGGCGATCTGCTCCCCCTCGTCATGGGCGCGGGCGCAGCGCGCGGCGAGCGAGTAGGCAAGCGCGGCGAGCGCCTGCGCCTCGCCCAGGTCGGGCTGTGCGTCGCAGATCCTGATCTCGACCGTCGGGTAGGCGAGGTGAGGACGCACGCTCCACCAGAGCTGTGTGTGCTCGTCGATCGAGCGAGTCCGGTACAGGAACGAGACGTAGTCCTCGAATCCCCGCCAGCCGTCGTAGGCATCGGGGATCCCGCACCGGGGGAACATCCTCGTGAAGATCTGCGTCCGGGCCGAGTGCAGGCCGCTCGAGACCTCCTCGACGAAGGGAGAGCTCGCCGAGAGCGTCAGCAGCTCGGGCAGGAAGTTGCGCATCGCGTTGCAGACGGCCACCGCGCGATCGCCGCCGCGGATCCCGACGTGGACGTGCAGGCCGAAGGTGTTGTTGCGCCAGACGACGTAACGGAGGAGCTGGTCGTTGCGGCGGTAATGGGGCGTATCGATGATCCGCTGGTCCTGCCAGCGGCTCCAGGGGTGGGTGCCTGTCGCGCCCAGCTGGAGCCCGAGGTCGCGGGCGATCGCGTGGAGCTGCCCCCGCCGGTCGACCATCGTCGCGGCGGCCTCTGCGAAGTCGGCGCACTTGCCGGTTCGGACCTCGGCTTCGGAGGCGATCAGCTCGCCGACCAGATGCGGATCGACCTCGGTTCCGGCGGCGGCCGCCTTCACGTCCTCGAACCGGCTCGCGAGCGCGAGCGTCTCGCGGTCGAGAAGGGCGAACTCCTCCTCGACGGCAACGGTGAAGTCGGTGCCTTCCTCGAAGGCGGCACGTGCGGTGGCGAGCTGCTCCTCTGCCGGAAGGCGCTGTTCCTCGCCCATGGGGAGCGAAGGCTACGCGACAGGAGCGAGAAGGCGCGCGGCGACCCCGGCCCACGACCAGCGCTCGGTCGCAGCGGCCCGCGCTCCGGCGCGCAATGCCTCGCGGTCGGCTGGCGTGAGCTCGATCAGCTCGGCGAGCTTCGCGCGTAGGTCGGCGACATCGCCGGTTGCGAAGGCGGCGAGGTGACGCAGGTGCGGCGGATAAGCCTCCTCCAGCCCTTCGGCGATCTCGGCGAGCCCGCTGTGACGAGCGACGAGCGGCGGGCAGCCGCAGGCGGCGGCTTCCGCGGCAACCATCCCGAAAGCCTCGGGGAAGATCGAGGGCACGACCGCGACCTCGGCGAGCGGGAGCAGGTGAACGAGATGCCGGTGCTCGAGCGGACCCGTGAAGAGGACGCGGTCGGGCGCCAGGCGCTGGAGCTCCGTCCGGTAGTCCCCGAAGCCGACGATCACCGCCCGCGCCTCGAGCGTCCGCAGCGCCTCGAACAGGAGCTGCACGCCCTTGTTCTCGATCAGCTTCCCGAAATAGACGACGATGGGGCCGCCCCCGGCGAGGAAGCTCTCGAGCCGCTCGGCGTTCCTCTCGTCGGGGAGCCGCTCCTCGCGGTTGCGCGGATTCGGCGGATCGGCCCGCGACTCGGCGATCAGCTCCGCAAGCGCCTCGGCCCGCTCCTGAGGGACGAACTCGGCGACGTCGACGCCCGGCGGCACCTCGAGCACCCGGTCGAGGTGGCCGGTGACCTCCTCGAGCACCTCGCGGATGTGGCGCGAGCCGACGAAGACCGCTTCGGCGACGGCCAGCGACTCGCTCCCCCACCGCTCGAGCTCCGGCCGACCCCGCATCGAATACTCGAGCTCCGAGCCGTGCGCCTTGACGCGAAAGCGCTGCCCGAGGGCCGCGCCGACCGCCCCGCCCATCAGGACGTGGTTCGCGAAGACGAGATCCGCCGGCAGGAGCATTTCCATCGCCTCGACGTTCGCCGCAACGTAGCGCTCCCGCTCGAACGCGGTGAAGTCCTGAAGCAGCTTTGCGTCAAGCCCCTCGTAGCGGTCGAGAACGAACACCGGCAGGAGCCCACCCGGCAACTCTGGTCGGATCACACGCGCCCCGGCCAGGTCGTACTGCTCCGGGTGCCGCTCCTGGCAGACCACGACGACCTCGTGCCCGGCGAGGCTCCATTCCCGTGCCAGCGCCCGCGTATAGACGTTCGACCCGGTGCCGCCGAGCAGGTAGCCGTGCCACAGAATAATGCGCACGAGGGTCGGACTTCAGTCTGACGACGTTCGCATTTCCAGCACCTAGGCCAGGTGGAAGTAGAGCGCGTGCAGGAGCTCGACCGCAGGGTTCGAGGTGTGCACCGTGACGTCGGACGGGCAATCGAGCAGCGCCTCGGTGTAGTTGAAGATGATCCGGACGCCTGCGTCGATCAGGTCGTCGGCGCACTGCTGCGCGGCCGAGGCCGGAACCGCGAGCACGCCGACGACGATGTTCTTGTCGTGGACGACGTCCTTGAGCCGCGCGTAGGAGCTTACCTCGATCGCCCCGATCGGACGCCCGACGATCCGCTCGTCGATGTCGAACACAGCAGCGATCGTGATCCCGTGCTCGACGAAGATCGGCGAGCCGGCGATCGCCTGGCCGAGCCTTCCTGCTCCCACGAGCGCGATGTTGTGCTGTCCCTGGGTGCGGAGGATCTTGCGGATCTCGCCGAGCAACCCGTCGATCGAGTAACCGACCCCGCGCTTCCCGAACTTGCCGAAGTTCGAGAGGTCGCGACGGATCGGCGTCGCGTTGATGTTCGTGTAGTCGGCGATCTCCTGGGAGGAGATGCGGTCCTTCCCCATCTTCTTTGCCTGGGTGAGCACCTGCAGATAGCGCGAGAGGCGCGCCGCGACGCCCACGCCGACGCGGTTCTCGAACTGACGCACGCCCTCGGGCTGACTTTGCAACATGAACGAGGGATTGTGCATGAACGCATGGACAAAGGGAAAGATTCGTCACAAGCTCGGGCTCAGAGGCCGAGCTTGTGACGAAGCGGCTCCGGCTCGACGCGGTAGACCGAGACCCGCTCTCCGTCGACCTCGACCACCGGGATCCATTCGCGATACCGCCGCTCGAGCTCGGGCACGCCCGTGATGTCGACCTCGGACACCACGAACCCGAGCTCCACGGCCAGCGGCGCCAACTCCTCACGAGCACGCTCGCACAGGTGACAGTCGCCGGCGACGAAGAGGCTGACCGTGCTCAGGGGTACAACCCACGGATTGTGCTCGCCTCGGCGACGCGACCGACTGCGAGTCCGTAGGCGGCGGTTCGCATCGAGACGCCCCGCCTCGCGTGCAGCTCCCAGGTCTCGCCGTAGGCGTTGCCGACGATTGCGCGGAGGCGCGCGTTCACCTCGTCCTCGGACCAGAAGAGCTCCTGGAGTCCCTGGACCCATTCGAAGTACGAGACGATCACCCCGCCGGCGTTCGCCAGGACATCGGGAATGACGAGCACGCCGCCCGCTTCGAGCACGGCGTCGGCTGCCGGCGTGGTCGGCCCGTTTGCCCCTTCGAGCACGATCCGAGCCCTCACGCGGTCGGCGTTCGCCTCGGTGATCACGAGCTCGAGCGCACACGGCGCGAGCACGTCGCAGGGCAGCTCCACCAGCTCCTCGTTCGTGACCGCGTCGCCGGCGGCGAAGTCAGCGATCCGCCCGCCGTCAGCCTTGTGCGCGAGCATCGCTCCGATGTCGAGGCCGCTCGCGTCGTGGCGCCCGCCGCTCGAGTCGGAAACGGCGACCACCGTCGCCCCTGCTTCGGACGCGAACCTGGCGAACAGCGAGCCGACGTTCCCAAATCCCTGAATCGCGATCTTCAGACCCTCGATCGACTCGCCGCGGCGTGCCAGCGTCTCGCCGAGCGAGAAGAACACGCTGTGGCCGGTCGCCTCCTCCCGGCCGAGCGACCCTCCGACCGCAAGCGGCTTGCCGGTGACGACGCTCAGCACGGAGTGGCCCTGGTTCATCGAGTAGGTGTCGAAGATCCACGCCATCACCGCAGGGCTCGTCCCCACGTCGGGCGCCGGGATGTCCTGCTCGGGCCCGATCTCGTTCACGATCTCCGACGTGTACCGGCGGGTCATCCGCTCGAGCTCTGCGTTCGACATCTCCTTGGGGTCGCAGACGACGCCTCCCTTGGCACCGCCGAACGGCAGGTTCATCAGAGCGCACTTCCATGTCATCCACATCGCGAGCGCCTTGACCTCGTCAAGCGTGACGCCCGGGTGGTAGCGGATGCCTCCCTTGGAGGGGCCGCGGGCGACGTTGTGGGTCACACGCCAGCCCTGGAAGACGCGCACCGAGCCGTCGTCCATCGTCGTCGGGATCGAGACCTCGACCGACTTCTTGCACTCGCCGAGAATCCCGATCAGATCGTCGTCGATCTCGAAGACCTCGGAGACGTTCCGCAACTGCTGCTGCGCGATCCGGAACGGGTTCTCTGCGGGATGACTTGCTGGCTCGGACACCCTCGGGCGGCGCCTACTCTATCCGGAAGACGACCTTCGCTCGGCTCGGCCGTCCCGGAAGCGTCGGGCGCGCGACCAGGCGGATCTCGTAGGTCCCCGGCGAGAGGGGTGCGCCGCCCGGGCCCCGGCCGGTGAGCGCGAAGCGGTAGGCGCCCGGAAGCAGGTCGCGGGCACGTGCGAGGACGCCCATGAAGGCACCGCTGGAGCTGTAGAGGAGCACGTCGAGTCGGGCGACAGGCCCGATCTCGACGCTTGCCCCACCGGCGACACGACCCGCGACGACGCTCAATACAGCCGGGCTCGTATCCGACGGGGCGAACGACGGAGGGGTGATGCGAACCGGTCCGAGCAGGTCTCCCGTGAAGGGCCTGAAGACGATCGCCCACGGCACGCGGAGGACCCGGCCGCCCGCAGGGCGGAGGACGAGCGCGCCGGTGACGACGGCGAGCGTCGGACGCGATGTCGCCCGGGCCGTGACCCTGACGCCGAGCTCGCCGCCCGGCGGCAGGACGAGCGAGGCCGGTCGCACGGACACCAGCCGGGAGCTCGGGGTGAGCGAGATCGAGAGACGGCGCGAGGAGACGTTGTGCACGACGAGTGAGCGTGTCTGCTGCAGGCGCCGGCCGTTCCAGGGCCCGAAGGCAAGCGATGTGGCCGAAGCGGTCACCTCGCCCACCGCAGCGGCGCCGGGGTCGACGGCGCCGGAGGGAGCCGAGCCCGCGAGCAGGCTCGCAAGGTCGATCGCCGACAGGCCGGGCCGGGCCTCGGCCAGGAGTGCGGCCGCACCCGCAACGGAGGCTGCGGCGACGCTCGTACCCGTCACCGACGTGAAGGCGGGCTCGCCGTCTCCGGCCGACCCGGGATCCGAGGTCTCGATTCCGACCCCCGGCGCCAGAAGCTGCGGCGCGAGCATCCCAGCGAAGGTGAGCCCGCGCGAGGAGAACCCGGCCACCCGCGCCGCCTCGGCGTTCGCTGCGACGACCGGATGTCCGAGTGCCGCCAGAACGGCGTAGCGGTGGCGGACGGCCGAGACGGCCACCCTCGCGGTCGCCTCGGGCACGCCGACCACGGGGACGGTCGTCGTCCCGAGCGCGCCGGCAGGCAATGCGCGGCCGTACACGAAGACGGCCCTTGCGCCGTCGGCGACCACGGCGTCGACGGCGGCGACGGGATTCAGCCCGGCGGCGACGAGCGCGGCCTTGCCCTTGAGTGCACCGGGCGGGCCGGGGACGGCAAGCGGGAGCACGAGCGAGTGGGTCGATGCGACCGAGCCGAGCAGCGGAAGGGACGTGGCCGCGAGGACGTTCGGCCCCTGGGTGAAGACCACCCGGACCGAAGCGGTGGACGGGCGGGAATCCGTCGCACCGACCACGAGCGCCGCCGCGGAACCCCCGGGGCCTGCGATCGAGCCGAAGACCGGCCCGGCCTTCCCGTCGTTCCCTGCGGGGGTGACGACGAGCGTGTCGAGTGCGAGCGCCCCGGCGACGGCCTCGGCCTCGGGGCTGTCGACGAACGACGCGAACGGCTCGGCCACGCCGATCAGCGCGATCCGGACCGCGTCGTGTGTGTCGCCGTCGCCGTTCGGGTCGACGGCGCGGTCGAGACCCTCGATCACCTGGTCGCTACGGGCGTATACGGCATCTTGGCCGCTCGCGGTCCGCTGCCACCCGGCCACGCGGATGGGCAGCACGGTCGCTCCTGGAGCGACGCCGTGCAGGCCGTCGGGGCCGCCCGAACCGGCGAGGACTCCGGCGAGCTCCGTTCCGTGGCGCTCGACCTGCTTGCGGTCCTGCGGGTTCGGCTGCGCGACGGCCGACGTCGTCCCGCCGACGACGTCGATGCCCCGCTCGACACGGCCGCCGAGGTATGGATGTGAGAGGTCGACGCCCGTGTCGAGCAGGGCGATCGTGATTCCAGTCCCGTCCAGACCGGGCAAGGTGGCGCCAGGCTGCGTTCCGCCGGCCGCGCTCGCGCCGACGGTCGCAGGGTAGGCGATACGAACCGGGTAGACGCCGGCGACCTCTGGGTTGTGCTCCAGCAGACCCACCGCGCGCGGGTCGAGCACGGCCGAGAACCCGTCGAGCACGCGGGCGTAGCTGTAGTCGGGATGAACTCCCAACCCGTGGCGGGCGAGCTGCGTGAGCACCTGCTGCTGCGCTGCGAAGACCTCGGCCGTCCAGCGTCGCTCGGCCTGCTCCGTCGCGAGCTTCAGCTTCGCGACGCGTTGCGAGACCGAAGGCGTCTTCAGGACAACTATGTAGCGGTCGCCGAGTGCCACGTGCGGGCGGTTCGGCGTGACGAGACCGAGCCACGAGGCGGACGCGGCAGACGTCGCGGGCGGTGCAGGCTCGTTCGAGGAGCGAACCGTGAGCCAGGCGGCCGCTGCGATCGCGACCAGTGCGACGATGCGGATCTCAGGACGCCGAAGCAAACGCATCGAGCGCAAGGTACTCGGCGGCGGGGACGGGGTCCGCGTACCGGGCTGCAGAAGCGATCATCGCGGCGTTGTCCGTGCACAGGGGGAGCGGAGCCGCGACCGCGTCGGGGAGCGCGGCGCGCAGCTCCGAGTTGGCGGCGACACCGCCCACGATCGCGAGGGTGCCGGAGTCACCCGTTGCCGCGGCCTCGGCACGCTCGACGAGTGCGCGAACGATCGCCCGCTGGTAGCTCGCGGCCAGATCGGGCCGGCGAGCGCGAAGTTGCTCCCGGTCGAGGTCGCGCACGGCGTAGAGCAGGGCGGTCTTGAGCCCGGAGAAGGAGAAGTCGAGCCCGGGCAGGCGGGCGACCGGGAACGCGAACGCGGCGGGGTCGCCTTCGCGGGCGAGGCGGTCGATCTCGGCGCCGCCGGGATAGGGAAGGCCGAGCAGCCGGGCGCCCTTGTCGAAGGCCTCGCCGGCGGCGTCGTCGAGGGTGGTGCCGAGCACGCGCACCCCGTCCCACGAGCGTTCCCGGACGTCGAGGAGCATGGTGTGACCTCCGCTCGCCAGCAGACAGGTGAAGGGAGGCTCGAGCTCGAGCGGGGCGAGATAGAGCGAGGCGACGTGGCCGTGGAGGTGGTTGACGGGGACGAGGGGCAGTCCCCGGCCCCAGGCGATCCCCTTCGCCGCCGAGACCCCGACGAGCAACGCGCCGATCAGCCCCGGCCCGACAGTGACTGCGACGGTGTCGACGTCGTCCAGCGATACCCCGGCCAGGGCGAGTGCCTCGCGGATAGCCGGCGAGATCAGCTCGAGATGGCGGCGCGACGCGATCTCCGGAACCACGCCGCCGTACCTCGCATGCAGCTCCGCCTGCGAGCTGACGACGCTCGATCGGATCTCGCCTCGGTGTGTGACGACCGCCGCCGCCGTCTCGTCGCACGAGGTCTCGATCCCGAGGATCACGCGTGGCGAGCTCAGTCTTGCGGCTCGGGGTCGCGCCACATGATCAGCGCGTCTTCCCGGTTGTCGGTGTAGTAGCCGCGGCGGACGCCCTGCCGGGTGAACCCGAGCCTCTCGTAGAGGCTGATGGCCGCGCTGTTCGACAGCCGCACCTCGAGCGTGTAGCCGCGCCGCTGGTCGTCGCGAGTGAGCTCGAAGAGCCGCTCGAGGAGCCGGGTCGCGATCCCGCGACGCTGGTAGTCGGGATCGACGGCGACGTTCATGATGTGCCACGCATCGACGTACCGCGAGTTGACGACGTAGCCGATCAGCCGCTCGCCGTCGTAGGCGCCGAGGCACACCGAGCTCGACTTCGCGAGCTCGGAAGCGAACATCGACCGAGACCATGGGGTGCGGTAGGCGCGCTGCTCGATCGAGTCGATCGCGGTCAGGTCCGAGAGCCCGAGCGGTCGGATCTCCACGGCGATCGCGGTCACGAGCCGGGCCTGGCGTCGGGGTCTCGCACGTAGAGCGGCTCGATCGCATCCGCCGGACCGAACCCGTCGGCGTACGCGATCAGGCGCTGCGCGGCCGGAAGGTGCACGGGATCGTCGTCGGGCGGAACCTCGGCGCCGGCTGCCTCGAACACCTCGCGGTAGCGGACTGCGCCGTCCCCGACGAGGTAGCGGCCCGCGACGTCGAGCTGCCCGGGACGAGCCACGGCAGGGCCATCGACGAAAACCTCGCCTCGACGTGCGTCGATCACCGGCATCCCTCGCGAGAAGGCACGGAGCGTCGAGACACCGGCGGCGGGGACGTCGAGTGCGAGGGCGAGGCCTCGGGCCGTCGCGAGCCCGATCCGGATCGAGGTGAAGCTTCCCGGTCCGGTCCCGACGACGAGCGCATCCAGCTCGTGCGCGGCGAGCCCGGCCGCACGCGTGAGCTCGTCGGCTGCGGCGAGCACGGACCGCGCATCGGTGAAGCGCTCCCCGACCACCTCGTCGTCGCAGACGAGGGCGCAGCCCGTGACCGCTGTTGCGGTGTCAAAGGCGAAGATCGTCGTCACTTTCGATCCTGATGCTCCGACTGGTTTCGTCGAGGTGCGTCAAGGTTACGGTGGCGCGAGCCGGGGGAAGGCTGCCGCGGGCGTGCTCCGGCCATTCCACGAAGCAAATGGTGCCATCGAAGTACGGCTCGAGATCGCCCCACTGCTCGGCGCCGATCCCGTCGAGG
>DATIYE010000127.1:0-2029 GCA_035517795.1 Gaiellaceae bacterium | reverse complement strand
TGCCGCGCCGCTCGGTGGCCAGCTCCCCCTCGAGGACGCCGACGCCGCGCAGCTCTTCGCCGGACGGCGACAGCGCAACGAGTTCGGTCACCATCCTCGCCCGACGCATGGGCTCCCCATCGAGCCGTGCGAGTAGCGCATCGGCCTGGTCGAGCCCCGGCGCCCAGCGCGCCGAGTGCAACCCGGGCGCACCGTCGAGCGCGACGCACTCGATCCCCGAGTCTTCGCCGAGCACCCACATCTTCGCGTCGGCGAGCCGCCGGCCGAAGCGGGCCTTGATCAACGCGTTCTCGTAGTACGTCTCCCCGGTCTCCTCCGGCCAGCGATCGGCTTCGAGTGCCTCGAGCTCCCAGCCGCTCAGCGCGTCGCGGAGCTCCTCGAGCTTGTGCCGGTTCTGCGATGCGAGCACGACCTTCATCCGGCGGCCGGTCAGTCGCGGGGGACGTCGATAGCCTCGCGCTGGAGCGCAGAAAGCTTCTCGATCCCGGCCGCGGCCAGATCGAGCAGCTCGTCGAGCCGCTCCCGGTCGAACGGCACCCGCTCGGCGGTCGCCTGTACCTCGACGAACTCCTGCTCCCCGGTCATCACGACGTTCAGGTCGACGTCGGCGGTCGAGTCCTCGCTGTAGTCGAGGTCCAGCAACGGCTCGCCGCCCACGACGCCCACCGAGACCGCGGCGACCGAGCCCGTGAGCGCCTTGGAGAGGCCGAATCGGTCGAGGGCGCGTGCGAGAGCCACGTAAGCGCCGCAGATCGCAGCGCACCGCGTGCCGCCGTCCGCCTGGAGGACGTCGCAGTCGAGGTGGACGGTGCGCTCGCCGAGCGCCTCGAAATCGACGACGCCGCGGATGGCACGGCCGACCAGCCGCTGGATCTCGACCGTCCGGCCCCCCTGCTTCCCTCGGGCGGCCTCGCGCTCGGTGCGCTCGCCCGTCGAGGCGGGCAGGAGTGAGTACTCCGCGGTGACCCAGCCGCGCCCGCTGCGGTACAGCCAGCGGGGAACGCTCTCGACCACGCTCGCCGTGCAGAGAACCCGTGTCTTGCCCTGCGCCCAGAGCACCATCCCGTGCGGTTGCTCGAGGAACCGCGGATCGGCGGAGGCCGCCCGCAGCTGGTCGGCACGCCTCCCGTCTGAACGGCTCACGCGGCAATCCGCTCGAGCTCGGCAACCGACACGCCGGACACCTCCGCGAGCGGGAGCTGCAGGAAGCGCTCGCCGAGGGTCCGGAAGAGCTCCGGGTCGCCGGTGGTGAGGAAGCGGTAGACGCCCTCGCGTCCGGAGGCATTCTCCCAGCCCTTGCGACGGAGGGTCTCGTCGACCTCCCGGGCCGTCTCGTCAGCCGAGAAGACGAGCGTTATCTCCCGGCCGAAGACGCGCTGGAAGACCGGCCGGATCAGCGGGTAGTGGGTGCAGCCGAGGATCACGGTGTCGCAGCCGGCGCGGCGGATGGGCTCGGCGTACGCGCGCACCGCGTCGACGGTCTGCTCGCCTGCCTCGATCAGCGGAACGAGGTCGGGGCAGGCGACGGCTGTGAACCGGACGCCCGCGTCGAGGGTCTGCACCAGGCTCCGGTAGCGCCCCGCAGAGACCGTCGCCTGGGTGGCGAGCAGCCCCACGCGCCGGTTCCTGGTTGCTCGCACCGCGGCCGCGGCCTCGGGAGCGAGCACGCCGACGATCGGGACGGCGAGCGAGGACTGGAGCGCCGGCAGGGCGGCCGAGGTGGCCGCGTTGCACGCGACCACGATCAGCTTCACGCCCTCGCGCTCCAGGTAGACGGCGATCTCGTGGGCGAAGCGGGCGATCTCGTGCAGTGGTCTCGGCCCGTAGGGGAGGCGGGCGTGGTCGCCGAGGTAGACGAAGTCTTCGTGGGGCATCGTGACCAGGCACTCGTGCAGGACGGTCAGACCGCCGACGCCCGAGTCGAACACGCCGATCGGCCTCGGATCCATGGCGGCGATTCTACGGAGAGGCCCTGTCGCACCTCGGGGTCAGGCTAAACCTGAACCCGGTTCACGGCCGCCGTAGGGTA
>DATIYE010000126.1:0-13570 GCA_035517795.1 Gaiellaceae bacterium | reverse complement strand
GTCGACGACGACGAATCCCTGTCCGAGGTCGACCGAGTCGGGAAAGCGGCTGGCGACCCCGACGATCTGGGCCGGGATCCGGGCGTCCTGGAAGTTGAGCGTGATGAGGCCGCCCGGCGGGGCCGCACGGGCGACGTTCGTGCTGACGAGAACACGGAGCGGCCGGCCGTCGGTCGCCTCGCGCGGCCGCACGACGACCCTCTGGCCGATCGTGAAGTGGTAGCGAAGGCGCGCGGGCGTGCCCGGCGAGAGCCGCCCGCTTCCACGCGCGACCCATCCGGCCCAGTCGTCGACGATCGGCGTCGCCCGCGAAGGACTCCGCGCCGTCAGGGGGCCGAGCGTGATCGTGCCGATCGGCACGAAGAGCTCCGGGCCGCCGGCCTCGCGATGTGCGAGCTCGTGTGCGGCGAGCACCCCGAGAGAGGCCTCGAGCGCGACCACCTGCTGCGCCGACCTCGGGACGCGCGCCGTCAGCTTCGACGTCCCGGGACCCGCCTCGCCGAGCGGCAACCGGCTCACGCGGCCTCGTGAGTCCTCTGTGAACAGGTCGAGCCTCATCGGGTAGCCGCGCACCCGCGCGGTCACTCCGAGTGTCTGCGTTCCGTGCGGGATCGCCACGCCGCGCAGGGAGACCGTGCCCCCGACGCCGAGCAGGCGAGAGATCGAGCGCAGCGAGAGGCTCGAGAAGTCCGAGCGCCAGTGGAGCCGCGAGACGGCGGCGGCCGGGATGCCGAGCACGGTCGGGGCGAGCACCGAGGTGCCGGCGCCTGCGACACTCGCCGTCCGGCGCAGCACCGGGTAGGTTGCGGTGCCCGGAGCGATGGCGTCGTAGCGCGAGAGCGGAGCGGCGTCGAGCGGCAGCACGAGCTGCGATCCCTCGGTGAGCGTCAAGTCGAGCGGCACCGAGAATGCGGCCTCGTCGTGGACGCCCTGCTCGAGGGTGCCTCGATAGCTCGCCGCAAACAGGGCGAGGCCGATCGCGACGATCAGGAAGCCGACCGTGGCCACCGTCCTCGTCGGCACGCGGGCGAGGGCGAGGAAGGCCAGATGCAGGGCCGGTCTTGCCCCTCGCGTCATCCTCTCGCCCAGGCGCATCGCCGGGCCGAGGAGCCGTCCCGCCGCCACCGCGGCGGCGAAGCAGACGAGTCCGGGCAACAGCGTGTAGACGAGGCGGCTGCTCGACGAGGCTGTCCCGGCCGTCGCCTCGGTGCTCGCGACTGCGAGGACGACCCCGACGGCGGCGCCGAGAGCGGCGACGTCGATCGGCCGGACGCCGCGCACCCGTCTGTACTGCGGAGCTCTGACGGCGACCACGATCGCGGCGGTGGCCACGACCCATGCGCCGCAGCCGATCGCGAGCCCGGTCCACGTGAGCAGCGAACGGTCGAGCAGCGGGCCGGCGGGCAGGTCTGCCACGCGGGCGACCACGGCGAGCGCGAGCGCCCCGAGGACAAGGCCGGCAACCACCCCTGCGAGCGTCATGGCTCCCGCCTCGATCACGACGGCGAGCCAGACCTGCGACCGGCGGGCGCCGCGCTGCGAGAGCCGGCGTGCCTCGTTCCAGATTCCCCGGCGCAGCCCGACGGCCGCCACGAGAGCGAACCCGAGGAGCAGTGCGCTGATCTCGCCCCCGACGAGGACGATGCGCTGCGAGGCGACGTGACCTTCCTGCTGGGCTTCGACGAGCGCCGCGTCGGGCCCCGCGAGCGCGAAGGTCTCGCCTCCGGCGGCGAGCACCGCCTGGGCGTCCGACTCCCTAGCGAGCAACTGGCGTACCTGCCAGGTGTGGAGGCCCTGCGGAAGCGGCGCGACCCAGAGGTAGTTGCGGGAGATGCCGTCGAAGGCCGGCAGGCGATCAAACGCGCCGGCCGACGAGGCGTAGAGGAGCGGCGGCCCGGTCGTGTCTCCGAGCACGGCAGGGTCGGTGACGGCTGCGAAGCCGACCCGGACGAGATGGATCCCACCCTCGTCGAGCCTCCGAGCGCCGCCCGGACCGACCTGCACGACCTCGCAGCGGGAGGGGCTGCACACCCGGGGCCAGCGTCCCGACCGCAGGTGCATCAGCTGCGGCAGTGCAGTTGTCCCGCCGAGCTGCACGAGCGTCCGGTCGATGCGCAGCGTCGGAAACCGGGTGAGCGCGATCGGAGGCTGCTGTGTCAGCTCGCTCAGGGCGGCGCGCGCGCTGCGGTCGGTCTGGACATAGGTCTTCCCGAACGGGAGGCCGAACGAGCTGACGCGGAAGCTCCGCTGATCCGAGGGCAGCGCCGCAAGTGCCTGCTGGAGCGCCCGGTCCTCGGCCGCCAGGCCTCCGCCGAGCACTCCCGCGAGGAGCGCAGTTGACGCGGTCACTCCCGTGACCACGAGGAGGGCGCGCCCCGGACGCGCCCTGAGGCGCGCGACGGCCACCGCCACCGGCGCCCACACCCGCCACCGCCGGCGCTGCCTCAAGCCTGTGGCCGATAGGGTAGACACCGGTAAAGAGGCTACACTGGTGTCGCATGCACGACAAGAAGAGGCCGCGCTACGACCTCCCGAATGCGGCGCCCGAGCCGCTCCGCCTCGTGCAGCGGTTCGTGAACACGATCGACCTGAGCCATGATCGCGAGTGGCTCAACGCCTGGCTCGAGGAGGAGGGGCTCGGGCCGGTCGGCGAGTCTGAGCTCGACAGGGCGCGCGTGGTGCGCGAGTCGATTCGCGGGCTCCTCTACGCGAACAACCGGCAGGGGAAGCCGGGGGAGCACCTCGAAGCGCTGAGCGCTGCCGCCGATGCGGCCCGGCTGACGATCGACTTCGCCTCGCGCGCAGTCGTCCCGCGCGCCGAGGGCCTCGACGGTCTGCTCGGGCGCGTCGCTGTCGTGTGTCTCGCGACGATGAACGACGGAACGTGGCAACGCCTCAAATGCTGCCGCAACCGCGACTGCCGCTGGGCTTTCTACGACAACTCGAAGAACCGCTCGGCCACCTGGTGCTCGATGCAGATCTGCGGCAACCGCACGAAGACCCGCGCCTATCGCCGGCGGACGCGTTGACAGGGTGCCCGCATTCGAGAAGACTGCGCCCGCGTGTGTTGTGTCGCCCTGTCGATGTTCTTCATCGGGCCGAGGTTCGCCTTCGTCCTCGTCTGGATCTTCGGCAACCGCGTCGAGGCTGCCTACTCCTCCTGGATCTGGCCCCTCCTCGGCGTGCTCTTCATCCCGTGGACGAGCCTCGCGTACATCATCGTTTGGGGGCCGATTCACGGCGTCTCGGGCGCCGGCTGGGTCCTCGTCGCGATCGGGATCTGCCTCGACGTCTTCACCTACTCGGCGCGTTCGGCACAGAACCGGTACCAGGCCGGCCGTGCCGCGTAGCGCGCTCGAAGGACACCCGATCGGGGCCGCTCGCCTGAGGACCCGGCGCCGCCGTGCCGATGAACGGTGCGGTGGACGTCTACGCGGGCCCGTTCGGAGCGGCGCAGGCTGAACGCCTGCTCTGGCGCGCCGGCTTCGGCCCGGCGCCGGGCGAGGCTGCGACCCTCGCACGTCAGGGACTCGAGGGCGCGGTCGAGTCGCTCGTGAATCCGGGCCCGGAGAAGCTGGTCGGGAAATCGCCTCACGGTGACAAGGGTCGCCCGCTGAACCCCGACGCGGTCTGGGGCGACGACCACTGCTGGTGGCTCGACCGCATGGTGAGGACGACGACGCCGCTCGTCGAGCGGATGACGTTGATCTGGCACTCGTGGTTCGCCACCTCGAACGCGGGTGTCAGCTCGCAGCGGCTGATGCTGCAGCAGAACCAGCTCTTCCGCGCGCACGCGCTCGGGTCGTTCGAGCGACTCCTGCTGGACGTGACTCACGACCCCGCGATGCTGATGTGGCTGAACGGGAACGACAACGTCAAGGGCGCGCCGAACGAGAACTACGGGCGCGAGATGATGGAGCTCTTCACGCTCGGCGCCGATCGCGGCGCCTATACCGAGGACGACGTCCGCAACCAGGCCCGCTCGCTCACCGGCTGGCAGAGCCGCTGGAGCAAGAGCCGGGGCCCGGTCGACTTCCACTACGACCCGGGCCGGCACGACGACGGCGTGAAGAAGGTCTTCGGGAAGAGCGGGCGCTTCGAGTGGGCCGACGCCTGCAGGCTCTGCCTCGAACATCCCCTCCACGGCTCGTTCTTCGTCAACAAGCTCTGGGGGTACTTCGTGCCGACTCCGCCGAGCGCCTCGACGCTCGCTGCACTCCAGTCTGCGTACCTCGCCGACTACCAGGTGAAGCCGGTCGTGACCGCCATTCTCAGGCATCCGGACCTCTACGAGGGCGGCCGCATGGTGCTTCCGCCGGTGGTCCACAACGCCGGTCTGCTGCGCCGGATCGGCGACACGATCACGACGACCGACTGGTCGTGGATCTCCCAGATGGCCGGGCAGCAGCTCTTCTACCCGCCGAACGTGGCCGGCTGGGACTACACGCGCTGGCTCGACACCTCGACGTTCCTCGGCCGCTGGACGGCCGTGGCCAAGGTGCTCGAGCCGCACGTCGTCAACCCGAATCATCCTCCGAAGAACGAGCCCTCGGATCCCGAGTCGCTGGTGGCGAACGCGCTCGCTTTCTGGCGCAACCCGTCGGTCTCGCCCGAGACGAAGAACGTGCTGCTCCGGTTCGCAGGGCGGGCGATGGCAGATGCGACCGCCGACTGGGAGAAGACCGCCTACCCGCCCCTGATCGAGAACGCGCTGCGCCAGCTGATCGGCGTCTCGCCCGACCTCCAGACCGCATGAAGAGGAACTGCTGCAACGAGTTCACGCGTCTGGCGGCCGCCGGCGAGGGCCTGCGGACGATCGAGCCCGGGATGCCGCTCCCCGCAGGCACCGGCATGACCCGCCGGGGCTTCGTCGCCCGGTCGCTCGGGCTCGCCCTGACGGTTTACGGGCTCGGGAGCCTGAGCAGCTTCGAGAGCGGCATCGCCGCCGCGGCGGGAGGTTCGAGGGACAGGATCCTGGTCTCGGTGTTCCTGCCCGGCGGCGCCGACGGGATGTCGATGCTCTACCCGGCCGGCGATCCGCTGTACGCCAAGCTCCGGCCGAGTCTGGCGCTCACCGGCGGCCAGCCGTTCGCGGCCGACGGCACGCTCTCGTGGCATCCGGCCCTCGCCCCCATCGCCCAGCTCTTCGGCGAGGGGAAGGTAACGGTGATGCCCGCCATCGGCTACAGCCATCCCGACCAGTCGCATTTCACCTCGCGCCACTACTGGGAGGTGGGCGCGACCGACCAGGATCTGCGGACCGGCTGGCTCGGGCGGTATCTCGACGCGGTCGGCACGGCCGACAACCCGCTCCAGGGGCTGTCGATGACGGGGGAGCTCGAGCCCGCGCTCGCAACCGCGCACGTTCCGGTGGCCGCGATCAGCGCCCCCGATCAGTACACGTACTACACCCCGGGGGTCTGGAACGACGTGCAGGATCGGATGCTCGAGGCGATGGGCTCGTTCGGGCTCACACACAGCACCGACCCGGCGTTCCGGACCGCGGCGGCGGTGGCGCAGCAGTCCGAGCGTCTGCGCACCCAGTTGATCCCCTTCTCGGACAAGAAGAACCTCGTCTCGCCGGTCGCCTATCCCGCGAGCAGCAGCGATGCTCAGCTGCCCTCGCGCCTCGCCGGGCTGGCCGCGATGATCGGCGCCGGCCTTCCGATTCGCTGCGCCGCAATCGACGCCGACGGCGAGTACGACACGCACGCGGAGGAGGCGGGCTCGCTCGACACGGCGCTGACCCTGGCGGCGGGCTCGCTGCTCGCGTTCCAGCGTGATCTCGAGGCGCGCGGGCTTGCCGATCGCGTGCTGACGCTCGTCTGGACGGAATTCGGCCGTCGCGCCCAGGAGAACGGCTCGGGAGGCACCGATCACGGGGCCGCAGGCACGGCGTTCCTGATCGGCTCGCGCTCGGCGGGCGGGATGATCGGCGAGTTTCCGGGTCTCGCTCATGGCCTCGATACCGACGGCAACCTCAAGGCGACGGTCGACTTCCGGGGCGTCTACACCTCGCTCCTCGAGCAGTGGCTCTCGTTCGACGCGGAGCGGATCATCCCGGGCGCCGGCACCTTCGGCCGCCCGAAGCTGATCGAGGCGTAAAGGTTCGGCCCGTTCCGGCCGATAGATGTAGACGTGTCGAATGACGTCGAGACCAAGGGTTCGGCCCCTCGCGGCAAGAGCGGGCATCACCTGCCCAAGCCGCGCCCGCCGGCGTCCGAGCTGAAGCCGGGCGAGGCGGAGGAGGCCGCGAAGTCGAGCTCCCGCCGTCCTTCGTTCGCGGCCCTGCTCGTCGAAGCAGGAGTCGCGTCGCAGGAGGACGTGAAGGCAGCGTCGGCCGAGGGCCTCGTCACGGGCGAGAAGCTCGGCGAGGTCGTCGTTCGCAAGGGCTGGGCGACCGAGGAGGCCGTGGCGGAGGTGCTCGCCAAGCAGTGGGAGCTCCCCTACGCGAACGCCGACGAGCTCATTGTCGACGAGCAGGCAGCGAGCCTGATCCCGATCGAGACCGCGCGTGAGCTCCAGGTGCTTCCGGTCGGATTCGAGGGGACGGCAGTCGTCTTCGCGGTCGCAGAGCCGACCACCGCCAGGTTCAAGGAAGTCGAGCAGCGCTACGGCGAGGCGTCCTACGTCGTCGTCGCCCGCTCCGCGCTGCTGGCCGTGCTCGACGACTCTCCCCGCGTGACCGAGGAGCCCGAGACGCCGGAAGCGGCCGCCGAGGTTCCGGCGGGTCCGGCGGTTGCCGTCGACGCGGCCCCGGCTTCCGAGCCGGCCGCCCCGGCGCCGGCCGCTGTGCCTCGCGACGCCGATCCTCTGGTGGAGGCGGTGCTGACGACGATCGACGGTGCAGCCTCCGAGCTCACCCGGGTGCGCGGCGAGATCATCGCTCTCGGCTCGTCGCTGGCGCTGGCGCGGAAGCAGCTCGGCGAGCAGGAGGACGAGCTCGAGCAGGCCGCCGAGGATCGCGAACGAGATGCCGAAGCGATCCGCACGCTCGAGGCGAAGGTCGACGAGCAGGCAGAGGTGCTCGCCTCGCTCGGCGAGCAGGTCGCGAGCTGGAACGCCCGGCTCAACACCGCCGCGACCTCCTAGCCCGCGGCTTACCCGCGCTCTACCCCGGGGTCGGACCTTGCATCTGTTGCGCTTTGTAACGCTGCTGTAACCCGTTGCGTTGTCTGCCTAGACAGCGAATCTCGGGCCGGCTACCGTCGTGGAGATGCCCCGTTCGCCGAGGATCGTTTACCCCGGAGCCCTCTATCACGTGACCTCGCGTGGCAATGAGCGGAAGGCGATCTTCCGCTCGGATACCGACCGAGCGATCTTTCTCGAGTTGCTCGAGTCAACCATCCGGCGTTTCTCCTGGATCTGTCATGGCTATTGCCTGATGGGCAACCACTACCACCTGCTGGTGGAAACGCCGAAGCCGAACCTGGCTCGGGGAATGCACCGTCTGAACGGCTGCTACGCCCAGAGCTGCAACCGCCGGTGGAGCCGCGTCGGACACCTGTTCCAGGGCCGCTATCACGGCATCGTGGTGGAGAAGGAGGCCTACCTCCTCGAGCTCGTCCGTTACATCGGTCTCAATCCCGTCCGGGCCGGCTGGCGGGACGCGCCGGAGGAGTGGCCCTGGGGCAGCTACCCCGCCCTGGTCGGGCTGTCGCGGGCTCCGTCCTGGCTGACGACGGCGTGGGTTCTGGCGCAGTTCGCACCCGACAGAGGTAGGGCCCGTGAGCGCTTGCGGGAGTTCGTTTGGGCGCGGATCGCAGATCCTGCGCCGCTGCCCGTCCGAAACGATCTCTACCTCGGAACGGACGCGTTCATCGATCGGGTCGATGCCCGGGTGATGTTCGAGATCGAGCACGAGTCTCAGCCCGCCCGTCCTGCTCTCGAAACGCTTTTCGCCGAGAGTAGTCGACCGCTCGAGGCGGCCCGTGAGCACGGCTATACGCTCCGCGAGATCGCGGACGCGACCGGTCGCCATTACTCGACGATCAGTAGACGCCTGCACCGGGCCGGCTCGTTGGCCGCCTAGTTCGACGCGGGAGACTCCTCGCAGCGGGTGGGCGGCTTGGGTGCAACAAGGCGGTGCCTGACCCCGGTTTTGTTGCGCAACAAGGCGGTGCCTGACCCCGGTTTTGTTGCACGCGGGGGATGGGGGCGGCTGGTCAGGCGCGCATGTACGCCGGCTGCGCGACCGTCCGGCGGGCCGTCGTCTGGGCAACACGCAGCGTCTCGAGCACGCCGTCGATCTCGCCCGCGGTCTGGGGGCGGCCGAAGAGGAAGCCCTGTGCGCGGTCGCAGCCGAGCTCGCGCAGTACCTCGAGCTGCTCGGAGGTTTCGACGCCCTCGGCCACGGTGATCAGCCCGAGCGTCTCGCCGATCGCGAGGATGCTCCGGGCGAGCCCCGACTCGCCCTGGTCGTCGAGACGGGAGACGAAGGCGCGATCCACCTTGATGCTCGTAGCCGGGAACTGCTGCAGATAGGAGAGCGACGAGTATCCCGTTCCGAAGTCGTCGATCGCGATCCCGACACCGATCTCGCGCAACTCGAGCAGGATCGCCTCGACCCGCTGGTGCTGCACGAGGATCGATTCCGTCAGCTCGAGGGTGAGGCAGGTCGGATCGAGGCCGGTTTGCGCCAGGATCCGCTGCACGTCCTCGACGAACTCCGGCTGGTGGAGCTGGAGCCCGGAGACGTTGACGCTGACCGAGATCGGGGAGGCCCAGCGGCGGTTCCAGGCCGCGGTCTGAGTGCAGGCCTCGACGAGCACCCACCGTCCGAGATCGACGATGATTCCCGTCTCCTCGGCCGCGGGGATGAACTCGCCGGGCGACACCAGGCCGTGCCGCGGGTGATGCCAGCGGACGAGAGCCTCGAATCCGACGAGGCGCTCGTCGGCAACGCTCTTGATCGGCTGGTAGACGACGCGGAACTGGTGGCCGCGCAGCGCCTCGGGAAGCTCAACCCGGAGCGCGAGCCGGCGCACGGCCTCGTCGCGCAGCGCCGTGTCGAACACCTCGATGCGCCCCTTGCCCTGCGACTTCGCGCTGTACATCGCGATGTCGGCATCGCGCAGCAGCGACTCCACGGTGCTGTCGTGCGTCGCGAACGTGACCCCCACGCTGGCCGGCACCGCCATCCCGACGCCCTTCACCTCGATCGGGAGCGCGAGCGCCTCGACGAGCCGGTCGGCGAGGCGCATCACGTCGTCGGCCGAGAGCGTGTCCTCGACCAGGACGGCGAACTCGTCGCCGCCGAGCCTCGCAACCGTGTCCGCCGGCCGGACGTTCGTTCGGATCCGGTCGGCGACCCCCCTGATCAGGTCGTCGCCCGCGTCGTGGCCCATGCCGTCGTTGACGGCCTTGAAGTCGTCGAGGTCGATGAACAGCACCGCCATGCCGACCTGGTGATCTCGCACCTTTCGCTTCAGGGCGTGCGACATGCGGTCGGCGAAGAGCGCGCGGTTGGCAAGCCCGGTGAGCTCGTCGTGGAACGCGCGCCGCTCGAGTTGCTGCTCGAGCTCGCGCCTGGTGGTCGTGTCGCGGAGCGTGACCACGATCGCGCCGATGTTGTCGTCGTCGAGGAGGTTCTGGCCGAACCCCTCGACCAGTCGCACCTGTCCGTCCTCGGCGTACACCGGCCCCTCGAGCGGTACCGTCGAGCCGCTCGGCATCGCCGCGAGGTTTGCGAGCTGGCGGGTGACCGCGTCGCGCTGCTCCTTGGTGAACCAGTCCAGCACGGGCGTCCCGAGCAGTGCGCCGTCACGTTTTCCCGAGAGCTCCTCGGCCGACGGGCTCGCGAAGGCGATCCGGTACTCGCGGTCGACGAGGACGATCGCGTCCGCAGAGTGGAGGATGAGCGCCGAGAGCCGCGCCTCGCCGCGGTGTGCCTCGGCACGCCGGACGGCGGAGAACAGGTGCCGGAGCCGGACGGCCGCCAGCAGGAGCACGCCGATCGAGGCGATCGCCGCGATCGAGAGCGTGTTCAGCCCGAAGAGCGACCGCCGGCCGACCTCGCGCGCGAGGACCAGCTGCGGCACGAACACCGCCGAGACGACGAGGCCGAGCTGAATGCGCCCGAGTAGGTCTCGTCCTCCGGCACGAACGGCCCCCGCCGTCGAGGGTGCGAGCGCCGCCATCCCGATCAGGAGGTAGCCGGCCATCCAGAGGGCCCCGTACGGTCCGCCGGACCGGAAGCCGACCATGCGATTGCCCTCGGCACGGAAAACGAGGTCGGAGACGACCACGAGGGAGGCTCCTGCCGCGAAGAGGAGCGATGAGCGGTCGCGCCCGCTGGGCGAGAGGATCAGGGCGAGCACGATCCCCAGGACGACCAGGTCGGCCAGCGGCACGGCCGCGGCGACGAGCTTCTGGCTCGTGCTGAGTGATCCGTCTGTCAGGGTCGGCGAGAGGATGAGCTGCCAGGCGGCGATCCCCGCCACCACCGTCAGGATCGCCGTCTCGGCCCAGACGGATCCCTCGCGGCCGACGCCACGCGCGAGCGCCACTGCGACAGTAGCGAGCGCGAGCGTCAGGCACCCGGCCAGGAACAGGGCCTCGGACGCCGGGATGAAGAGGCCGTACTCGGAATCGGGGGCCCAGAGCCAGAGCAGTTGGCCGCCGAGGAAGAAGATGAGCGCGATCCCCGAGGCGAGCCACGCCGGCCGTTCGAACACGCGAGCGCGCCTGCGCCCCCGGAACGCCGCCACGAGCGCCAGCGCCACCACGCCGGTGAAGAGCGCGCTCCGCTCCTCCGAGCGCTCGAGGAGGATGTAGGCGGCCGTCGCGGACGCGCCCAGCGCAGCGAAGATCCACCAGCTCCTGATCGAGCGCACGGCGTTGCCGAACATGCGAATTGATCGGCAGAAACGGCCGCGAAGCTGAGCGCGAGCGTCACCCGTGAGGGCGCGATCATCTACGGGGTGGCAGACGTCTTCGTCTCCCGTTCGGGCAATCGGCGTGCGAGACTTGGCCGAAGTCGAGACAGGGAGGTGCGAGGTGGCGACCAGGGCCGACTTCACGGACGATGAATGGAAAGCGATGCAGACCGGTATCAGCGGCGCGGGGATGCTCGTCGCGGTCAGCGACAAGGGATTCTGGGACACGTTCAAGGAGGCCTCTGCGCTTGCAAAGCACATCGCCGCCGCCCACGAGAAGAACGAGAGCGTGCTCGTTCGCGAGATCGCCGACATCCACCACAATCCATTCGGGTTCACCGCCTCGGAGCAGGAGGTAGAGCAGGGAACGGTCGGGGCGCTGAACGCCGCCGTTGCGGCGCTGCAGGCGAAGGCGCCCGACGACCTCCCCGCCTACCGGACGCTGGTGCTCGAGGTCGCGAACTCGGTCGCCGAGGCGGCGGGCGGCGTCAAGCCCGGCGAGACGAATGCGATCGCGACGATCGAGGCGGCGCTCGGGGGCGGCGGCTAGCCGGACCGCTCGGCCGGCTTCCGGCTGCGGTCGGTGTAGGCCTCGACCCGCAGGCGGAGCTCGCTGTCGAGGTTCCGGGGGACGGTCCGGACCGGTCGGAGCGTCCGGGCCCACGCCCGCCCCTGCTCGGGCGGTGCCGGTTCGTCGATCTCGATCTCGCCCAGGGCGGGAACGACGCGGTAGAAGCGAAGCGTGTACCAGGGGTGCGGCCGGCGGGTGCCGAAGAGGCACCAGCCGTCTCGTTCGAGCCTCCGGCAGAGCTCGGTCAGGCATGCCTCCGAGGTGCGTGTCCGCCTTGGCTGGGTCGAGCGTCTGCCGACCAGGTGAATCGGCGTCGATCGCGCCGCAAGGCTCCAAGGCGCTTCGCCGGCATACACCGCCACGAATTCCCCTTGGAAACGCCCCGAGCGCCGCCAGTCGATCCGGCACTCGTCCCAGAGCTCGTCCATCATGACTGCCCCACCTCACTCCTCCTGACCGCCGCAGCAGTCCGGCGCGAATTATCGCGGGTTTCGCGCAGAGCGCAAGTGCGTCAGCCCATCAACACGAAGAGGCTGTTCTCGAGTTCGGAGCGGAGCGCGCGTGTCATTACCGCGGCGTACTCCGCGCGGTCGATCCGGGGCCAGGGCCCACTGGTTCTCGTCGAGTGCTCGACGAAGCCGACGGCTGCCAGCGCGGGATCGCCCGACATCGCGAAGTGCGAGAGCTCCTCGACCTCGTGCACCTCGAGCCGCGGCTTGCGCACGGCCCGTCTTTCTGCCGCGCAGTACCGCATCGGAGGCACCGACACGACCGAGCCGTTCGTCAGCGGGTACCCCTCGGCCCACGTGATCCGTGGTGTGTACGGGCCTGAAGTCTCGGGTTCCCACCTACGTGGCTCGATCCCGAGCTCCTGGACGCGACCGACGAACTCCTCGAGCAGCTCCCAGCAGGTTGCGACTCCGTCGGTTCTGACGCGTTCGGCCGTCTCGGCCAGCATCCGTGGCCGATCGATGTCCCCCTGCTCGACCTCCCTGCGCCGCATCAGATCGTCCCTGCTCGGAAGCTGGCTCACCTTCTCACCATCGGCACGAGTGGGGGTCGAGTTGAGGGTCGAATCCCGCACGTCGAACCGGTGTGTTTGTCCCAATTTTGACCTGGAAATTGCGGTAATGTTGCGGTTGGACAGGGGAGGGGGAAGTGTTCGATTCGGTCAGGATCAAGGCCGGAGTCCAGCAGTCTGCGCTCGAGCTCGCCGAGCAGGTTCCGGCGTACCTCCGGCCGACGGTGGCCGAGGAGGACGGCGGGTGGGAGGTGCGGGTCGAAACCGAGTCGGAGGACGATCTGCCCGATCTGCTCGCTGTGCTCCGGGCGAGGCTGCCGGGCGCCGATCCCGCGGTCGAGGTCATCGTCAACGGCGAGACCTACCCGCTGCGGCCGTCGTATTAGCTAACGGCATTCCTCACGCGGCCGGGGGCGGCGGGCCACGCGTGTGCGTGCAACAAACCGGGGTCTGGCACCGGTTTTGTTGCAGTCGCCTAGCATGCGGGCGCGTGCGAGGAAGGGCTCCGTGAGCCGGCCGAGGATCGTCGTCACGAGGCGGATCCCCGCGCTCGCGCTGGAGCTGCTCGGCTCGGCCGGTGAGCTGTGGGTATCTCCGGTCGACGAGCCGCTGCCGGTCGCGGAGCTCCACGCCGCGATCGCCGGCGCCGACGCGGTCGTGACGATGCTCCATGACCGTGTCGACGATGCGTTCCTGGACGCAGCGGGGCCGGCGCTTCGGATCGTCGCCGACGTCGCGGTCGGTTTCGACAACGTCGACGTCGCTGCCTGCACGAGCCGCGGCGTAGTCGTCACCAATACCCCCGGCGTCCTGACCGAGGCGACCGCCGACATCGCGATGGCGCTGGTGCTGATGTCGACCCGGAGGCTCGGGGAGGCCGAGCGGCTCGTGCGGGCCGGGGCAAGCTGGTCGTGGAGCATGTTCTTCCACCTGGGGGTCGGTATCCAGGGGAAGACGCTCGGGATCATCGGCCTTGGCCAGATCGGCCAGGCGACCGCGCGGCGGGCGCGCGCGTTCGGGATGGAGATCGCCTACGCGGGCCCACGCCGACGACCGCCCGAGGTCGAGGCCGCGCTCGACGCGAGCTATCTACCGCTCGAC
>DATIYE010000125.1:0-12108 GCA_035517795.1 Gaiellaceae bacterium | reverse complement strand
CGGGACCTCACGATGCGCGGCACGAGCATCGCCGACGGCTTCAGACCCAGCCCGCCGAGCGCCGCGGCGTCGGGGAACGGGCGTTAACGCACGGAGGCGCCGGCTGAGCCGGCGCCTCCGCGGTGGAGCAACAGCAGGAGTCGGGCCTACATCATCCCCGACATGTCGGGCATGCCGGCACCGGCGCCGACGGCCTGCTTCTCCGGCGCGTCGGTGACGATCGCCTCGGTGGTGAGGATGTTCTTGCCGATCGACGCCGCGTTCTGGAGCGCCGAGCGGGTGACCATGGTCGGGTCGATGATCCCCGACTTGACGAGATCCTCGACCTCGCCCGAGTCGACGTTCAGACCCTGGCCCGGCTTGGCCGAGCGTACCGACTGGATCACGACCGAACCCTCGAGTCCCGCGTTGGTCGCGAGCTGGCGGAGGGGCTCCTCGAGCGAGCGCAGGACGATCTGCGCACCCGTCCTCTCGTCGCCCTCGAGCGAGCCGAGCAACGTCTCCTTGGTCTTGTCGGCCGCGTTCAGAAGCGCGACGCCGCCGCCGGGGACGATGCCCTCCTCGAGCGCCGCGCGGGTCGCCTGGAGGGCGTCCTCCACGCGATGCTTCTTCTCCTTCATCTCGGTCTCGGTCGCAGCCCCGACCTTCACGACCGCGACGCCGCCCGACAGCTTCGCGAGCCGCTCCTGGAGCTTCTCGCGGTCGAAGTCGGAGTCGGTGGTCTCGATCTCGGCCTTGAGCTGCTTGATGCGGGCCTTGATCGCATCGGAGTCGCCGGCGCCGTCGATGATCGTGGTCGAGTCCTTGTCGACGACGACCTTGCGGGCGCGGCCGAGCTGCGAGAGCTTCGTGTTCTCGAGCTTGAGCCCCATCTCCTCGGTGATCACCTCGCCGCCGGAGAGGATCGCGATGTCCTCGAGCATCCGCTTGCGGCGGTCGCCGAAGCCGGGCGCCTTGACCGCGACGGCCTGGAAGGTGCCGCGGAGCTTGTTGACGACGATCGTCGCGAGCGACTCGCCCTCGACGTCCTCGGCCACGATCAGCAGCGGCTTGCCGGCCTGGATCACCTGCTCGAGCAGCGGCAGCAGGTCCTTGATGCCCCCGAGCTTCTGGTTCGCGATCAGGATGTAGGGGTCGTCGAGGACGGCCTCCATCCGCTCGGCGTCGTTGACCATGTACGGCGACAGGTAACCCTTGTCGAACTGCATGCCCTCTGTGAACTCGAGCTCGAGGCCGAAGGTCTGCCCCTCCTCGACGTTCACGACGCCGTCCTTGCCGACCTTCTCGATCGCGTCGGCGATCACGTCGCCGATCTCACGCTCGCGCGACGAGATGGTCGCGACCCGGGCGATGTCCTCCTTGCCGCTGATCTCGACCGACTGGTCGACGAGGTTCTTGACGATCGCGTCGACTGCCTTCTCGATCCCGCGCTTGAGGGCAATCGGGTTCGCACCGGCAGAGACGTTCTTGAGCCCTTCCCGGACAATCGCCTGCGCCAGGACCGTGGCCGTGGTGGTGCCGTCGCCGGCGACGTCGTTGGTCGCCGTCGCGACTTCGCGGACGAGCTGGGCACCCTGGTTCTCGAACGCGTCCTCGACCTCGATCTCGCGCGCGATCGTGACGCCGTCGTTGGTGATCGTCGGCGCGCCGTACTTCTTGTCGAGCACGACGTAGCGGCCCTTCGGGCCGAGGGTGACCTTGACCGCGTCCGCGAGAATGTCGACGCCGCGCTGGAGCGAGCGCCGTGCGTCCTCGCTGAACTTCAGTTCCTTGTGAGCCATGTTCTCCGTTTCCTCTCTCTCTAGGCCTTGGCCTTGACCTTCGCGGGCGCCTTGGCGACCTTGGCGAGCACGTCGCTCTCGCGCAGGATCAGGTAGTCGGTGCCCTCGACGCGGATCTCGGTACCGCCGTACTTCGAGAAGACGACGGTGTCGCCCGCGGCGACGTCCATCGGGATGCGCTCGCCGGTCTCACTGTTTCGCGCACCCGGCCCGGCTGCGATCACGCTTCCGCGCTGCGGCTTCTCGACCGCCGTGTCAGGGAGAACGATGCCACCGACCGTCGTCTGCTCTTCCTCGAGCGGCTCGACGATCAGGCGATCTCCCAGGGGGGTCAGGTTCATTCGTTCGGACCTCCGTTGTGATTGCCGTTCATGACAGCTACTAGTGACAACCTTGTGACATCCATCGGCACTCTCTCCTCGGGAGTGCCAGCGCGAAGCATAGCGCACGATATCTAAGTCGCGCCCGCTAAGATCCTCCTCCGTGCGCCCGACTTCTCGCCGGCGGATGTACGCCGGCGGCCGCCTCGACGATATCCGGGCGGAGTTCCGCCACGAGGTGGCAGAAGTGCGCTGGCTTCCGCTCGCCGACGCGACCACCCTGCCCCCTACGGCAGGGAACGCCAGACGGCCTCGCGGGCGATCGCGGTGCTCGAAGCCGCGCACGACGTATGATCGTGGCCGCTTGCCAGCCTTCGCCCTCAACTTCTACTCGCCGGTCGTCGAGGCCCAGCTCCGCTCGCATCGCAAGACAGCCACGATCCGGCTCGGAGACAAGTCGCGCAAGTACCAGAAGGGGATGATCGTGTCGGTGCTCGTCGGAGCGCGTTACGGCCCCCGGAAACACGTGTTCGACGCGGTGATCGACAAGGTCGAGGTGAAGCGGCTCGACGAGCTCTCGCCGCGCGAGATCGAGCACGACAACCCCGAGGTGCGCCGCCCCGAGGAGATGGCCCACTTCCTCAGCCAGCTCTACAACCGCGAGGTGGCGAGCAACGACCTCGTGACCGTGATCCGGTTCTCCGCGATCAAGACGAACTCGATCTAGCGCCCGCTCTTCCGTATCTGCACGCCGAAGAGCTCGGGGTCACGGAGCCGCCCCCCGCACTCCTCGCAGTCGACCGCGAAGGTCGACGAGATCGGCGCCGAGCAGGCCGGGCAGCGATGGATCACCTCGCCGCCGCAGGCGGGGCACTCGCTCGGCACCTCGCTCTCGAACTCCTCGAACCAGCGGCGGGCCGCTCCGCAGCGCAGGCAGATCGACGTCCAGTCGCCGAGCACCTTGCGCCGCTCCTCGCGGAGCCAGTCCGATGACTTGCCCACAGCTGCCGCCAGAAAGGAGGCTGCGAGGGCGCACGTGCCGCCGCGATCAGCGCCCTCCAGCGCCCAGACGCTTCAGTGCATCGACATCGCTGAGTGGATGTAGGCGGCGAGGCCCTTGATCTTCGCCGAGCCTAGGCTTGCGAACGGCGGCATCTTCACGGACTTGTATTTCGCGAGCTGCGCCTTGGTCATGACTGCCGACCCACCCTTTGTGATCGCGGTGACGATCTGAGGCTGGCTGAGCATCACCTTGTCGAGGTCAGGGCCTACAACGCCGTGCGTCCCCGCAGCCTTCAACGTGTGGCAGCTGCCACAGGTCGAGACGAAGGTGGACTTCGCCGATGGAGCAGCGGCGGGTCGGCCGAGCGCGGCCGGCACCGAGATCGCGAGTGCAGCGACCATCGCAGTGGCGACCGGGGCGGTGCGTGAGACCATGCTCCGAAGCATCGGATCCTCCTTGCTGTGCGGGTACAGGGCGCGGCTGATTGTAGGCGAAGCTGAATGATAGGCGAGGCGAGCGGCAGGCCGGTTGGTGCCGCAGCTGTCGAACTCGAACCACAGGGATTGTCGACCTCGAGCTAGCGGCTCGACGGGTGTCAGGTCGTGTCCTCCGGTTAGAGTGGAGCACGGCATGTCGATCGCGCGAGTGGCCGAGCCCAGCGGTTCGCTTCAGGAAGCGAAGGAGTGGGGCCTCGACCGCGAGGACCTCCTCGGCATGTACCGCAACATGCTGCTGACGCGCGGGGTCGAAGAGCGCGGCCACATCCTCTACCGGCAGGGCAAGATCCCCGGCTCGTTCTACACCGGCCGCGGCAACGAAGCCTCCTCGGTCGCGGTCGCGACCGCGATGGCGCGCGACGACGTCGGCACGCCCCTCCACCGCGACATGGGCGTCCACATCGTCCGCGGCGTCGAGCCGTGGCGGATCTTCGCCAACTACATGGGCCGCGCCGATGGCCCAGCGAAGGGCAAGGACGGCAACGTGCACATGGCCGACCACCACCTTGGCCTCGTGGCGATGGTCTCGCACCTGCCGGCGATGATGCCGGTCGCGGTCGGCTGCGCGCTCGCCTTCCGGATCCGTGAGGAGAGGCGAGTTGCGGTCGCGTGGTTCGGCGAGGGCTCGTCGGCGCGTGGTGACGCCCACGAGTCGATGAACTTCGCCGGCGTCCGCCAGCTTCCGGTGGTCTTCATCTGCGACAACAACGGCTGGGCATACTCGACCCCGACCCACCTCGAGTACGGCGTCGAGTATCTGGCCGACCGCGCCGCCGCCTACGGCTTCGAGGGCGTTGTCGTCGATGGGACCGACGCGATCGCCGTCTACCGCGAGGCGAAGCGCGCGATCGAGAAGGCCCGGCAGGGCGGCGGCCCGACGATGATCGAGAGCGTCACGCTGCGAATGGAGGGTCACGCGGTGCACGACGACGCCTCCTACGTCCCCCGCGAGGTGTTCGAGCGCTGGGCCGAGCGTGATCCGATCGACCTCTTCCACCGCTGGCTGCGCGAGCACGCGGACCTCACCGACGAGGAGGACGACGAGATCGCCAACCACGTGAAGCGCCACCTGAACGACGCCCTCGAGCGGGCCGAAGCCTCGCCGCTCCCCGACCCTTCGACGCTCCTCGACGGGGTTTACGCCGAGCCGGAAGAGCTCGAGCACCCCCACCACATGTGATGGCCGAGAAGACCTATCTCCAGGCGATCAGCGACGGCCTGCGCCAGCAGATGCAGCACGACAAGCGGGTGTTCCTGATCGGGGAGGACATCGGCGTCTACGGCGGTGCGTTCAAGGTCACGGACGGCTTCCAGGAGGAGTTCGGCTCATGGCGCGTCCTCGACGCTCCGCTCTCGGAGACCGCCATAGTCGGCGGCGCGACCGGCGCGGCGATGATGGGGCTGCGGCCGGTGGCGGAGATGCAGTTCGCAGACTTCATCTCGTGCGCCTACGACCACCTGGTCACGATCGCGGCGAAGCAGCACTGGCGCGCGGCGACGCCCGTGCCGATCACCTTGCGGCTGCCTTCCGGCGGGGGTTTCTCGGGCGGGCCGTTCCACTCCCAGAACCCCGAGTCGATCTTCGCCCACATCCCCGGGCTCAAGTGCGTCTGCCCGGCGACGCCGGCAGACGCCAAGGGGCTGATCGTCTCGGCGATCGAGGATCCGAACCCGGTGCTCTTCTTCGAGCACAAGCACCTGTACCGGCGGATCAAGGGTGAGGTGCCGGACGAGCGCTACTCGACCCCGATCGGCGAGGCGCGGATCCACCGCGCCGGCGATGACATCACGATCGTCACCTGGGGCGCGATGGTCTACACGGCCGAGAACGCCGCCGACGAGGTCGAGCGCGAGGTGTCGGTCGAGATCGTCGACCTGCGCACGATCCTTCCCTGGGACAAGGAGGCCGTGCTCGAGTCGGTGCGCAAGACGTCGAAGGTGATCGTGCTCCACGAGGACACTCACACGGGCGGCTTCGGCGCCGAGATCGCGGCCACGATCGCCGAGGAGGCGTTCGAGGATCTCGACGCGCCGCCGAGGCGCGTCACCGCTCCCGACACGCCCGTACCATTCGCGCCGATCCTCGAGACCGAGTTCCTGCCGCAGGTGTCCGACGTCGTCAACGCGCTGCGCGAGGTGGCCGGCTACTGATGGCAACCGGCACCGTCGTCGACGTGGTCATGCCCCAGATGGGCGTCTCGGTCTCCGAGGGGACGATCACCCGCTGGCTCCGAACGGTCGGCGACCACATCCAGGCCGACGACCCGCTGCTCGAGATCTCGACCGACAAGGTCGATACCGAAGTGCCAAGCCCGGGCTCGGGCGTCCTGCTCGAGATCCTCGTCCAGGAAGGCCAGACGGTCCCGGTGGGGACGCTCGTCGCCCGCATCGGAGCCGACCTCGGGGACGCGGCCGACACCTTGGTTCCCGAGCCGACCGTCGAGCCCACCCTGCCCGAGCCGTTGCCCCCCGAGGCGCTCGAAGAGCCGCCGCCGCTCGAGGTTCCCGCCGAAGAGCCCCCGGCCGCCGCTCCATCCCAGCCGGAAACGGCGGGAAACGGCAAACACACCTTCGTCTCCCCGGTGGTCGCCCGCATCGCCTCCGAGCACGGCATCGATCCGGCTCAGGTGCCCGGCACGGGCCGGGACGGCCGGGTGACGAAGAAGGACATCCTCGCCTTCGTGGAAGGGGAGGAGAGGCAGGCGCTCTCGGCGCCTGCACCGGCCGCGCCGCCCCCGCCGGTCGAGGCGGCAGCGCCCCCGCCGCCTCCACCTCCACCTCCACCTCCGGCTCCGCCCGCGCCGCCGCAGCCCGCCGCGCCGCCGCAGCCCGCCGCGCCCGCTGCGGTCGTGGCCCAGGCACAGGTCGAGCCCGGCGACACGATCGAGCCGATGAGCGCGATGCGGCGCGGGATCGCCGAGCACATGCGGCGCTCGCTCGACACCGCAGCCCACGTGACGAGCGCGATCGAGGTCGACATGTCGACGGTCGTCGGGATCCGCGAGCGGCTCAAGCCCGAGTTCGCGACGTCGTACGGGGTGAACCTGACCTACCTCGCCTTCATCTCGCGGGCGGCGGTCGAGACGCTTCGCGAGTGGCCTTACGTGAACGCGGAGATCCGCGGCGAGTCGATCGTCACCCACAGCTACGTCAACCTCGGGTTCGCGGTCGCGCTGGAAGGCGGCAAGGGCCTGATCGTCCCCGTGCTCAAGCACGCGGAGGGGCTGAACCTGCTCGGGATGGCTCGGGGCGTGGCCGACCTGGCTGAGCGCGCCCGAACGAAGAAGCTGCTCCCGGACGACGTCCAGGGCGGCACCTTCACGATCACGAACCCCGGCAGCTACGGCACGTTCCTGGGCACTCCGGTGATCAGCCGGCCGCAGACCGGCATCCTCGGCACCTATGCGGTCGTCAAGCGGCCGTGGGTGATCACCGACGATACGGGCGGCGACGCGATCGCGATCCGGCCGATCATGAACCTGACGCTCACCTACGACCACCGACTCGTCGACGGCGCCTACGCCGGGCAGTTCCTGCGCGACCTCACCGCCCGGCTCACGGGCTGGGTTGAGTCCGACTACTAGCTTCCGACCTCACGAGAGAACAACGTGCCGCGCGGCGCCTACCTGCTCAACCTCGGCCTGACTCCGTACGGAGAGGCCTGGGATCTGCAGCGCTCGCTCGCGGCGGCGGTGTCGCAGGGCGCGATTCCGGACACCGTGATCCTGCTCGAGCACCCGCCGACGATCACGCTCGGCCGCCGCACCGAGCCCCGCGAGCTGCACGTCCCGGACGGCGCCGACGTCGAGGTGATCGAGACCGATCGCGGCGGCAAATCGACATACCACGGACCCGGCCAGCTCGTCTGCTACCCGATCCTCGACCTGAAGCGGCACGGGAAGGACGTCAAGGGGTACTGCTGCGACCTCGAGCGCGCGATCGTCGCCACAGTCGCGGCGTACGGGGTGGAGGCCACCTGCATCGAGGGGCTCACCGGAGTCTGGGTCGACTCGCCGCCGAGGAAGCTGGCGTCGATCGGGATCCATATCTCGCGGTGGGTGACGACCCACGGCTATGCGCTCAACGTCGACCTCGATCCGGCTCCGTTCACCCAGTGGATCACCGCCTGCGGACTCGAGGATGCGTCGTTCACCTCGCTCGCTCGCGAGATGCAACAAAACCGGTGCCAGACCCCGGTTGTTGCACCGACCCTCGACGACGTCCGCCCGCACGCAGCCGCCGCGCTCGAGGCCGTCTTCGACCTGGTGCTCGACGAGCTGCCGGGCGACGAGCCGGGACTTTGGCCGCAGACCCTCCACCGGCAGCTCGCCGCTGCTCCCTAGACTCCGCCCGATGGAGAGCTCGCGCCCCGTCGCGGAGCGGCCGCGCCGCCCCGAATGGATGAAGGTCCGCGCGCCGAGCGCGAACACCCGCTACTACGACGTGCAGAAGCTGATCCACGGCGCCAGCCTGCACACGATCTGCGAGGAGGCGCACTGCCCGAACATCGCCGAGTGCTGGGGCCGCGGGACGGCGACCTTCCAGATCCTCGGCGACACGTGCACCCGCGCCTGCCGCTACTGCTACGTCCATTCGGGCACGCCGAGCGAGCCGGTCGACCCGCTCGAGCCCCTACGGCTCGCGCAGACCGCGAAGGAGATGGGACTCAAGCACGTCGTCGTCACGTCGGTCGACCGCGATGACGTCCCGGATCGCGGCGCCGGCCAGTACGCGGCGACGATTCGTGCCTTGCACCACAAGCTCCCGGAGGCGACGATCGAGGTGCTGACGCCCGACTTCCTCGGCGTCGAGGAGAAGGCGCTCGCGACGGTGATCGGCGCCAGGCCCGACGTCTTCAACCACAACATCGAGACCGTCCGCCGGCTGCACGCCCGCATGCGGGGGGGCAAGGCGAGCTACGCCGGTGCACTCGCGCTGCTCGCGCGCGCCAGGGAGTTCGCCGACTACCCGGTGCTGACCAAGAGCGGGATCATCGTCGGGCTCGGAGAGAGCAACGACGAGGTCGTCCAGACGATGCGCGACCTGCGGGCCCACGGCGTCGACGTGGTCACGATCGGCCAGTACCTGCAGCCAAGCCCCAAGCACGCGAGGATCGACCGCTGGGTGCACCCCGACGAGTTCCGCTGGTTCCGCGAGCAGGGCGAGGAGCTCGGCTTCGGCTCGGTCTTCTCCGGCCCGCTCGTCCGCTCGAGCTACCGCGCCGAGGAGCAACGACACGCCGCCGCCGGCCGCGGCGCCGTCGCGTACTGAACTCAGTCGTTCGGCTTCGCCATCGCGCGGAAGTCGAGCGCCTGGTCGAGGGTCGCCTCGTCGACTCCCGCCTCGCGAGCGACCTCGCGCAAGGACCGCCCCGACCGTGACGCCTCCTTGACGATCTCGCTCGCGCGGTCATAGCCGATGTGCGGGTTGAGCGCGGTCGCAGCGGAGAGCGTCAGCTCCGCGTAGCGCTCGCACTGCTCGCGGTTGGCCTCGATCCCGCGCACACACTTGTCGGCGAGCAGCCGCGAAGCCGACGCCAGCAGCCGGATCGAGTCGAGCAGGTTCCGCGCCATCAGCGGGATGAAGACGTTGAGCTCGAAGTGGCCCTGCATCCCTCCGATCGCGATCGCGGCGTCATTGCCGATCACCTGGGCGGTGACCTGAGTGACGACCTCCGGGATGACGGGGTTGACCTTGCCCGGCATGATCGAGGAGCCCTTCTGGAGCTCCGGCAGGAAGATCTCCGAGAGCCCGGCGCGGGGGCCCGAGCCCATGAAGCGCAGGTCGTTGGCGATCTTCGTCAGCGAGACCGCAACCGTCTTCAGGGCGCCCGAGGCCTCGACGAGCCCGTCGCGGGCGGCCTGCGACTCGAACGGATCGGCAGGCGGACTGATCGGAAGCCCGGTCTCGGCCGCCAGCTTCTCGCGCACGCGGGCGGCAAACTCCGGATGGGTGTTGAGCCCGGTGCCGACGGCCGTCCCGCCGAGCGGGATCTTCCCGAGGCGTTCGAGCGTCCCGCGCACCCGATCTACACCCTCACGCACCTGGGTCGCGTAGCCGCCGAACTCCTGGCCGAGCGTGACCGGCACCGCGTCCATCCAGTGCGTCCGCCCCGACTTGACGACGTCGTCGAACTCGCCCGCCTTCGTCTGCAGCGCCTCGGCAAGACGCTCGAGCGCGGGAATGAGACCGCCGACGATCTCACCGAGCGCCGCCAGGTGTACGGCCGAAGGGAAGACGTCGTTCGACGACTGCCCCATGTTGACGTCGTCGTTCGGGTGGACGTCGTCTCCGGCCAGATTGGCGATCACCTCGTTCGCGTTCATGTTCGACGAGGTCCCGGAGCCGGTCTGGAAGACGTCGATCGGGAACTGGTCGTCGAGCTCCCCGGCCGCGATCCGATCGCCGGCCGCCGCGATCCGCTCCGCCTTGCCGGCGTCGAGTAGCCCGAGCTCGGCGTTCACGCGCGCCGAGGCCGCCTTGATCCTGCCGAGCCAGCGTGCGACCGACGCCGGAATCGGCTCGCCCGACACCGGGAAGTTGTCGATCGCCTTCGCGGTCTCGCCACCCCAGAGCTCTACCACGCCATGAGTCTATGTCCCACCCTGGGCGCGACCGAGCAGCTCCTCCCAGTCGACGACCTTGATGCGCGGGCGCCCGCGCGGCGCTCCGAGCCCTTGCTCATGGGTGTCGATCGCCTCCCAGCCCGCGTAGTCGACGAACGGCAGGCCGCGCTCCTCGAGCAGCGCTTCCAGGTCATCTGCACCCGGAGAGAGCAGACCGGCGTCGAAGTCCTCGAGCAGCCGCGCGACCGTCTCGGAGGCATCCTTCTTGTTCGTCCCGATCACCCCGCTCGGCCCGCGCTTGATCCAGCCGGCGCAGTACAGGCCCCGGATCGGCTCACCGGCCTCGTCGAGGACGCGGCCCTCCGCGTTCGGGATTACGCCCCGCCCCTCGTCGAAGGGAACGCCGGGCAGCGCGACCCCGCGGTAGCCGACACTGCGCAGGACGATCCCGGCCGGAATCGTTTCTCGCTCGTCGCCCGCGACGGCCCGGATCTCGCCGCGCTCGTCGGCGACGAGCAGGTTGCGGACGACCTCGACCGCCTCGACCCTCCCGTCGCCGAGGATGGCGACCGGCGAGACGAGGAAGCGCAGCACGAGACGTCGGGGCTTGCCCTCGGGCTCGCGCGCCGCGTAGTCGCGAAGCAGGTCGACGTTCCGGCGGGCCGTCGAGCGGGCATCCGCGAGCGCCGCCTCGCTGGCCGGGTCGAGCACGAGGTCGGCGGGATCGACGACGACGTCCGCGCCGGCAAGCTCGCCGAGCTCCTTCAGCTCGGGGTTCGTGAATGCCGCCTGCGCCGGGCCACGGCGCCCGAGCATCAGGATCTCGCGCAGCCCCGACCCGACGATCGCCTCGATCGCGGCATCCGTGGTGTCTGTCGGCGCGAGCTCCTCGGCGGTCAGCGAAAGCATCCGCGCGACGTCGACCGCGACATTGCCGTTCCCGACCACGACCGCCCGCTCGCCCGAGAGGTCGAAGCGGAGGTCCTGGAAGTCGGGATGGCCGTTGTACCAGGCGACGAACGCAGTCGCGGGCCACGAGCCCGGTAGGTCCTCGCCCGGAATCCCGAGCCGGCGGTCGGTCTGCGCGCCGACGGTGTAGACAACAGCCTCGTAGAGCTCCGCCAGCTCCGCGGGGCTGATCGTCTTGCCGACGTCGACGTTGCCGAAGAACCGGAATCCCGGCTCCCTCGCGATCTTCTCGAACACACGCGAGACGGCCTTGATCTCGGGGTGGTCGGGCGCAACGCCGAAGCGGACGAGCCCCCACGGCGTCGGCAGCCGCTCGATCAGGTCGACCTGCGCGCCCCGCGCCAGGAGAGGCCCGGCCGCATAGAAGCCGGCCGGGCCGGAGCCGACCACGGCGACACGAAGCCGCTGGTCAGTCAAGCAGCCGGTCGGTCAAGCTGCCGGCCGGTCAAGCGTCAGTGGCTGCAGCCGGCGGAATGCTCGTGGCCGTCGACTTCTTCGGCGACGTGGAAGCTGTGGCCACAGCCGCAGGAGCCCGAGGCGTTCGGGTTGTCCACCTTGAACCCCGACTCCTTCAGCGACTCCACGAAGTCGACGGTCGCGCCCTTCAGGTACTGGGCGCTCGCCGGGTCGACGACGACCTTCACACCGTAGAACTCGTACTCGGCATCCTCGCCCGTGGCGCCGCGGTCGAACCCGAGCGCATACTCGAAGCCTCCGCAGCCGCCACCCTGGATCGCGACGCGGAGCACCTCGGCCTCGCCGGCCGGCTCCTGCGCCATCAGGTCGCGCACCTTCTCGGCGGCGCGCTCGGTAAGCGTGATCTCTGTCGTCTCGATCGTCGCCATGACTGCATTCTACCCAGGACCCCGGTACCGGCGGCCCTTCACGAGCCCTTTGGTAGCTTCCGAAGAGCCGATCTGCGCCGAGGAGATTGCTTGTTCAACGACTGGCTACCGTTCGCGATCTACGGGT
>DATIYE010000124.1:0-13081 GCA_035517795.1 Gaiellaceae bacterium | reverse complement strand
ATGAAGACGGTCTTTCCCGCGGCGGCGTTGCCGTTCGTCGTCGACGAGCTCTCGGTCGGTGAGGCCTCGGCCGTCTTCTGCTCGCGTCCGAACACGATCACCGCGCCGAGCATCGCGATGAAGAAGCAGAACGAGAGCGGGATGTACCAACGCAGGCCCTTCCGTCCCGGGAAGTTGGGGTTGAAGCGGGGGAAGACGAACGACGACAGGAGCGCGAAGGTGATGAAGATCGCGCCCATCGCCGCCAGTCCGATCTCGTGCGCAGTCGAGAGCGCGAAGAGCACGCGCGGAACCTACCGAAAGGGCTACGCGGATGCGTCAGTAGCCGCTTCGTCCTCCGCTGCGCCGATCTCTTCGGGCTCCTCCTCGCCGTCCTCGCGGCGGCTGAGGTACAGAACCTCGTACAGAATCGCAGCGAGCGCGCCGCCGGCCAGCGGGCCGACGTAGTAGACCCACGCGTTCTTCCAGTACCACGAAGCGACCTCGGGGCCGAAGGCGCGGGCCGGGTTCAGCGCACCGCCGGTGAGCGGACCGGCCATCATGACCCCGAATGCGATCGTGAAGCCGATCGCGAGCCCGGCAATCTTCTCGAACGCCCCACCTGCCGCCACGGCGGTCGCGAACACGACGATCACCAGGAAGAACGTGCAGATCGCCTCGATCGTGACAGCCTTGCCGTCGTCGATCACCGAGTTCACCGTCGGCGCCCCGTAGTGGACGGCCTTTACCTGCGACGGCAGGATCCACCTGAGGAGGAGCGCCGCGAGCACAGCGGCCCCGAGCTGGACGACCCAGTAGAAGACCGCCATCGGGCCCGAGATGCGGCGGGTGACGAAGAAGCCCATCGTCACGGCCGGGTTGAAGTGACCGCCCGAGATGCCCGCGAAGGCCGAGACGAACACGGCGATGACGAGGCCGTAGGCCAGCGCCGCGATCACCTGGTCGTTGTAGACCGACGCCGTGGCGCCGATGAAGACCAGCGCGAAGGTGCCGATGAACTCCGCGACACCCCGACGTGTCCATTCCATGCCCACCATCACACAGCATGGCCGGACGGTCGGACGGAAACGATCGTGGCTACGCCGTCACCCAGAGGAGAAGCGTCGCTGCGATCACGGCGGCTGCTGCGAGCGCGGCGAGGTACAGGGTGCGCAGCGGTGGGGCGTCGTTGCCGGCGAGGTCGCCCGCGATCAGCGTCGCCACCGAGCCCTGAGGTGTTGCGAGGGCGCCGGCGGAAAGACCGATCGAGGCGGCATACGCCGCCGGGCCGGCGCCGAGGAGCGCGGCCACGGCCGCGCTCGCCGGGAGATTGTTGACGAGCGCCGAGGCGGCGCCGACCGCAAGGGCGATCATCAGTAACTCGGGCAACGTGGCCGCATGGGGAGTCGGGACAGGGAGGCCGACCGACTCGACGGCGACCACGAGCGCGGCCACCTGCACGCCGATCCGCCACGGGACGACGAGCGGTGGGCGAGGCCGTTCGATCAGGATCGCGGCGGCGACTGCGCCCGAGAACGGCCACCAGGGGGCAATACCGGCAAGCGGGGCGAGCCAGCCGGCGAGTGCTGCGGCGCCGACGGCGAACGCTGCGCGCCGCTCGCGGCGGGAGAGCGCTGTCCAACACGAAGTCGACACCGCATAGCGCCCGGCGAGCGCCTGCCGTTGGTGCAGCGCAACCGCAGCTACGCACACCATGCCGGCGGCGAGCCCCGGCAGCAGCATGTGCTCGAGGAAGGCGCCGGGTCCGATACCGAGCCGATCGATCAGCACCAGGTTCGTGGGGTTCCCCTGCGGAACGGCCGACGAGAAGGCATTCGAGACCGCGACGGCGCCGAGGAAGAGCGGGGCGAACGACGTCCCGGTGAGGCGCGAGACTCGGCGCAGGAGCGGCACGGCGAGAACGACCGCGCCGTCCAGCGAAACGACGGAAGTCAGGACGGCGCTGAGCATGCAGGCAAGCAGGTAGAGGGCGAAGATGTCGCCCCGTGCGGCGCTCGCGAGCAACCTCGCCGCGCGGTCGGCGAGCCCCGAGGTTTCGATCAACGCCGCAAGCGTGAGCGCCGCGGTGAGAAAGGCGAGAAGCGGGACGACGACACCGAGCGCGGGGGCCACGGCCGAGCCGAGCCCGACGTCGATCAGGGATGCGACGGCGACAGCGACCACCGCGGCCGAGCTCCGCGGGCCGAGAGCGAGCGCCCCGACAGCGAGCAGTGCGATGATGACGTGAACGGTAAGCATCCTTAAACCTTAAGTCTACTTATCTATGCCTAGACCGCGCCGTCCCGAACCCAACGCTGCGGAGGCCCTCGTTGCGGTGGCTCCGCTCGTGACCCGCTGGGTCGAGCGCTTGCTCGCATCGGGCGAGCCGTCCCTGACCGTGACCCAGTACCTGGCGCTGCGAGCGATCGCGCGCGAGCGCCTCTCCGCCGGCGAGCTCTCACGCCGTGCCGGCGTCTCCGAGCCTGCGGTGTCACAGCTCCTGGCCGGGCTCGCGGCTTCCGGCTTCGTCGAGCGCAGCCCAGTCGTGGACGACCGGCGCCGCCAGGAGCTTGCTCTGACCCCGACCGGCGAGCAGGTCTTCCGATCCGCGGAGGCGCTGCTCCGCGACCGCATGGGCGAGCTCCTGGCCGATCTCCCGGGCCCCGAGGCCGACGCTTTGGCGCGATTGCTCCCGCGGGTCGAGGCTCTGCTCGCCGGGTCGCCGCCGCCGCGGCGCCCGCACCCCAAGGGGCGGCCGGGACACGGCCCCCCGCACCGTCCGGGCGGCGCTGCGCGCTAGCGTGACGACGTGAATCGCCTCGGAAAGGAGATGAGTCCGTACCTCCTCCAGCACGCGGAGAACCCGGTCGACTGGTATCCGTGGGGCGACGAGGCGTTCGCGCGCGCGCGTCAGGAGAACAAGGCGATCTTCCTTTCGGTGGGCTACTCGGCCTGCCACTGGTGCCATGTGATGGAGCACGAGTCGTTCTCCGACCCGGCCACCGCCGCGGTGATGAACGAGAACTTCGTGAACGTCAAGGTCGATCGAGAGGAGCGCCCCGACGTCGACGCGCTCTACATGGACGCCGCGGTCGCGATCATCCGCAGCGGCGGGTGGCCCCTGAGCCTCTTCCTGACGCCGGAGGGAAAGCCCTTCTGGGCGGCCACCTACCTACCTCCGGTGCCGCGAAACGGCCTTCGCAGCTTCGGCGATATCCTGCAGACGGTCGCGGGGGCCTGGCGCGACAAGCGGGAGGAGCTCGAGAAGACGAGCGACTCGCTCACGGAGTACCTGAGGCGCTCGAGCGAGCAGGAGCCGGTCGACGCGCCCGTCGACGATGAGCTCGTGAAGCAGGCGATCGAGTCGCTCACCTACGGCTTCGACTGGCAGTTCGGCGGGTGGGGGAGGGCTCCCAAGTTCCCGTCGGCACCGACCCTCGAGCTCCTGATGCGGCGCGACGTGCCGCGGATGCCCGAGCGGACGCTCGACGCGATGGCCGAAGGGGGCATGTACGACCTCGTCGGCGGCGGTTTCCATCGCTACTCGGTCGACCAGCGCTGGCTCGTGCCGCATTTCGAGAAGATGCTGTACGACAACGCACAGCTCGCTGTTGCGTACCTCCACGGCTGGCAGGTGATCGGCAAGGCCAATTACCGCCGTGTCGTCGAGCAGACGATCGGGTACATGCTGCGGGAGCTCCTGCTCGAGGGCGGCGGTTTCGCCTCGTCGCAGGACGCCGACACCGACGGGAAGGAGGGGCTGACCTTCACGTGGACACGGAGCGACGGCATTCCGGACCGGATGCTCCACGCGTTCGAGGGCGGGCGGTTCATCCTGCGCGGAGAGCTCGACGAGGCCAGGCGCGCCGAGCTCTTCGAGCTACGAGAGCAGCGGCCGCAGCCCGCGCGCGACGACAAGGCCGTCGCGTCCTGGAACGGTCTCGCCCTCGCCGCGCTTGCCGAGTGCGGCCGGGTGCTCGAGCGCGCCGACTGGGTCGACGCCGCCCGGTCGCTGGGCGCGTTCCTGCTCGGGCCGCTGTCGTCGGCGGACGGACGGCTCGCACGAACCTGGCGGGACGGCGTCGCGAAGGGCACGGGCTTCCTCGAGGACTACGCCGACGTTGCCAACGGGCTGCTCGAGCTGCATGCCGCGACCGGTGAGCTGCGCTGGCTCGAAGAGGCAAACCGCCTTGCCGGGGTGGCGATCAAGCTCTTCTACGACCCCGACCACGGCGGCTTCTTCGCCGGCCCGAGCGACGGGGAGGAGCTCGTCGTGCGCGGCAAGGTCTTCGTCGACTCGCCCACGCCGAGCGGCAACTCGATGCTCGCCTACGTCCTGCTCCGCCTCTCGCGGATCTACGGCGACGACGAGCTCGAGCAGAGGGCGGTCTCGGTGTTCAAGCTCTCGCTGGGCGGGATGCAGAACGCGCCGTCGTCGTTCGCCTGGGGGCTCGTCGCGGTCGATCTCTACCTGGCGGAGCGCCGTGAGGTAGCGATCGTGGGGCCGCCCGACAGCGAGGTCGCCAGGAAGGCGCTCCGCCGCTGGGATCCCCGCGCGGTGATTGCATTCGGTCCGGCGGACGGCGTGCCGTTGCTCCAGGGGAAGGCGCTCGTCGACGGGAAGCCGGCGGTGTATGTCTGCGAGCGGTTCACCTGCCTGGAGCCGGCGACCGACCCGCGCGACCTGTCCTGAGTCCTAACCGAGTCTTCGCGATTCGAACGCCGTCGGTGGCGCGCAAGGGTGAAACTAGACCGGTTCGATGCAAGCGCCTGGAATCGCGGCCAGCAACTCCTCGACGCCGGTCTCGAACACCGCGTGCGGGGTTCCCGCCGCGCACCAGACCCGCTCGAAGCGCCGAAGCGACTCGTCGACGATCGTCGGTAGCTCGCGGTCGTGCCCGAGCGGCGGCACGCCGCCGATCGCGAAGCCGGTTGCGGCGCGGGCCTCGTCCGCGTTTGCCGGCCGGCCGTCGATCACGGTGACTCGCCGGTCGCCTGCGCAGAGGATCATCGTAGGCTCCTCGCCGACAATGAACACGAGCGACTTGACGATCTGCCCGACGTCGCAGCCGCATGCCTCGGCTGCCTCGGCTGCGGTTCGCGTGGAATCCGGAAGCACGCGAACTTCGACTTCGAGGCCCCGCTCGGCGAGCCGCTCCTGAACCTTTGCGGCTGTCGGATGCACCGGCTGAGCCTAGCGTCTTGGCAGCGTTTCCTATCGGGTCTGTCCCCTTCTCCACAGGAGGATTGACGGCGTCGCCTGCGAAGACCAAGCGGCCGTGCGCGCGAGGAGGATCGTCCCCACTCTGCTGCTCGCCGTCGGTGCCCTGCTCGCCGCCGCCGGCCCCGCCGCTGCCAGCCCGCAAGAGGCCGGCGATCAGGTCGCGCTGCGAGCTCTCGGGCTCTACCTCGGCCCGATCGACGGCGAGGTCGGACCCGAGGCCCGTGCTGCCACCGAGGCGCTGCAGAAGCGCGCGGGCCTCCCGGTCACCGGTGTGATCGGCACGCGCACACGCCTGGCGCTCGGGCCGCTTGGGAGACCGCTCTTCGGTACCCGCCCGATCATTCCGGGCGACTTCGGGCTCGATGTCTCTGCCCTTCAGTTCCTGCTCTCCCGCGAAGGCTTCTACCACGCCGCCCTCGACGGGTACTTCGGACGGCACCTCGACGCAGCCGTCCGTGCCTTCCAGCAGAAGGCGCACCTGACGGTCGACGGTATCGCCGGTCTCCAGACACTCGCTGCGGTGGTCGCTCGTGGCGGCGCCCATCCCGCGCCGCCGCATCGGATCTACGTCGTTCAGTCCGGTGATTCACTCACGGCGATCGCAGCACGGTTCGGCACGACGATGGCGCGCCTTGCTCATCTCAACCACCTCCAGCCCGCGCAGGTCCTGTTGATCGGAAGGAGGCTCGAGGTTCCGGCGCGGCCGGCGACGGTTGCGCTCGCGGCCTCCCGTAGCGACGTCCAGAACCTGCTTGATCTCTGGGCCGGCAAGCTCGGTGTGTCGCCCGACCTCGTTCGCGCGCTCGCGTGGATGGAGTCCGGCTACCAGCCGAACGTCGTCTCCTCGGTCGGGGCCCGCGGCGTCCTGCAGGTCATGCCCTCGACCCGCGCCTTCGTCGAGCAGGTCCTCGTGGGGCACCCGATCCCGCAGACCCTGGACGGGGACATCGAGGTCGGCATCCTCTATCTGCGGCACTTGCTCGGCCAGTTCGAGGGCAACACCGGTCTCGCGCTCGGCGCCTGGTACCAGGGGGAGCGTGCGGTGAAGCAGTTCGGCCTGTACCAGATGACGAAGCCGTTCGTCACCGACGTGCTCGCGCTCAAGGCGCGGATGTAGTAGCCGCGGCCGGCATCACTACGATGGCGCCGTGCGGTGGCTCGAGCGCCCTTTGGATGAGCTGATGGCAGAGGCGCGTGCGGTGCGCGATGCGCGCAGCGGACGCCTGGTGACCTACAGCCCGAAGGTGTTCGTCCCGCTGACGAAGCTCTGTCGGGACGTGTGTCGTTACTGCACCTTTGCGCGGCCTCCGAGGCGGGGCGAGCCTGCCTACATGACGGTGGAGGAGGTGCTGGAGGTCGCGCGCGCCGGCGAGCTGGCGGGCTGCCGGGAGGCGCTGTTCACCCTCGGCGACAAGCCGGAGCTGCGCTACCGGGCGGCGCGGGAGGAGCTGGAGGCGCTCGGGTTCGGCTCGACGCTCGAGTACCTGGCTCACGCCGCGCGGACGGTGCTGGAGGAGACCTCGCTGCTGCCCCACCTGAATCCAGGCGTCTTGACGGCAGCCGATTTCGAGCTGTTGCGACCGGTGGCGGCGTCGATGGGCCTGATGCTCGAGACGACCGCCGACCGTCTGTCCGCACGGGGTGGGCCTCATTTCGGCTCGCCTGACAAGCTTCCGGCGGCGCGGCTCGAGACCGTGCGGCTGGCGGGTGAGGCACGAGTGCCGTTCACGACCGGGATCCTGATCGGGATCGGCGAGACGAGGGCGGAGCGGATCGAGGCGCTGGAGGCGATCGCCGCCGCCGGCCCGCAGGTGCAGGAGGTGATCGTCCAGAACTTCCGCGCCAAGCCTGGAACGGGCATGGCCGAGGCGCCGGAGCCGCCGCTCGAGGAGCTCCTCTGGACGATCGCCGTCGCGCGCCTGATCGTGCCCGCCGCGGTTGCCGTTCAGGCGCCGCCGAACCTGACCGGCGAGTTCGCGAGGCTGCTCGATGCGGGGATCGACGATTGGGGCGGCGTCTCGCCGGTGACGATCGACCACGTGAACCCGGAGGCGCCGTGGCCCGAGCTGGAGCTGCTCCGCGCCGCGACCGAGAGCCGCGGACTCGAGCTGGCGCCACGCCTCACGGTCTATCCCGGTCACATCGGCCCGGAGTGGATCGACGGCGCCGTGCTCCCGCACGTGCTGCGTACCGCGGATTCGCTCGGCCTCGGGCGCGAGGATGGCTGGTCGCCCGGCGAGACCGGTGAGATCCCGTTCCTCGTCTCGCGTGACCCGCTGCCCCCGGTAAGTGTTGCAAGTCACGAGCTCGGCGAGGACGAGATCGCCCGCCTGTTCCGGGCCCGCGGCCGGGAGCGGCAACGCGTGTTCGCCGCCGCCGACGCGCTACGCCGCGAGGTGAACGGCGACGAGGTCACCTACGTGGTGACGCGAAACATCCAGTACACGAACGTCTGCTACTTCCGCTGCGGTTTTTGCGCGTTCTCGAAGGGCAAGCTCGCGGCGAACCTGCGCGGGACGCCCTACCTCGTCCCCCACGATGAGATCGTCAGGCGTTCGGTCGAGGCCTGGGAGCGCGGCGCGACCGAGGTCTGCCTCCAGGGCGGGATCCACCCGGGCTTCGACGGCGACTACTACCTCTCGGTGGTGCGGGCGATCAAGGACGCCGTGGCCGACCTGCACGTCCACGCGTTCAGCGCGCTCGAGATCTGGCAGGGCGCGACCACGCTCGGCGTCCCGCTCCGCGACTTCCTCGAGCGGCTCCGCGACGAGGGCCTCGCCTCGCTGCCCGGCACCGCCGCCGAGGTGCTCGACGACAACGTGCGGGCGGTGATCTGCCCCGACAAGATCACGACCGCCCAGTGGCTCGAGGTCCACCGCACCGCACACCGGGTCGGGCTGCGATCGAACAACACGATCATGTTCGGTCACGTGGACGGCCCGGAGAGCTGGGCCCGCCACCTGGTCGCGGTGCGGGAGCTCCAGTGCGAGACCGGAGGCTTCACCGAGTTCGTCCCGCTCCCCTTCGTGCACATGGAGGCGCCGATCTACCTCAAGGGCCGCGCCAGGGCCGGGCCGACCTTCGGCGAGGTGCTGCTCATGCACGCCGTCGGCCGGCTCGCCCTCCACCCCTGGATCGAGAACATCCAGGTCTCATGGGTCAAGGCCGGCCCGCAAGGTGTCCTCGAAGCGCTGCGAGCCGGCGTCAACGACCTCGGCGGAACGCTCATGAACGAGTCCATCTCCCGCGCCGCCGGCGCTGGCTTCGGCCAGGAGTGTTCGCCCGAGCAGATGGAGGCGCTGATCCGCTCGGCCGGGCGCATCCCCCGCCAGCGCACCACCCTCTACGGCGAACCACCCCACGAGCAGATCGCCCGCTCCTTCGGCGCGGAGCCGCTCGCCGAACCCCGAAACCCTCACGTCAACGAGGCCCGGCTCCAGCGCCCGAACCGGCTCGCCCGCCCCGTTAGCTCTTCGTGACTCGCAGCGGCGCCGACGCAGTCGCCTTCGAGACACCGGCCGTCGCCGTGATCGTGATCGGTGAGGTGCCGAGTGGAGCGCCCGGTTTGACCCGAAAGTCGAAGATGAACGGCACGTCGCGGGCGGCGCCGTCGGAGTTGACGGTCGAGCGGCACAGGCGGCCGGCGACGGTCTTCGGCGGGGCGAGGCAGACCGACACCTTGCCCGAGAGCCCGCGCGGCGCATCGACCGTGACTCGCATCTCGATCCCCTGCCCGCGGGCGGCTGCCAGTGGCCGGATTCGGAGGATCCGCGCCATGGGAGCCGGGCCGACCGCCGACGTCGGCTTCGTCTCGGCGAGCGTCGTGCCCCCGTCGTTGACCGCGGTCACCTCGCAGGCGATGGTCGCGCCGGCGGCCGTGAGCGGAATCGGGTAGGTCGACTTCGGCCCGGCCTGGAGTACCCGCCCGGTCGCGAGGTTCACGAACGCGTAGGTGAATCGCGACCGGTCGCCTGACCAACCGCCGGTCGCGCAAGACACCGTGCTGCCTACGACGAGCGGGGGGTTCCATTTGAGGTCAAGTGTCGTGGTCTCGGTCGCGCGCGGCGCGAGTGGAGGGTCGTCGTTTCCCTGTACGAAGTCCAGGATCTCCGGCGCTCCGATGTAGGTGAAGACTCCGTGGGTGCCTGAATCGCAGTTGCTCGTCCCGTCGCTGACCACCCCGATCAGCGTCGGTGTCGCGCCGACCGTGACGAGTCCGCTGCCGCTGTCACCGTTGCAGACGGCGCCCGTCGAGGACGAGGCGCATACGAGAATTCCGTTGTTCGCGAGCATCCCGTCCTCCGTCGAGCCGCACGTTCCCTGAGCGTCGACCGTCCCGGTCATCCTTGCGAGCTGGCCGCTCGATGACACGGTCGGCGACTCCCTGCCGAATCCCGCGACCGCAACGGCGGCTCCGCTCGGGAACGCTGTGCCCGCGGTCGGGAGCGGAATCGCCTGCACTGCCGGGCCGGAGAGATCGAGCGGAGTGGCGAGGGCGAGCACCGCGACGTCGTCGGGCGCCGGCCGTCCGGTCCAGACGTAGCTCGGATGCACGCGGATCGCGCTCACGGGCCGGTCCTGCTCCGCATCGGTCTTGAGCGGCGACGAGAGGTTCGAGACCCCGGCCCGGATGCCGAGCGCCGCCGGCGCCGCCAGGGCGCCCGCGTCGTTGTAGACGCAGTGCGCGGCCGTGAGGATGTGCGAGGCGTCGACCACCGATCCCGTGCAGAGGAACGTCGTCAGCCCCGACTGCTGCTGGACGAAGACGGTCCACGGGGCTGCCTGAATCCGAATCGTCGAGCCGCCGACGACCTGCGTCGCTCCCGACCCCACGCCGGCCGAGAACGCGCCTGCCACAGCTGCCAGCAGCAGCGATCGCATCGCTCCGGTCCCCCACACACGACGAGCGTAGCGGCCCGCCGGTCGAGGAGAGCCCAATCCGGTTGCCCGGTCACTGCGTACGTTGACTGCGATGCACCCCTTCTTCCGGGAATCGATGATCCAGCAGGCTGGGCGAGAGCTCGAACGGCGAGCGCCGAGGGCGCAGCTTCGGTGGACGGTGCAGGAACCCGACCGCGTCGTGGACGAGGCCGTGACGCTGCGCCTAGCGCGAGCGAATGACGAGGACGCGCTCAGGGCTCTCGCCGCTCTCGAGGGTTTGCCTGCGCCTGTCGGACCCCACGTCGTCGCAGAGGTGGAAGGAGTGGTCGCAGCGGCCATGAGGCTTCCCACGGGCCCCGTCTTCGGAGATCCGTTTCGTCCGACGGCGCACCTGGCGCCGCTGCTCGAGCTGCAAGCGAAGCAGCTGACCGGCGAGATGCCACGTCCCCGGCCGGTTGCCTCGTGGGAGTCGAGGCCCGCCTGACCGCCGGTGCGCGTCCGGCGCCGCTCCGGTCGCTCAGGCGGACTCGAGGCCGAGCAGGTCGTCGACCGTCTCGCGGCGCCGGATCACCGTCGCTTCGCCCTCCGCCACCAGCACGGCCGCCGGCCGCGGCACGGCGTTGTAGGTCGAGCTCATCGCGAGGGTGTAAGCCCCGGTGGCCGGGACGGCGAGCAGGTCGCCGCGGCGCGGCTGGGGGAGTTCGACCGATTCGATCAGCAGGTCACCCGACTCACAGTGCTTGCCGACGACGGTGAAAGCGCCCGCCGGCGGCTCGTCGGCGCGGTTGGCGATCAGCGCCGTGTAGCGCGCGCCGTAGAGAGCCGGTCGCGGATTGTCGGACATGCCGCCGTCGACGGCGACATATGCGGTCGAGTCGCCCGAGAGCTTCACCGACCCGACCGTGTAGAGGGTGACGCCGGCGCGGGCGGTGAGGGAGCGGCCGGGCTCGAGGATCACCGCCGGCATGGCGAGGTCCTCCTGGCCGCAGGCACGCTCGAGCTCGGCGAGCAGGGAGCCCACGAACTCGGAGATCGAGAGCTCGTGCTCGCCGGTCGTCGCTGCAACTCCGAGCCCGCCGCCGAGGTCGACAGTGCGCAGCTTCCAGCCGAGCTCGTCGCGGGCTCGAGCTGCGAAGGACGCGAGCCAGTCGACGGCGGTGCGCGCGGCGCCGAGGTCGTGGAGCTGGGAGCCGATGTGCACGTGGAGGCCCTGGATCTCGGGGGCGCGACGAAGCGCCTCGAGCGAGTCCTCCGGCGTGAGCCCGAACTTGGAGCCATGGTGTCCTGTGCGGATCTTCTCGTGGGTATCGGCCTCGATGCCCGGCGTCACGCGGATGAGCGTTCGTCCCACGCCGGCGGCCCGCGCCCGCTCGATCTCCTCGAGCGAGTCGAGCACGACCAGGGCGCCCGAGGCGCTCGCCGCGGCCAGCTCCTCGTCGGACTTGTTGTTGCCGTGGACGACCAGGTGCCCGCCGCCGATCCCCGCCTGCTCCGCGAAGCGCAGCTCACCCAGGGTAGAGACGTCGGCGCCGATACCCTCCTCGGCGAGGATCCGCATGAGCGTGACGTTCGGGAACGCCTTGGCGCCGTACACGATCGCTGCCTCCGGCGCCGCCCCCCGATAGGCACGCGCGCGGGCGCGGAGCGTCGCCTCGTCGTAGACGACGAGCGGACTGCCGTGCGCGCGAACGAGGTCGGCGGCCGAAATGCCGCCGAGCGAGAGCCGCCCGCCCTCGATCCGGGCGGTGTCCGGGAAGAGCTCGAGCACAGAGGCGATTGTGCCTACCGGGCCCCCGGCGAACGTTTACGACCCCTGCACGTTGTCCAGGCTGTCTCGGGCCGCGCTACACTCAGCGGAACGTGAGCCTCCTGCTTACGTAGCCGAGGAAGCGAAAGCGGCAGGCCGCCGCTGCAGCTTCCCGTGGGCCTCTCGACGACGAGAGGCTTTTTCGTCTCTAGGGAGCGAATGGACACCTACCAGCCCCACGCAATCGAGCGCAAGTGGCAGCAGGTCTGGGACGAGGCCGGAGCGTTCGTGACCGCGAATCCGGACGACCCGTCGCAGCCCAACGGGCGGAAGGCCTATGTGCTCGAGATGCTCCCGTACCCATCGGGAGAGCTCCACATGGGGCACGTGCTGAACTACACGCTCGGCGACGTCGTCTCGCACTTCCGCCGCCGGAACGGGTACTCAGTGCTGCGCCCGATGGGCTACGACGCCTTCGGCCTGCCTGCCGAGAACGCCGCGATCCGCGAGGGCGGCCATCCGCGCGAGGTGACCGAGCGCAACATCGCCGCGATCCGTGGCCAGATCAAGCGCATGGGGTGGTCGATCGACTGGACGCGTGAGGTCTCGACCCACGAGCCGGAGTACTACCGCTGGACACAGTGGCTGTTCCTAAAGCTGTACGGCGAGGGGCTCGCCTATCGAAAGGCGGCCCCGGTCAAGTGGTGCCCCAACGACCAGACCGTGCTCGCGAACGAGCAGGTGATCGACGGCCACTGCGAGCGGTGCGGGGCCGAGGTCGAGTCCAGGAACCTCGAGCAGTGGATGTTCAGGATCACCGACTTCGCCGACCGGCTGCTCGCGGACATGGCCTCTCTCGACTGGCCCGAGCGCGTGTTGACGATGCAGCGAAACTGGATCGGCCGCTCCGAGGGAGCCGAGGTCACGTTTCGGGTCGACGAACTCGACGAGAGAGTCCCGGTGTTCACCACCCGGCCGGACACGCTCTTCGGCGCCACGTTCTTCGTGCTCGCGCCGGAACATCCGCTGGTCGAGAGGTTCGCCGAGCTCTCTCCGGGCGGCGCAGCCCTGCGCGACTACGCGCGACATGCGGCCGCCAAGAAGAGTGAGGAGCGGGCGGCGGGTGAGGAGAAGACGGGCGTCTTCACGGGCTTCTACGCAGTCAACCCGGTCAACGACGCGCGCATCCCGATCTGGGTCGCCGACTATGTCCTGATGGACTACGGCACGGGCGCGATCATGGCCGTGCC
>DATIYE010000123.1:0-7735 GCA_035517795.1 Gaiellaceae bacterium | reverse complement strand
GCGATGGCCTGCTCGAGCCTGTTCGTCGTCGGGAACAGCCTGCGCTTGAGGCGCTTCCGAAGCGTCAGAGAGGAGGTCGGAGAATGAGCGCGACCCTGCCCGGGTATCACGGCGACAAGGCGTCGCTCGTCAAGCGCCTCCACCGGATCGAGGGCCAAGTCCGCGGCATCGAGCGGATGGTCGAGGAGGACCGGTATTGCATCGACGTCCTCACGCAGATCGCTGCCGTGAGCACGGCGCTCGAATCGCTCGCGCTCAAGCTGCTCGACGAGCACGTGGAGCACTGCGTCGCAGACGCGCTCGCCTCAGGCGACAAGGGCGAGGCCGGGCGAAAGGCCGCCGAGCTCCTGGAGGCCGTCCGCCGCTTCGCGAAGACCCGCTGAGCTCAGTCGAGACGCGGACTCTTGAAACGCCGCTTCCCGGTGCTCGAGCGGTAGTGATCCTTGTGGTGCGCGAATGGCGTGATCTCGAAGATCGAGTACGCGACGAGAGCAAGCACGGCAATCACGAAAACCAACGCGACAATCACGAAGAACGTGTTCATTGCGGCCTCCTTTGCGTCGAACGGTCGCACCGGCCGGCTCCGGGCCCATCCGAGTTCCGGCTGATTCGCGCTCAGTAGTTCTCCGCGATCGCGTCCCGGGCCGGGTCGGACAAACCCCGATTCGCAGGTCGCCGCCGCCTGCGACCATGTTCGCCGTGGCGAGTGCGGTTGACGCTGCGGTCCTGCGGAGCGGCCTCTCCGACGCCGAGGCCGCCCGTCGTCTGGCCGAGCGGAGGCCGTCCCCGAGGCCGGCGACGAGCCGCTCGTATGCGAGCATCGTCCGGGCCAACGTCTTCACCGTCTTCAACCTGATCCTCGCCGTCGCCGGCGGCATGACGCTGGCGTTCGGGGAGGCGCAGGACGCTCTCTTCCTCGGCGTGCTCGTCGCCAATGCAACGATCGGAATCACACAGGAGGTTCGTGCCAAGCGCGCCCTCGACCGCTTGGCGGCGCTCGTCGCACCGCACGCCGGCGTGATCCGGGACGGAGTGCAGCGGATCGTGGCTGTCGAAGACGTCGTCGTGGGCGATCTGGTCGCGATCGGGCCCGGCGATCAGGTCGTCGCCGACGGGGAGCTTGTCGACGCAAGGCACCTGAGGGTCGACGAGTCGATTCTCACCGGCGAGTCCCGGCCCGTCGAGCGCACGGCGGGAGACGAGGTTCGATCGGGTTCCTTCGCGGTGGAGGGCACGGGAGCCTATGCGGTCACCGCTGTCGGCGAGGCGAGCTACGCCGCCCGGCTCACCGGTGAGGCGCGTGCGTTCAGGCATCCGCGCTCGCCGCTCGAGCTGGCGGTGAACAGGCTGCTCTACGTACTCGTGGCGGTGATGATCCCGCTGTCGCTGATTCTCGGCTATGCCCTCTGGCACCGCCATGTGCCCCTGCATCAGGCGGTGCCGACGGCCGTGGCCGCCGTTGTCACCCTTGTCCCGGAAGGACTCGTCCTGCTGGCGAGCCTCACCTACGCGGTCGCTGCGATCCGCATGGCTCGCCGTGGCGCGCTCGCCCAGCAGCTCAACGCGATCGAGTCGCTCGCCTCGGTCGACGTGGTGTGCCTCGACAAGACCGGCACGTTGACCAAGGCGTCACTGCGGGTGGTCGACGTGGTCGGGCCCGACGGTATCGAGGACGACCTCGGACGGTACGCCGCCTCGGCCGCAGCGCGGAACGCGACCCTCGCCGCGGTCGCCGAGGCCTTTCCCGCCGATCCGGAGCCGGTCGAGGAGGACCTTCCCTTCTCCTCGCGCCGCCGTTTCGGGGGACAGCGAATCGGCGGGGTCGGTTACGTGCTCGGAGCACCGGAGCACTTCGAGCTCGACGGACTCGCCCGCCTGTCCGAGGAGGCCGTCGTTGCGGGGAGGCGCGTACTCGCGTTCGGGACGAGCGATGATCTCGAGGCCGATCGCCCGCAAGCCCGCGCACTCGTGCTGCTCGCAGAAGAGCTCCGCCCGGATGCCCGGCACACGGTTGAATGGTTTGCAGGGCAGGGCGTGGAGCTGAAGGTGCTGTCCGGTGATCGAGTCGAGACCGTAACGAGCATCGCCCACGACGCGGGCATCGAGGGCGGCTCTTACGACGCGTCCCGGCTGCCCGAGGATCCGGCCGAGCTGACACGGGTCGCACGCGAGAATGCGGTGCTCGGACGGATCTCGCCCGAGGGCAAGCGGCGAGTGGTCGAAGCGCTTCGGGCGTCGGGGCGCTACGTGGCGATGGTCGGCGACGGCGTCAACGACGTGCCGGCGCTCAAGGCCGCCCGGCTCGGGATCGCTCAGGGCTCGGGCAGCCAGATGGCGCGCAGCGTCGCCGACGTGATCCTCGTGAGCGGCGACTTCGGCGCGGTGCCGGCGATGGTCGCCGAGGGGCGTCAGATCCTGCGGAACGTCCAGCGCGTGTCCAAGCTCTTCGTCACCAAATCGGCGTTTGCCGTCTTCCTGGTGCTGTCGATCGGCCTCAGCGCAACGGCATACCCATTGCTGCCGAGGCAGCTGACGCTGGCAGCCTCGCTCACGATCGGTGTCCCCGCCTTCTTCCTCGCGCTCGCGCCGAGCATCGGTCGCTACAGCCCGACCGGGTTTCTCCGCGGGCTCGCCGCCTTCGCGATTCCGGCCGGGACGGCGGCAGGGCTCGCAGTCGTCTCGAGCTACCTGTTCGCGTTGAACGTCCTCGGTCTCCGGCTCGAGATGGCGCGTACCGTCGCCGTTACCGCGCTCATCCTCGTCGGGCTCTACCTGATCCTCGCGCTCGAGGCCGTCGGCTGGAGAAGAGGAACGGCGGTCTCCGCTCTTTGCGCCGGGCTGCTCGGCGCCTACGTCGGCGTCCTCGTCGTTCCCTGGACGCGCGAGTTCTTCACACTCGCCGCCCCGGGGCTCTGGCTGATCGTGGCCGTCGTCGGCGCGGCCTTCGCGATCGCCGGCCTCGCCGCGACGGACGACCGTTTCGTGCCCGGGAGGGCGGCCGCCTGACAGTGCCGTGTTCGGCGGCGTTTCGGAACGCGTCCTTCATCACGCGCGGCGCGGCTAGGCCACCCGGTCGACGTGTTCCACGTCGAGCGCTCCGGTCTCGAGCGCATAGCGCACGATCTCCGCGCGGCTCTTGAGTCCGAGCTTCTGCATGATCCTGGCACGGTGCGTCTCGGCAGTGCGAATCGAGACATAGAGCAGGTTCGCGATCTCCTGATTGGTGTGTCCGAGCGCGAGCAGGTGCAGCACCTCGTGCTCTCGCTCCGAGAGCGGGTCGACCCGGGCGTTGCTCTCGGCGGCGGCCTCGGCGGCGGCCAGTCGCGCGCCGAGTAGCGGATGGACGTAGCGGCGCCCGTCCGCGACCTCGTGGATCGCCTGGACGAGTTCGGAGTCGGCAGCCTCCTTGAGCAGATACCCGTCGGCGCCGGCGCTGAACGCCTGGCGAACGTAGGCCGGGTCGTCCTGCATCGAGAGGAGCAGCACCCTCGTCTCGGGCGCCGCCTCGGCCAGGTCGGGCAGGATGTCGATTCCACTTCGGCCCGGCAGGACGACATCGAGGAGCAGCACGTCGGGCCGCTCCTCGCGGACGCCTGCGACCGCCTCGTCCCCGTCGGCGGCCTCTCCGACTACCTCCACGCCGGGCTCGGTTTCGAGCAGCCGACGCAACCCGGAGCGAACGAGTGCATGATCGTCGCAAACGAGGACGCGAACCGGGCTCATGCCCGAAGTCTCGTCCCGCCTCGAACACGGCGAACCGGGGTTCGCCACAACCGGCCTACGGCTTTCTACGGAACCGGAAGCTCGACGAGCAGCGTCGTGCCGGCGCCCGGCTTCGAGTCGATCTCGAACCGGCCGCCGAGCAGCCCGACCCGCTCGCGAATGCCGACCAGCCCGAGCGCACCCTCGCGGACGCCGGCGGGATCGAAGCCGGTGCCGTCGTCCTCGATCACGAGTCGGACTGTGGGGCCGGAGCTCATGACGATGATGCTCACCGAGCTCGCGTCTGCGTGCTTGACGATGTTCGTCAGGGCTTCCTGGACGATGCGGTAGATGGCCGTCTCCTGGTCGCCCTGCAGGCCGACGGGTGTCCGGACGCTGAGCTGGATCTCGAACCCGCTCCGCTCGCCGACCACGCTCGTCAGCCGCTCGAGCGCCGGGGCGAGGCCGAAGTCGTCGAGCGCGGGCGGTCGCAGCTCGACCGTCAGGCGCCGCACGTCGTCGAGTGCCGAGCCGACGAGCTCGCGGATGGTCGCGACCGGCTCGGGCCCGACCTGCTGCTCGAGCGACTTCAACCCGAGGAGGATTGATGCGAGCGCCTGGCCGGTCTCGTCATGGAGCTCGCGCGCGAGTCGCTTTCGCTCGAGCTCCTGTCCCTCGAGCAGCGACTGAACGGCCTTGCGGCCGACCCGCTCGGACAGCTCGAGTGCGACGGCGGCACGATTGGCGAAAGCCTGAGCGACCCGCATATCGGCATCCGAGAAGCGGGGGTCAGGACCGCGCTTGTCGTAGACGGCGACGACTCCGACCGGCCGCGAGTGCGTGACCAGCGGCACGTAGAGCGCGGCCGTCGCCTCCACCAGGCGCGGCGCCGTCTGGTCGACCTCGGGATCGTCGATCAGCGAGTCGATTCGCTCGGGGCGCTGCCTCGAGAGTGTCCGCCCCGCTTTCGAGCGCCCTTGATCGAGCCTGAGGCCGACGAGCTGCGCCGCCCCTTCGCCGCTGGCGGTCTGAACCGAGAGCTCGAGTCCGTCGGGGGTCGGCAGCAGGACGATCACCGAGCGGGCGTCGAGCAGCTCCTGGAGCCGGGCGGCTGCGAGCTTCAGGAGGGGCGCCAGCTCGGACTCGGTGACGAGCGCCTCGGAGACCTCGTTGAGCGATTCGAGCTGGCGCGACCACTGGCGCGACGCCTCGTAGAGCCGCGCGTTCTCGATCGCCACGGCCGCCTGGGTGGCGAGCAGGCGGACGAGCTCGTCGTCGGCTTCGGTGAACTCCTCTCCCTGGCCCTTCTCGGTCAGGTACAGGGCCCCGAACGCCGTTCCCCTGAGCGTGATCGGCACCCCGAGGAACGACTTCATCGAGGGATGGCCGGGCGGAAAGCCGATCGAGCGGGGGTCCTGCGAGAGGTCGCGCAGACGCAGCGACCGGCGCTCGTTGATCAGGACCCCGAGGATTCCCCTGCCACGGGGAGGGTCGCCGATCGTCGCCTTGACGCCGTCGTCGACGCCGACCGTGATGAACTGCTCGAGGCTCGTTCCGAGCCGGTCGATCACCCCGAGGGCGCCGTAGCCGGCGCCGGTGATCTCCACGGCCGTCTCGACCAGCCGCCGGAGCAGCGTCTCGAGGGAGAGCTCGGAGCTGAGCGCGATGCCGGTCTCGATGAGGCGCCTCAGGCGGTCGGGAGACGTCGCTTCGAGATCCTTGCTGCTCGTCATGGGAAAGTCGGGCGTTTCAGCCCTCTCCGTGCTTGGCCGGCACGATTACGACCGGGCACGGCGCGTGATGCGCGCACTGCTGGCTCACGGATCCGAGTACGAGACCCCGGAAGCCGCCGAGGCCGCGAGAGCCGACGACCAGGAGGTCGGCTTGTGCGGCCTCGGCGCAGAGGACGTCGGCCGGCTGGCCTTCGCGCAGCACCGGGTTTACGGTGACGCCCGACCCGGCAGCGCCCGCCTCGTCGAGGCTCTTTCCGAGTGCCGAGTCGGCGAGCTTGCGGAACTCGTCGAGGTCGACGTTCGTCGGCGCCCACTCCGCGCCGTACACCGCCGGAGGGATGTGCCAGGCGTTGACGGCCTTCAGCTCGGCGCCGCGGAACCTCGCCTCCTCGAGGGCGAACCGGAGCGCTCCGATAGATCCCTCCGAGCCGTCGACTCCGACGACGATCGTGCCCATATCTCAACCTTACTCGCGGCCGGGAGTGCTGAGCAGCCGCTCGATCCGATCGAGCCGTTCGGAGAGCTCCGCGAGGCGCCCTTCGATCGTGCCTTCGGCGTCCGTCGCGCCCTCGGCGACCGTCCGCACCCGCTCACGCTGCGCGCGCGCGATGAACGTCGAGGTGATGCCGGCGGTCAGGATCGCGAGGAAGGCGATGCCCCAGAGCATGACGAACACGCCGACGATCCGGCCGTTCACGTCCTCCGGGGTCACATCGCCGTAGCCGACGGTCGTCACCGTCTGCATCGCCCACCAGAATGCTCGCCAGACGTTCGGATACTCCTTGTGGTCGACCAGCCTCATGACGACGCCGGAGACGAGGACGACGATTGCGGTGCCGGTGACGATGATCCGGGCCGCGTTGCGGACCGTGACCGGTGCGCTGACGAACTTCGACATGCGCCGCTCGACGAAGCTCGGCCTGGCCATGCCCGGAAAGTAGTCGGAAGCCCGGACAGGGCGTGGTCATACTCAGGACGTGGACGCGGTCCGTACGAAAGGGCTGACCAAGCGCTACGGGTCGACGCTCGCGCTCGATTCGCTCGACCTGGTCGTCGAGCCTGGCGAGGTGTACGGCTACCTCGGCCCGAACGGTGCAGGCAAGACGACCACGATCCGCCTGCTGCTCGGTCTGCACCGACCAACCAGGGGCCGCGCCGAGCTCTTCGGGGTCGATGCCTGGAGAGATCCCGTCGCTGCGCACCGGCGCGTCGCCTACGTCGCCGGCGAGCCGAGCCTCTGGCCTTCCCTCACGGGCGCCGAGACGCTCGCCTACCTGGCCAGGTTGCGCGGCGGCACGGACACCGGCTACAGGGAAGTCCTCGTGGAGCGGTTCCTGCTCGACACGTCGAAGAAGGTTCGGGCGCTGTCGAAGGGCAACCGCCAGAAGATCCAGGTCGTGGCGGCGTTCGCGAGCCGCGCAGACCTGCTCGTCCTCGACGAGCCCACGAGCGGCCTCGACCCGCTGATGGAGGTGGCGTTTCGCGATACCGTCGAGGAGGCCAGGCAGCGCGGGCAGACGGTGTTCCTCTCATCGCACATCCTGAGCGAAGTCGAGGCGCTGTGCGACCGGGTCGGCATCCTGCGGCAGGGGCGGCTCGTCGACCAGGGAACCCTGGCCGAGCTCCGGCATCTTTCCGCGCAGACCGTCGAGGTCACCTTCGACGGACCAGCCCCCACGATCGACGAGCTTCCAGGGGTCACGTCGACGGTTGCCGGACCGAACGCGATCCGGTTCGAGGTGACCGGGGCGATCCGGCCTCTCCTCGACGCGCTCGCAGGTGCGCCGGTCGTCGACCTGGTGACGCGGGAGCCGTCCCTCGAGGAGATCTTCCTCCACCACTACGACGAGAGCGACGGCCGTGTCGTCGGCTAGGAGCCCTTCACAGGCGCTCGCGCGGCGCCTCTTCTCCGACGGACTCGCTCGTTCAGGCTCGTTTGCGGCATTGCTCGGCCTGTATGCGCTCGCCCAGGTGGTCGGGTACCGCCATGCCTACCCGACCGATGCCGAGCGGCTCGAGTTCGCGCGGACATTCGGTGTCAACAAAGCGCTGGAGCTCTTCTACGGCGTTCCGAGGGACCTGGTGACGGTGGGGGGCTACACCGCCTGGCGCTTCGGCGGCTTCGGCTCGATCATCGCTGCAGTCTGGGCCGTGTTCGCGGCGGTGAGGGCCTATCGGGGGGAGGAGGAAGCCGGACGCCAGGAGCTCGTGCTGGCCGGCACCGTAACGCGGCGCAGCGCGTTCTCCGCGGCGGTCGTGGCGATCCTCGCCGGTGCAGGGATCCTCTGGCTGGCGATCTT
>DATIYE010000122.1:0-7078 GCA_035517795.1 Gaiellaceae bacterium | reverse complement strand
CGATCCGTCGCACGTCCGCAATTACGGGGAGGCCGAGTGGCGGGAGCTCTTCGCGTCGTCGGGAATCGAGGTGGAGGAGGTCCGGACGTTCGACTTCCCGCTCGAGCTCGAGTCGTGGCTCGAGCGGACCGCGTGCCAGGGCGATGACGCTGCGCTGGTTCGCGAGCTGCTCGCCGACAGGATCGACGGTGGCTTCGTCACCCTCGAGCGGATCGCGCTGAGAGGCTCCCCGGCCTGATGGCGATTCTGGTCGACGGCTCGACCCGGCTCGTCGTGCAGGGCCTGACCGGAAGCGAGGGACGCTTTCACGGCCTTCGCAACCGGGCTCACGGCACCGCCGTCGTTGCCGGCGTCACGCCGGGGAAGGGTGGCCAGGACGTCGAGGGGATCCCGGTGTTCGACACGGTCGCCGAGGCCGTCGCGGCGAGGAGAGCCAACACGTCGCTCGTCTTCGTCCCCGCCCGGTTCGCGGCCGACGCCGTGTACGAGGCGGTCGACGCGGGGATCGCGACGGTCGTCTGCATCACCGAGCACGTCCCCGTCCACGACACCCTCCGTCTGAAGGCCTACGTCCGCGCGCGCGGGTCGACGCTGATCGGGCCGAACTGCCCAGGCGTGCTCTCGCCCGGAAAGGCGAACGTGGGGATCATCCCCGCCGAGGTGTTCGCGGCCGGCTCGGTCGGCCTCGTCTCGCGCTCCGGGACGCTCACCTACCAGATCGGCTACGAGCTTGCCCAGCTGGGGGTCGGCAACTCGACGATCGTCGGGATCGGAGGCGACCCGGTTGCGGGCTCGACGTTCGTCGACGTGCTCGACCGCTTCGAGGCCGACGACGAGACCGAGCTGGTAGTGCTCGTCGGCGAGATCGGCGGCGACGAGGAGGAGAAGGCGGCCCGTCATGCCTCGGAGCACATGACCAAACCGGTGCTCGCGTACATCGCGGGGTTCTCGGCGCCGCCCGGGAAGACCATGGGCCATGCGGGCGCGATCATCTCGGGCTCCTCGGGCACCGCTCAGGCCAAGAAGGAGGCGCTCGAGGCAGTCGGGATCGTCGTCGGCACGACACCGACCGAGGTCGCAACCCTCGTCGCCGAGCGAGCCTGACGTTGCCCCTGCGACGGTTACACGGCTCGGCGGCTCGCCGACCGGCTAGATTCGTGCCATGGAGCCGCTCATCTCCTTCGCCCGCGGCGTGCCCGCTCCCGACTGCCTGCCCGGCGACGAGCTCGCCGACTGCGCGCGCACCGTGCTCGACCGTGACGGCAAGACGATCCTCTCCTACGGATCGGGCGCCGGGTACGCGCCTCTGCGCGAGCTGCTCGCCGAGTGGTTCAAGGTGCATCCGCACCAGGTGATCCTCACCAACGGCTCGCTCCAGGGTTTTGTCATGCTCGCCCAGCACTACGGCCGCGGGCAGACGGTGTTCGTCGAGTCGCCGACCTACGACCGCCCGCTGAAGATCCTGCTCGAGAACGCGATGACCGTCGTCCCGATGAAGATGGACGACCACGGCCTCCTGCCCGACGAGTTCGAGGCCGCCCTACGCGGCAATCCCGACCCGGCGTTCGTCTACATGATCCCGACCTTCCAGAACCCGAGCGGCCGAACGCTGCCCGAGGACCGGCGCCGGCAGATTGTCGGCATCGCCGAGGCCGCGGACGCTCTGCTCGTCGAGGACGACCCCTACGGGCTGATCAGGTTCGAGGGCGAGCCGCAGCCGGCCCTGTTCGACATCTCGGGGCGCACGACCATCTACACCTCGTCGTTCTCGAAGACGATCGCTCCCGGGCTTCGCGTCGGCTGGTTCCTCGTTCCGGAGAGCCTGGCCGCCCCCCTGATCGACCGCGCGAACTCGACCTATATCACGCCGGTGCTGCTCAGCCAGGCGGTCGTCCACGAGTTCATCCGCCGCGGGAGCTTCGAGCCGAACCTCGTGCGGATCAACGGCCTCCTGAAGGAGCGCCGCGACGCGATGCTCGCCGCGCTCGAGAAGCACTTCGCCGGGGCGTCCTGGTCGCGTCCCGAGGGGGGCTACTTCGTCTGGCTGGAGCTCCCCGCCGGAACGAACGCCGAGGAGGTGCTGGAGCGGGCCGAGGGAGTGACGGCGGTGCTCGGGACCGACTTCGGCGGAACGCCCAACACGATCCGGCTCGCCTACAGCTACGTCTCGCCGGACGAGATCGACGAAGGCGTCGGCCGGCTCGCAGTCGCCGTCTGAGCCGCTACGCGGTCGCGGCGGCCGGAGCGAGCGGCCGCGGGACGAGGCGCGGCTGAGGCGGAGGCGCGAGGACCTGCTCGGCCGCGCGGAACGTGGGACAGGGGCGTTCCAGGGCGAGCGCGCAGAGGCCGTTGCGGCGGAAGTAGCAGTCCTGGCAGGTGGGCTGATGCTTGGTCATGTCGCAGCTGGAAAGGCCTGAGTTGAGGGGACGTGAAGCGATCGGATCCTACGCATCCAGGGCCGCCGATCAAGGGCTTGCCCGGAGAGAAAACGCGCAGTTTCCGCCCCTTTCGGCGAGGCGAAAAACCCTGGATTCTAGCGCCCTGGCGGCAATGTTGACAGAGCGTGCAACGCCTGTTGAAAGTTCTTCACAGGGATGATGCGCAGGCCGTGGGCGTACTTCCGTGCATCCGCGGCATTCTGGCCTGCGGGGACGAGGAAGGCATCCACACCCGCTTCCCGCGCGCCGATCGTCTTCTGCCTGATTCCGCCTATCGGGCCCACGGTGCCGTTGAGGAAGATCTCGCCGGTCGCCGCGATCTTATGGCCGTGGTCGACGTTCCGACCGAGCTCCTGGAGGACGTCGAGCGCGAACGCCAGCCCTGCCGAGGGCCCGCCGACGCCGTGCGCGTCGATCGACACGCGGATCGGGAGGCGAATCGTCTCCGACGGCGCGAGGAACACGCCGATCACGCCGCGCTTCGAGCCCGGGGCCGCTCTCACGGTCGTGAGCGACTCGGTCACACGGCGCCCGCTGCGAAGAACCGTGAAGCGGAAGCCTGTCCCTACCAGCTTTCCGGCCATCAGTCGCGAGACGTCCGCCGGCGAGCGCACCTGCTTGCCGTCGATCGCGACGATCACGTCGGTCGGCCGCAGGCCGTGGGCTGCGGGCATTCCGGGCTCCACCTCCTCGACTATCGCGCCGTTCTCGACGGTCGTCACCTTCCGGCCCGCCGCCCGCAGCGCCACCGCTGCCGCAACCTGCTGCGAGTTCTTCATCTCGGAGGCGTCGACCTGCTGCTGCTGGGAGCCCGACACTCCGGCAGGGACTACCTCGTTCGCCGGGTAGAGGCTGGCACCCGAGTGGAGCCCGCCGAGCAGCTGCTCGAGCAGCGTCGCCTTGCGGACGATCACGTCGACGAAGTAGATGCCGCCGCTCGTCGGCTCGTGGGCGCCGGCGAAGGACACGAGCGGCGCGACAGGGTGCGCCTTATCGGGCAGGAAGATGTACTCGCGCGAGGAGATCAGCTCGAGTGCGAGCACGCAGAGCACGGCGACCGCGCCGAGCGTGACGGCCATCGCCGGCGTGAAGATCCGCAGTGCGCGTGGCCGGGGTCGAGACTGGGGGCGCGCGGCCGCTTCCACGCGTCCACTGTAGTCGGTTCGAGCGCCGTGAGGAGCGCTGCTCCGGGTCAGATCGTCAGGACGCCGACGACGTCGCGAACAGCCTCCGCCGACGCCTGCAGAGCCGCACGCTCGCTCTCGTCGAGCTCGAGCTCGACGACGGCCTCGAGCCCCCCGGCGCCGAGCCTGACCGGAACGCCGACATAGAGCCCTTCGATCCCGTACTCCCCCTTCAGGTGAGCCGCGCACGGAAGGACGCGCTTCTCGTCGAGCATGATCGCGTCGACGATCTGAGCGGCAGCGGCGCCGGGCGCGTACCAGGCCGAGGTGCCGAGCAGATTGACGATCTCGCCGCCGCCCTTCGCCGTCCTCTCGATCATCGAGTCGATCCGGTCGGCGGCGATGAGCTCGCGCAGCGGTACGCCGCCCACGCGCGTGGCGCTGACGAGCGGCACCATCTGGTCGCCGTGCCCGCCCAGGACGAGAGTCTGCACGTCCTTCAACGACGATCCAGTCTCCCAGGCCACGAACGTCGAGAAACGGGCCGTGTCGAGAATGCCGGCCATCCCGAGCACGCGCTCACGCGGCAGTCCCGAGACGTTCTTGGCGACGTGGCACATCGCGTCGAGCGGATTCGAAACGACCACCAGGATCGCGTCCGGTGAGTGCTCGAGCGCCTGCCGGGTCACCTCGGCCACGATCTTCTCGTTGGTCGTCACGAGGTCGTCGCGGCTCATCCCGGGGCCTCGCGGCACGCCGGCGGTGATGACGACCACGGACGAGCCGGCCGAATCCTCGTATCCGTTCGAGCCGGTGATGTCGGGCTCGTAGCCGAGGATCGCACCCATCTGGGCGATGTCGAGCGCCTTGCCCTGGGGAAGGCCTTCCTTGATGTCGACGAGGACGACGTCCGCGTAGTCGCGGCTCGCCAGAACCTGGGCGCACGTAGCGCCGACGTTGCCTGCACCCACTACCGTGACCTTCCGGCGCGCGCTCAGGTTCTCACCCCGGTTCCAAGCTTCTCGACCAGTGCGTCGGCGACCTCGCGCGTGCCGACGGCGGTGGGGTCGTCGCGGGTCGGTTTCATGTCATAGGTCACGCTCCTGCCCTCCTCTATCAGCTCGGCGATCGCCCCCTCGAGCGCATCGGCCGCATCGACCTCCTCGAGGTGCCTGAGCATGAGCATGCCGGAAAGCAGCTGCGCGATCGGATTGACCTTGTTCTGTCCCGCGTACTTCGGCGCGGAGCCGTGGGTCGGCTCGAAGACGGCGACCCCCTTGCCGAAGTTCGCGCCGGGCGCGACGCCGAGCCCTCCGATCAGTCCTGCCGCGAGGTCGGAGATGATGTCCCCGTAGAGGTTCGGCAGCACCATCACGTCGTACTCCTCCGGCCGCTGCACGAGCTGCATGCACATGTTGTCCGCGATGCGGTCGTCGAACTCGACGTCTGGGTTCTCGGCGGCGATCGCGCGCGCCTCGCGCAGCCAGAGGCCGTCGGTGAATTTCATGATGTTCGCCTTGTGCACCGCGGTGATCTTGCGGCGGCCCATTCGTCGCGCGTAGTCGAACGCGAACTCGAAGACGCGGCGCGTTCCGGTGATCGACGTCGGCTTGATCGAGATCCCTGAGTCTCGCTGGGGCAGCTGCCGACCGGTCGCCTCGATCCAGCGGATCAGCTCGTCGGCCTCATCGGTTCCCTGCTCGAACTCGATGCCGGCGTAGATGTCCTCGGTCGTCTCGCGGATGATCACGAGGTCGACGTCCTCGTAGCGCGTGCGGACGCCGGGGTAGGTCTTGCACGGCCGCACCTGAGCGTAGAGGTCGAGCGCCACGCGAAGCCCGACGTTGACCGAGCGGAAGCCTTCGCCGACAGGTGTGGTGATCGGGCCCTTGAGCGCGACGCCGTTTCGTCTGATCGACTCGAGCGTCTCGTCGGGCAAGGGGTTCCCGCCGTGCTCGGCCATCACGTCGGCTCCCGCCGGCTGAACGTCCCAGTCGAACTCGACCCCCGTCGCTTCGAGCACGCGGCGAGTCGCCTCGGTCAGCTCGGGGCCGGTCCCGTCACCCGGGATGAGCGTCACGCGGTGAGCCATGGGACGCCGATTCTACGTTCAGCTCAAAAGACGCCGTTCCCAGCCGTTTCCCGCTAGCGTGGAACCATGGACGAGTACCGGCCGGGGCTCGAGGGAGTGATCGCCTTCGAGACGGAGATCGCCGAGCCGGATCGGGAGGGGTCGGCGCTCAGGTACCGCGGCGTGGACGTCGAGGACATCGTCGGTCGCCATCCATTCGAGCAGGTGTGGGGCCTGCTCGTGGACTCCTCCCTCGAGCCGGGGATGCCGCCGGCGGAGCGGATCGAGCTCGAGAATCCGAGCGGCTCCGTGATGGCCGACCTCCAGGCGGGGCTGGCGACGCTCGGCCCGAAGTGGCGGCTCCGCCAGCTCGTCGACATCACGGCCGAGGACGTACGAGAGGATCTCGGGCGGCTTTCCGCCGCGGCGCTGTCGATCGTCGCGCAGGCGGCCCGAGGTTCCGCTCCACCCGTTCCCGAGGTCGACGTCGAGGAAGGCGAGAACGCCGCCGCCCAGTTCCTGATCCGCTGGCGCGGGGAGGCCGACCCCCGACACATCACGGCGGTCGACACCTACTGGGTATCGGCGGCCGAGCACGGGATGAACGCCTCCACCTTCACCGCCCGTATCGCCGCCTCGACCGGCGCCGACTGCGGCGCGGCGCTCTCGGCTGCCGTGGGCGTGCTCTCGGGGCCGCTGCACGGCGGTGCGCCGACCCGTGTTCTGAAGATGCTCGATGAAGTCGAGGCGAGCGGGGATGCCGAGGCGTTTGTGCGCGGGCTGCTGGCACGCGGGGAGCGGATCATGGGCTTCGGCCACAGGATCTACCGGGCCGAGGACCCCAGGGCGCGGATCCTGCGGCGCACCGCGCACGGGCTGGGCTCGTCGAGGATCGAGGTCGCCGAGGCGCTCGAACAGGCGGCGCTCGCGGCGCTACGCGAGCGTTCGCCCGATCGCGTGCTCGAGACGAACGTCGAGTTCTGGGCGGCAGTCGTGCTCGAGGTCGCCGAGATCCCGCCGCCGATGTACCCCGCGATGTTCGCCTGCGCGCGGACCGCCGGTTGGTCTGCGCACGTGCTGGAGCAGCGGCGCAGCGGCCGCCTGATCCGACCCTCCGCGCGATATGTGGGCCCTACAGCCCATTCGCTCGCAGACGCGTGAGCCTGAGCGAAGCCGCTGCGGAGGCTGACGCGCTTGCCGGGAAGGGCGAGGAGCGCGAGCTCGCTGTCCTGCGCTCGAAGTGGGACGACGAGCTGGAGGCCGCCGCCCGCTCGCAGGACTTCCGGGAGCGCGCCGTCGCCTATCGTGCGATCGGCCAGTTCAGGTTCCGCCACAAGACCGAGCTCCTGCGACGCGGCCTCGAGGATGCCAGCCCCGCCTGCCGGGGATCGGCGCTGATCTCGCTCGAGCTCCTCTCACGCGACCATCCGGGCGTGGTCAACTCG
>DATIYE010000121.1:0-2986 GCA_035517795.1 Gaiellaceae bacterium | reverse complement strand
CCCTCGTCGACTCCTTGTGTGCCTCACGTCGCCCGGTCGATGCGCTCACGGTTCTATCCTCCCCAAGAATGTCACACTGACAGATCTGCTAAAGTGTCACTATGACAGAATACAGCGCCCGGGATCGGCGGCGACTCCTTGGAATCGCATCCGGGCTCACTGTTGTACTCTGCCTGCTGCTCTCTGCCTGCGGCGGCGCGTCCCCGAGCACGGGCGTCGCGCAGATCGGCTCGACCTCCACGACAGAAGGCGGCGCGACCACCGTAACCGGCACAACGTCGACTCAGAGCGAGCAACAGGCGTTGCTCGCCTTTGCCCGATGCATGCGCCGGTCCGGCATCTCCGACTTTCCCGACCCTCGGCAAACCGCCGACGGAACCTACGGGTGGACGAACCTGAATCAGCTGCGACAGCTCGTTCGCGGAGACACCCAGGCCTTCACCACGTGCGAGCCACTCCTCTCCAGGACGGGCATCACCTCGGCCGCGAACATCGCCCAGCTCCAGCAGGACATGCTCGCGTTCGCGAACTGCATGCGAAGCCACGGCGTCAGCGACTTCCCCGACCCGAACTCCAACGGGCGCTTCGGAGGCCAGATCAAGAACCTCGCCACGAGCACACCCACCTACCAGGCCGCGAAGACCGCCTGCCGACCCGAGCTCTCAGCCGCCCGCAACCTCTTCGCCGTCGGCGCCGGGAGCCCATGACGGCCTTCGTCGCCGACCCGGCGCGGTTTTAGAGCCGTTTTAGAGGCGTCGGCTTGCATGCGAGCAGTGGAGGACCACGAGCCACTCCAGGGGGTCCCGTGAACGCGCGCGCGGCCGGGCTCGTCATCTGTCTCGCCGGGCTCACCGGGGCAGTTGCAGGTTGCGGCGGCTCCACGACGCCCTCGGTCGCGAGTGTCCCTTCGACGACTGCAACCACCTCGGCCACGGCCGGGCCCGCGACCTCGCCGAGCCGAGCCGTGCCGCCTTTGCGGCGTGCCTGACCGCTCATGGGTTCACGGCCTCGGTGGGCTCGGCTGCGACGGCGGGCAACAACGTGCTGAGTATCGAGGGGGTGATCGTGAGCGGGAGCGTCGACCCGAGCTCACCACAGTTCCAGGCGGCGATGGCCGCCTGCCGCAAGTACCTCCCCGGCGGCGGCCCGCCCTCGCTGACCCCGGCCGAGCGGGCGGCGGCGGCGAACGCGATGCTGGGCTTCGCCGCCTGTATGCGCAAGAACGGCGTGCCGAGCTTCCCCGACCCGAACGGCCAAGGATTCTTCCCGCTCGGCAGCATCAAGGGGATCGACCAGGACTTACCGCTCCTCCAGCGCGCCTTCAAGGCATGCGAGCACCTGGAACCGAAGGTCGGGCCGCGCCTTCAACTGGGGTGAACGGTGCACTCGACACGGGCCCACGCCACCCCGAATTTTCTACGAATGTTCATCGGCGCTTCCTGCGGTTGTGATCGCCCCCGGCGAGCATGAGGTCATGAACCGCACCGCGGCCCGACCCGGGCTGGGACCGGCGCTCCGTCTACTCAGCCGGCACTCTGCGGCGCCGCCTGCGGTGCCGTTGGCGTCGGTGGCCGGGAGATTGGTATGAGGGAGGCGGGGAAGCCGATCTCGACGTGGAGGCCTCCGCCGGCTCGCGGTCGGGCGTCGAGCGTGGCCTGGTGTGCGACTGCGACGGCCTGGACGATCGAGAGACCGAGCCCCAGGCCGCCTGTGCCGTTCGTCCGTTCGGTCTGGAGCCGTTGGAACGGCTGGAAGAGCCGGTCGAGGTCGTCCGGCGGGATCGTCGGGCCGGTGTTGTCGATGGTGAGGACAACGCGTCCTGCTCGTGTCTCGGTTCGGGCCTCGATCCGTCCGTTCGGCGTGTTGTACCGGGCCGCGTTGGTGACGAGGTTCGCGACGAGGCGCTCGAGGAGGCGCGGGTCGCCGCTGGTGGCGGCAGGCTCGAGCCTGGTCGCGATCGTCAGGCTCTCGTCGTCGACCGCGTGGAGGGCTTCGCGCGTGATCGCGCGCAGGTCGACGGGCTCGTGTCGGTCGAGGCCGCCCTGGCTGCGGGAGAGGGTGAGGAGCGCCTCGATCAACCGTTCCTGCTGCTCCCCGACGGCCAGCACCTGCTCCCCCATCCGGCGGAGCGAGGTGACGCCAGCGTCAGGGTCGGCGAGCGCGACTTCCACCAGGGCCCGTTCGAGCGTGAGCGGTGTGCGAAGCTCGTGTGAGGCGTTGGCGACGAACTGCCGCTGCGCCTCGAACGAGGCCTCCAGGCGGCCGAGCAGCTCGTCGAAGGTGTTCCCGAGCTGTTTGATCTCGTCGTCGGGCCCTTCGAGGTCGAGGCGCCGGTGCAGGTTGCTCGCGGAGATCTCGCGGGCCGTGTTCGTGATCGTTCGCAGGGGACGCAGGGCTCGGCCGGCGACGAGCCAGCCGAGCCAGATCGAGATCAGGGCCATGAGTCCGAGCGCGATCCCCGAGTTGATCAGCAGCTGGTTGAGCGCCGCGGAGGATCTCGCGTGGGCCTGAGCCGTGACCTCGACGGGAGTCGGGACGCCGCTGGGGAGGAGCCCTACGGCAGGGCCGGGGAGGGCGCCGCCCGCAGGGGTCACCACCGTGACACCACCGACGTTGCCCCTGCTGATGAAGAGGCTGGCGCCGTTCTGTGTGTACTGATGCTCGACGAGCAGGTAGGTGACGGTGAGCAGCGCCGCGCCCGAGAGAAGGAAGAGGCCGCTGTAGAGCAGGGTGAGCCGGAGGCGGATCGTTCGCCACGGGAGCCGGAGCCAGCGGCGTGGAACTGATGCTGGGCGCTTCACACGGCGATCCGGTAGCCGCCCGGGACGGTCTCGATCGCAGGCGGCTCCCCGAGCTTGCGCCGCAGCCGGCTGATCGTGACCTTCACCACGTTCGAGAAGGTGTCGACGTACTCGTCCCAGGCTCGCTCGAGCAGCTGCTCGGGCGAGAGCGAGGCTCCGTCGGCGGCGAGCAGCAGCTCGAGGAC